>JBDLQG010000159.1:0-6987 GCA_039800705.1 Pseudomonadota bacterium
TTTTTATCTACCCAAATGGCATAATGTCCCTCTAATTGGTGACTAAGTGGGTGAAAACGCCAGCCCGCAATATCCATTTCTTTTGGTGTTTTAGCGTTATTCAATAACGTCAACTGACGTGCTAGTTTATTAGCATGTTGCGCTTGAATACCCGACTTAGATCCTGTTTCAAAAAACAGTTTAATGCCTTTGTGAGAAAAACTTTTAATCATGAGCAAAATTGTATCGCGTATAGACACAAGATACAACAGATGACCCTTTTGAAAAAATTGAACAAGGAAAATTAGACCATTACACTTGTCATCTTTCTGAAAATAAGAGGTAGCTATGACGAATAAAACTGTTTGCCAAATTTGCGGGAAGGACTCTAGCGCTGCGTGATGTCCTGCTTTTTTACAGGCTTCAATTCTTGCCGCTAATTCAGCTTGTGCATGGGCTAATAATTGGAGTTCATCTTCATAGTTTGTATTTGTCTGGTCGTTCATTTATCGATCATAGATACGTATTCAGTTTTAATTAACACTTATATGTTATAAGGTATTTGTAGTATGTTGTACATAACTCTTCAAAGGCGGGGAAAAAATGAGTAAAAACTCAGCAAAAGCATATCAATTTACAATACAGAACAATATTATTATTAACGTTTCTGAAATTAAAAATGGCCGAATTAAATTAGAAAAAATGGATTCAGATGAGCAGTGGTCATATGACGCGACGACCAAGCAAGTAACAAAAACAGAGAATGAGCATGGTCGCCTTCAAACTACCGTTTATACTGACGCAGATGGTGATGGGTCTTTTTCTCAATTGAATAGCTCTTATGGGATTCCTTCTTCAACGAGCACGCTAACATCAACTAATGCAAATAATGGGTATAAGTTTGATATAGTCAACCAAGCTATCACAGCTGTTTATGAAGTAAAACAGGGAGTAGTAAGACAAGAGCGCGTGGACTCTGATGAAGTGTTTACCATTAAAGGTACTGACATAGTTAAAACAGAATCAGAACACGGTGTTATTGAGACAACAACTTATGCAGACAGTAATGCCGATGGCGTTTATGCGAAAGTTTCAACGACCTACTCAGCAACCACAGGTGGCATTTTAAGTAATGCTTACCATGGTGACGACAAAAATGATCGCTGGAGCGGGACTAATAGTGATGATTACTACTACGGAGCATTGGGTAACGATGTGATTAATGGTGGCATTGGCAATGACGAATTATTAGGTGCAGATGGTAGCGATAATCTTGTTGGTGGACTCGGTATGGATAAGCTTTACGGTGGTGATGGTGATGACTTATTAATCGGCGGGCATGGTCTGGACAGTTTGACCGGTGGTAGCGGCAATGACATATTTAGGTTTGAAAATATTGCTGAATCTAGTTTAACAAGCAATGATGTTATTTACGATTTCTCGTCAGGCGATAAAATTGACCTATCTGCTATAGACGCAAAACCAGTAAGTCGTATAAATGATGCGTTTACATTTATCGGCACATCCGCTAACTTAAATACAACCGGTGGCAATGGTGTTTTATGGTTTGAAAATAATATTCTCTACGGTAGTAATGACAATGATTTAGCAGCTGAATTTCAAATACAAGTGTTAGGTACGAGCACATTATCTTTAGCTGATATTATTCTATAAAGTTTTCATCCTCTAAAAGCCCAAAGAAAAAATTTTCCGAGGGCTTTTTCTAAGCTAAATCTAAAAATAAGAGTTCGTTTATAGGTCACGAAAAATATACATGCACTTAATTTAAATAAATTACTCTTAAATTTTCTTTTTAATCAAGCTTAAAAGTGAGATTACTACAATAAATGTTGACTGTTTTGGTGTGTATACCATCATCGATCATGATTGAAAAATATCAATGAGAGTTGTCTTGATTAAACTAATCTAAACGAGTAATTCGTCATATAAAATTATTTACATATTCTTTAAAGAATCTAATTAAATTTTTAATAATAATTAATAGATTTTTATTTTACTAATATGCAAATAAAATATTCACGAATATTGTATTATGTAAAAATAAAAAAAGCTGGGATGTAAAACATGAAGAGATTTTTACTATTGACTAGAGCAAGAACAAAAAGCAAAAAACATCCCAGCACGAAAAAAATTATACATCTAAATTAATTGCAATTCAATCAATTACTTAAAATAGCAAAAAATACATAAAATAGCCTATTTTCAGAAAATTATAAATCGTAAAAATGACTTAAACACGCTTAAAATATTCATGTTAGGTTAATATTCAGTTAATATTAAATTAACAATTAATGTTTTTTTAATTTTTATATCAAATTAAAAATAGTTAGCCTGTAATATTAATACAAATATAATTTTTCATTAACTCAGTTATAATTTATCATTAATGGCGCCTTAAATTAAGGCGGACTTATTTAGGCGAAAGCATAAATTAATATTGGAGAGATTATGAAAAAGTTATTAGCTATAGTCAGTTTGGCAACAGCAACCTATTTACCGGCAGTATATGCACAAGAGTTTGCACCCATTCACGCGGAAACACATAACAACGTAGCATGTGTAAAAACAAGTGAAGAAGAAATTAAAGCATTATTTGATAGATGGAATGAGGCATTAGCCACATTAGATCCAGAAGAAGTCACTCAAGAATATGCGAGTGATGCGATTTTATTGCCGACTTTATCAGATATACCCCGAACTACTCACGCAGAAATTAAAGACTATTTTGTGCATTTCTTGCAAAAGAAGCCTCAAGGTAAGATTGTTCAACGAACCATTAAGTTAGGTTGTAACATTGCTTCAGATACAGGACTTTATATATTCACGGTCCATGAAAAAAATGGCAAAACCAAAGAAGTTGAAGCTCGTTATTCATTCGTTTACGAATATGACGACGACCAATGGCTAATCGAACATCATCACTCATCATTAATGCCCGAGCAACTTGAAATTGCTGCTCATCCGCATCATCACCATGCAAAACATTAAAATCGTTCCTTAAGTTTTGCAGAAAAAGCCGTTTAGCCTACTTTTGATTGCAGCGGCTTTTTTTTATGATGTTTTACTTTTTTATGATTATCACTCATTGATCTAATTGTTATAAAACGAAACTCGGCCCGTTTCAATATCATACATAGCGCCAACAATATCAATTTTCCCAAGTTCATATAAATTATGTAGTAGAGCACTGCGTTGCTTAACCTGTTCAACCATAAGTATCACATTTTGCTCAGACACGGCTTGAATTAATGTTTCGTCGTGACTAATTTTCATGATGTTATGCTGTGAGCAAACACAATCAACCGCTGGTTGGATTTTTTCAAGTAAACCAGTTAAATGATCTAGCTTGACGTCAGCACAAGCGCCCTTGATAGCACCACAATGTGTGTGTCCCAAAATAACAATGAGTTTTGAACCCGCCACGGAGCAAGCGTATTCCATGCTACCTAAAATATCCTCGTTAACGATATTACCTGCAACACGCGTACTAAACACATCACCAAGTCCTTGATCAAAAATTAATTCTACTGACGTACGCGAATCCATACAGCTCAAAATAATGGCCATGGGAAATTGATTGGTTTGCGTGTCATTGATTTGTTCAAAAAGATTGCGATTCACTTTGAGATTATTCATAAAGTGCGCATTTCCTTCCTTGAGAACATCCAATACTTGTGCTGGTGAGAGTGCTTGCTGGCTTTCATACGTTTGTGCTTTAACATTTTTAACTGGTTCTAAGACACCAAAGCCGCGCACATTTTGCAATGTCACGTTAATATTTTTTAAAGGGGCTTCTTTTTTAAAATCACAAATAACCTCGAAAACGTCGTAGTCTAAATAAGTTGAGCGTGTTGCATCAATAATCACTTCTGAATTTTTAGGGAGATGATCAAATGTTTGTTTAAGATTAGCCTTGTTTAAGAACGACACATTTTCAGATAAACGAAAAATAATTTTATTGCCAATATGCGTTTCACGAAAATACATGGCACTTTTATAATTTTCAGCGATAACTGATACTAAAGCGCAAGCAAAACCAATAAAAATACCAGTTAAGAAGTCAGTAAAAATAAGCCCTAAAATCGTCGCACAAAACGGTAGAAAATGATAAATTCCAGCTTCATACATTTTAACGATGATGCTTGGGCGTATGAGTTTATAACTGGTGACAAGCAAAATACTAGCAAGGCTGGCGAGTGGGATTTTATTAAACCAGTCTGGAATTAAAAATACCGTCATTAACAGCAGTACCCCCGATATAAAACCAGCCGATTTTGTTTTTGCACCTGATTGAATGCTAATGGAGCTTCGAATAATCACTTGAGTGACTGGCAAACCGCCAAGTAAACTTGACGTCATATTTCCAATACCTTGAACTATCAATTCTCGATTCGTTGGCGTCACTCGTTTATACATATCTAGTCGATCAACTGCTTCGACAGCAATTAATGTTTCTAAGCTCGCCACAAACGCCAGTGTGATTGCACTTATGTAAATCACTGGATTGCTTAGTTGTGAAAAGTCTGGACTGTGCATTTGCTCAAATAAATCCCCTATCGATTTTGCAACAGGTAGGGAGACAAGATGTGATTCTTTGAGTGCTACATCAGGGTAATAAAAACGTAAATATTCATTAAAAAGAACCCCTAGGATAACGACATGAAGTAATTGAAAAACATTTGATATTTTAAGTGCTGGATGCTCCCAAATGATCAAAATAATCAAAGATATAACGGCAATAGTCATTGCAGTAGTTGAAAACGAATCAAACATATGTGTTAATTCAGAAAATGAAGAATAGTTATCTGACTGAAAAAACGACAAATCTCCTTCATAATCGCCATCATAACCGACTGCATGAGGGATTTGTTTGATAAAGATAATGGCTCCAACACCTGACAGCATACCTTTAATGACGGCACTAGGAAAATAATGTGCAATGGTTCCCATTTTAGTGAGTCCCATCACAATTTGACATATGCCTGCGAGGAATACTGTTAATAAAAATGCACTGAACCCAAGTGATTGAATACTACTGAGCATAATGACAACCAATCCGGCTGCCGCACCACTAATACCAAGTGAAGAGCCACTCAATGGTGCCACTAATATGCCACCCACAATACTGGCAATTAATCCTGAATACAATGGCGCCCCGCAGGCAAGCGCAATGCCTAGGGACATAGGAATAGCTATAAAGAAAATAGCCATTCCTGCTGGAAAATCATACTGTATATTTTTGAATTCAATCATCGATAGAGGCACCAGAATTATCATTAGAAACGAACCAACTAAATATGTTTCTCACCAATACCTGAAAAACGTTGGTAGCCGTCTATCTCAATGAATTCAACTCGAATATTATCGTCTGAGGTGGTGGCTAAAAAATCCTCTATCGTTTCCAAAATATCATGATCAATAAATTTTGCTCTCGTAGTATCAATTGTGACAATACTGTTTTCTTCGATGCTCAAAATAAATTTACGCAGTACCGCTTTGTTCAAAAATGACACGTCTTTATTAAAAGAGAGCTGGTAATGTGAACCTTCTTTAGACAGCGTAATAGCAGCTTGATAATTCGCTTTTATAACAAAGAACAAACCAAACGCCATGCCAATAGCCATACCTTCAAGTAAATCGGTGATAAGAATTGCTGCAATAGTAATAATAAAAGGCAAAAATTGACTCGCCCCTTTTTGATAAAAATGCTTAAAGACAGCTGGATTTGCTAATTTATAGCCTGTGTGCAATAAAATCGCCGACAAACAGGCAAGTGGGATAGTATTTAAATACTCAGCGACAAATAAAATACTCAATAGCAACCAAACACCATGTAGAAAACAGGAAAGATGCGTTCTTCCTCCCGCATTGATATTGGCTGCACTTCGAACGATAACAGCGGTCATAGGCAGGCCGCCTAAACAGCCGCTTACAATATTCCCAATCCCTTGTGCTTTTAATTCACGATTCGTTGGTGCAATGCGTTTGAGTGGATCTAACTTATCTGTGGCTTCTAAACTCAGTAATGTTTCAAGGCTAGCAATAATGGCAATAGTCACTGCAGAAGCATAAGTATCGAGTCGAGTTAAATAACTAAAATCAGGAAAAACAAAGTAATCAAATAGCTCTATTGGACTATTTATAGGAGGAAGATTGACGAGATGCTGTTTACTTACCGCCCATTCGGGGGCATATTGAATAGTGTATTGATTGTACGCAATACCCCAAATGACAGCGAGGAGCGCAGCAGGAATATGTTTAAAAAACGTATGTTGCTTAAACCAAGGTAAATTCCAAATAATTAAAATGAATAGTGCGACACTGCTAATCACAATAGAGCCATGCGAGATATTATGTGAAATCGAATCGATTAACTCTTGTAGGCTCGATTCCGCACTTTCTTGCATATAGCTTTCGTCACCCTCGTAGCTGGTGTGATAGCCAGTAGCATGCGGTGTTTGTTTGATAATTAAAATTAAACCGATTGCTGCCAGCATCCCTTCAATGACAGCAGAAGGAAAAAATGCACCAATAATACCGGCCCGTAAATACCCCAATATCAACTGAATGATACCCGCTAAAATAACGGCTACCAGTAAACCTTGAAAGCTACCTAATGTTTCAATAGCAGAAAAAACAATTACCGTCAAACCTGCTGCAGGACCAGATACGCATAATTGCGATCCACTTAAAAAAGAAACTAATAGTCCGCCTACAAGACCTGCAATCAATCCTGAAAATAAAGGTGCTCCTGATGCTAATGCAATTCCTAAACAGAGCGGCAATGCAATTAAAAACACCACTAATGAGGCCGACAAGTCACCTTTAAAATTCGCACCGTAATAGGCAATATGTTTATGAATCATAATAAATCCTCATTTAAATCAATTGATTGATTTCTATTTAGTTACGATAGAATCAAATTTAGATCACACACTATCTTTAAATAAATAACCTTGATTACGCCGAGTAATAATCCGCTGTTTA
>JBDLQG010000160.1:0-4771 GCA_039800705.1 Pseudomonadota bacterium
ACAATTGGTCGAACAAGCTCGACCAAGTACCCGTAATGTAGCTGTCGGGGTGCCTTCAAGTCGTGTATTTACGACTGTGGCGGACGTTGACCGCTTGCCACCAAAAGAATTAGCGCAAGCCATTCAGCTCCAGGCTGACTCTTTAATCCCCACGCCTTTGAACGAGTCAAAAATTGACTGGGCAGTGATTGGTGATTCACCAGCTGATCGAACGAAGCAGGAGATTTTGCTCACTAGTGTGGCGAATAATTTTATTGAAAAACGGGAATTCAATAAAAGCTTATATTTGGAGAATTTTTCATGGTGAAGATATGTCAAGTAACAACAGTATTTCTCATGACTTAATATGTATTATAAAGTATATATTTTGATACAAAACGCTGATAGGTTTATTTTTAGGTATCATAAAATATCTTATTTAAATTCCATATCTGTTTTCTAGTCTGAATTGTGTTTCCCTATTGGCGATTTATATCTTAATGAATTAGAGTATAACCATGCACTTGAAGCGTTTGGATGATTTTTGATTAAACGGTTTGATTATATAAACATGCGGATTTAGAAACCTTAACTTTTAGCAGGGTATGGGCATAAATTAAATTAATTTCCACGTAATCGGTGTTCAGCAATACAAACACTTACGGTGCTATAAAAAGATGTATAGCTTTTATAATCGTTAATATTTTGAGATATTAACTTTAAACTATTTGACCGCTTGGCAGCTCTAATTGAAGGTTTGTGATGACTGAGTCTATTTTAAAACGCTTATACAATTCGCCGCCTGAGTGTGTCTTGGTGGCAGGGGCTTCTGGGGGAATTGGTCAGGCTTTTTGCCTGCAACTAACGGAGCAATTCCCATCAATTAAGCTGATTCGTTTAGCGCGAGACACTGTTAAGTTGTTGCCGTTAACTGTAGCGACACAAGACATTGCCTTCGATATTACCGATGCTGTCAGCATTAGCAATGCTTTAAAACTTTTACCCGACAATGTAAATATAGATTGGGTATTTATCGCGACGGGATGGTTACATGACGACATGTTGCATCCTGAAAAAACATGGCGTAGCCTAGAAGCTGAGCATCTATTACACGCTTTCACCGTCAATGCGATTGGTCCAACATTGCTGGTGAAGCAATTACTAGCCAAGCTTAACCCGCATCATTCGACCACTATTGGTATTTTGTCCGCACGCGTTGGCAGTATCAGTGATAACCAAATCGGAGGTTGGCATTCTTACCGTGCCAGTAAAGCGGCACTCAATATGTTAATCAAAAACTTTGCTATTGAGCTCAAACGCATGAAACGACCCACTATTGTGGTTGGCTTGCAACCGGGTACGACTGATACACCTTTGTCTGAACCCTTTAAACGCAGTATAGCATCCGATCATCTGCAAACACCTGAATTTACTGCTCGCCATTTAATCGATGTCATGCAATGTTTAGCTGCAGAGGATTCGGGGCAGTTATTTGATTATGCGGGTTTTTGCTTTGCACCTTAAGGAATTGCCCCATGAATGCGCTATTTTGGTTTCGTTATGATTTACGCTTACACGATAATGTTAAAAATGTGTCCTAAAAATTGTAGTTTGATCAAATTCTTATTGTATCCAAAATAGAAACTAAAAATTTATAAATCGTAATATTGTTAATTAATAATTACAGCGTATATTGATAGTTAATTATTTCATTTTGTTTAATTATTACAGGTACATGTTATGAAAACATTATATAAAGACATATTGGTTGGCTTGATGTTTATATTTGGGATTGCGGGTATTTTTTTAGGTGAATTTATTATGTCATTAGTTTTGATTGTGACAGCAGATATTTTACGAGGTACTAAATTACAGAGTATTGAAAACAACGCAGCTTAATTTTCAATTCTGAACATCTAATGATGGCTTTTGATGGCTTTTCTGAAAAATTGTCTGTTTGATGATTATTTTTGCGAAATATCGGGCTATAGAAAGGATGAGTTGATTGGCATAACGTTTCGTATTGAAGAAACCGATAAAAAAACATTCTTCCACTTTTTATAAAGAGGTTAGGACGGCTATTCAAAGAGGCATAATATGGCGCGGTGAAATAGGCAATCGTCATAAAAACGGCAAGTTATATTGGATCAGCACTGTCATTGTGCCTATCTTGGATAGTGGAAGTAACAAAATTAAATTAATCATTTTGTCATTAAGTACTTGATGAATATTGATTTTAAGGCATTGGCAGTCTGAATTAATTCTAATCGTTCCACAAAAATCCACAGGTTCTTTTGCCTAACACCGTATCATCAAAAATAAGAGTCGCGTTTGAGTTGGATAATCCTGCGCATACATGAAGAGGGATAAGATGTTCTTCTCTAGGATGACAATAGCTTGCAAAGGGGGTATTTTGCCAGTTGGTTAATTTGTTTCTACGCTGCTGATCTGTGAGCGTTTTGTTTGTACAAACATCAATGAGCCATTCTTGAAATTGTTCATTTTTACTGTCTGTTGAGCGATTATTTGAGAAAAATGCCGGCAAATTATGAAATGAAAATCCTGATCCAATAAAAAGGATGTTGTCTTCTCTTAATTCACGTAATGCCTCACCGATGGCTATATGGGCTTGAGCATCTAGGGAATTCACTAATGAAATCTGTACACAAGGTATTTGAGCATCGGGCATTATGATTTTTAAGGGTACAAACACGCCATGATCAAAACCGCGCTGAGAATCTAATTTAGATTCAATTCCTTTATCACAAAGCAATCGTTGGATTTTATCTGATAATAAGGCATTTCCCTTTAAGCTATAATCTATATCATAAGCCTCGTCAGGAAAACCATAATAATCATAAAGTAATGATGGCTCTTCATGATTTGTGATGGTCACCATATTTTCTTCCCAATGTGCACTGATTATCACAATGGCAGAGGGTTTATCTATTTGAGAGGGTAATTGTTGAAGAAAATGAATCAAGCTGGTATGGCCTATGTCTCCCAACATGGGTAAAGGGCCTCCTCCATGAGGAATAAAAAGAACGGGGCTTAATTTAGTCATGATATTCTCCAAAATAGTGTCGCATATTCAATGTATTGCCAGTTAGCTTGTAAAATTTATTAAAGATAATTGAGTTTACTCTTTTTATCAAAGTATCCATTCATCAATTAATCAGTATAATCCAATATGAGACAAGGCTCTTGAAAGTAACGGCTTGATATATATTACCTAACACCACACGACAAATTTTTCACAACGGGTTATTGAGGAGAATGCAATGTTAATAGGCGTACCGAAAGAAATTAAAGATAATGAAAATCGAGTGGGTATGATACCCAGTACGGTGAATGCCTTGATAAAACTCGGGCATCAAGTGTTAGTTGAAAAGCGTGCAGGCGAGGGCAGTGCTATTTCCGATGAGGCTTACCGTCTAGCGGGCGCCACCATTGTCGATACAGCAAAAGAAGCCTGGGATGCGCAGTTGGTTGTCAAGGTTAAAGAGCCCATTGAGGTGGAATATGCTTTTCTTCGCTCGGACTTACTGCTTTTTACTTATTTGCACTTGGCCTCCAATCAATTGTTAACAGAAGCGTTAATCCAATCGAAAACTACAGGAATTGCTTACGAAACGGTTCAATTACATGATGGCTCATTGCCACTACTCACACCGATGAGTGAGGTAGCTGGACGTATGGCTACCCAAGTGGGTGCGTATTATCTGCAAAAGAATAATGGCGGATGTGGTGTTTTGATGGGTGGGGTTCCTGGTGTGCTACCTGCTAATGTGGTTGTTTTAGGCGGCGGTATTGTTGGAAGTAATGCGGCTCAGATGGCTGTGGGATTGGGAGCGAAAGTCACATTGCTCGATATTAATCATGCGCGTTTAAAACAATTGGATGATCTTTATCAAGGGCGATTACAAACGCTCACCAGCAATGCGTATAACATTGAAGAAGCGATAACGACAGCCGATTTGGTCATTGGTGCTGTTCTCATTCCCGGACGTCGAGCGCCTTGGCTTGTGACAAAAGAGATGTTGCCTCGTATGCGTGAGGGCGCAGTTATTGTGGATGTGGCCGTCGATCAAGGTGGATGTATTGAAACCACAAGAGCGACGACCCACAGTCATCCTACATACATCATTGATGGCGTATTACATTATTGCGTTGCAAATATGCCAGGTGCCGTACCAAGAACTAGTACGTTCGCTCTCAATCATCAAACGGCACCTTATATTATCGAGTTAGCTAATCATGGATTGGATGCGTTGCGCCGCAATGCAGCTTTGCAAAAGGGGCTATCCACGTATCAAGGTACCATCACGTACCATGCTGTTGCAGAAGCTTTTGCTTTGCCATATCAGAGTGCGGCTGAACTATTAGATTAAAATGTCGGTGCATATTTCACCGTTTGGATGAGCGTTGTGCATTTACGCTTTTTGGAAAATCAGTAGTCGATTATTAGCGGGCATGTCGATATCCTCAATGAGATGAATATCTGATTTAAGTGCCAACGCAACAACTGTTTCAAAATCTCTAATGCCGCTTAATGGATGTTGATTTTTAAGCCATCTATCAAATTGGGCATTGCTCTGACTGGTGTAGTTGCCTTGATAATTAAAGGGGCCGTAAATACAAAATTTAGCTTGGGCACTAAGCGTACTTTCCAACTGCTTAAACATGATGTGAACTTCTTCTTCGCTCATAATATGCAGTGTATTTGCCGTAAATAAAGCCTCTATAGCAGTACACGGCCAACGAAAATCGGTGACATTGAGTATGCGTGCAG
>JBDLQG010000161.1:0-4748 GCA_039800705.1 Pseudomonadota bacterium
CTGCCTGAGGATTTAGCCGCTCACGTGGTTCATTGTGTCGCCCATAACACCACACTGATGGTATATAGCGATGCAGCGGTTTGGTCATCGCAACTGCGCTTTCATAAAGCGGCTATGTTAGCTGCTGCCGCGACACACACCACTCCCGCGTTAACAAATGTTCAAATACGATTAATTTCCCAAAAATGAATGCTTATTCAAATTACAAATGATAATGATTTGCATTTAGAATAATAACTGCTATGATTTCCCTCAATAAAATTTTGGGGGATCACATCATGGCACATCAAATAAATCGCTTATCTTTTACCATAGCGGGTTTATTATCCGTTTCAACATCTGTTTTTGCGCTGGAAAAGCCAAAAACAATGGATGAAATGTGGAAAATTATCGAAATGCAACAAAAGCAAATCGAGGCGTTGCAAAAAAATGCGGTCACGGCACCTACCACGCAACTCACCGACAAAACAAACGCGCCAGCACCCGCTGTAGCAACAAATGACGTTAAAAAATTAGAACGGAAAACAGATGTATTAAGTCAAGAAGTCGAAAAATTACGTACCAATTTATCGATTCCCGAAGAAGCAAAGTACAAAAGTATGTACGGTATGGGGCCTGCTGCGTCAAAAGTGTATGGCACTAGTAAAGGTCTCTCTATTGGCGGCTATGGTGAAGCCATGTACACCAATTACGTGGATACCAAAGGCAATAAAAATAATAAAGATAGCGCCGATTTAGAACGTGCCGTCATTTATTTGGGTTATAAATTCAACGATTGGATTGTTCTCAATAACGAAATTGAATTTGAACACGCCACAACCGGTGAAGGAAGCGAAGAAAAAGGCGAAGTGTCCGTTGAATTCTCACAACTCGATTTCTTTTTTGATCAAAAATACAATATTCGCGCGGGCTTAATGCTCGTTCCGATGGGTTTCGTCAATGAAATGCACGAGCCAACGACCTATCATGGCAATCATCGCCCTGATATCGAGCGCTATATTATTCCCTCAACGTGGCGTGAAATGGGCGCCGGCTTGTTTGGTGAAGTGCTACCCGGTTTGCAATACAGAATGTATGCAATGACGGGACTCAATGCACAAGGGTTTAGCAACGTAGGCATTATGGAAGGGCGTCAAGGGGGCAGTAACGCCAAAGCGGATGATTTTGCTTTTACTGGTCGCCTTGATTATTCACCCACCCAAATTTCGGGTTTATTGTTTGGCGCATCGACCTTTTTAGGTAATAGCGGTCAAAATGACGTGACGTTCAATAATCAAAAATACAACGTTTTCACGCAGCTCTACGAAGGCCATATTCAGTATAAATACCGTGGTTTAGAACTTCGTGCGTTAGGCGCATGGAGCCATATTGACGATACCGCTTTTTTAAATCCTAATTTAGGTTCTGCGGGACCGTTGGGCAAAGAAAGTTTTGGCTGGTACGTTGAAGCCGCACATGACATCATGCCACTACTTTGGAAAGAGAGCGATCACTACCTTGCCCCCTTCTTCCGTTTAGAGCGCTATAACACCTTATCAGCCATTGACAACAACTCGCTAGTTGGAAGTACATTCGACTCGCGTGTAGGCTTAGACCGCTGGATTTATCAAGCAGGTATTAGTTATAAACCAATTCCCAATATTGTCATTAAAGCCGATTATCGCAACATTAATGACCGAAAAATCGTTCCGATGGGTATTCCCAATGGTGATGAATTTAATTTTGGCGTTGGCTTTATTTACTAATCTTTTAGGAAATGGAAATGAAAATTTGGCATCCATTCGCCATGCTGGGCGTGATGATAAATTTAGTCACTTTTTCGGCTTTGGGTGCTGAGGTATTAACACCTAAAGCGGAATTAGGCAGACAGTTATTTTTTGATAAAAATTTATCTGAACCCGCAGGACAGTCCTGTAGTAGCTGCCATGATCCACTTGCTGCTTTTACTGATAAAGATAAAACGCAACCCACATCTAAAGGGGTAGATACGTCACTACATGGTAATCGCAGTGCCCCAACGATTATGTATGCTGCGTTTTCACCTGACTTTACGTTTGATAGACAAGCGAATCTATACAAAGGCGGGCAATTTTGGGATGGACGGGCAAAAACATTGAGCGATCAAGCAAAAGGCCCGTTTCTCAATCCCATTGAAATGGCAAACCCAACGCCAGAATCGGTGATTGAGAAAATTAAACATTCGTCGACTACCGATTATTCAACACAATTTGATGCTGTTTATGGCAAAGAGGCACTCAACACCAAGCAAGCTTATAATTATACTGTCGATGCCATTGCTGAATTTGAACGCAGTCCTGTATTCAACCCATTCACGTCAAAATATGATTTTTATTTATTTGGTAAAGCGCGTTTTACCGCTCAAGAAAAACGCGGGTTAATCGTATTTGAGTCTAAAGACAAAGGAAATTGTATTGCTTGCCACGACAGTCGCCCGAGCGGCGCAACGCCACCGCTATTTACCGATTTTAGTTATGACAATATCGGCATCCCCAAAAATCCAGACAATCCCTTTTATCTATTGCCACCGCAATTCAACGCAAATGGAATGGCTTTTGTAGATTTAGGATTGGGTGGACAGTTGAAAATGCTCGATCAAGAAGGCAAATTTAAAGTCCCCACCTTAAGAAATATTGCCCTCACCTCACCTTATACGCATAATGGCTACTTTAAAACACTGCGGGGAGTGGTGACGTTCTACAGCACACGCAATGTCATAAAACGCTGCAATAACACCTTCACCGATGAAAAAACAGCGCTACAACAAAAATGTTGGCCAATGCCCGAAGTTCCCCAAAATGTGAACTTTAGTGAATTAGGCAATCTTAATCTCAGTCAAAATGACGTGAATGATGTGCTTGCCTTTCTCAATACGTTAACAGATGGTTACGGTAAAGTATCTCCTTGGCCTTCTTTGATTAAGCCTTAATAATTGAGTAGACAACTGTTACGTCGTGCTCAACATGGATATCTTGTCATAATGAAAATAAAAATCGCTCTATTTATTCTTTTTTTGAGTTTCACGCAAAGCGCGTTTGCGCAAATTTTTTACAGTAAAACAGAGGCACTTGAGTTAGCTTTTGGCAAAGCGACTATTGAAAATTTGTCACTTTTTCCTGATGACGTGGAATCGGCTAAAATCGGACAACTCGCTAAAACAAAACTGGATTCGGGGTTATTTACGTTCTACGTTGGCAAAGAGGGCGACAAAATTCTAGGTTACGCCGCTATTGAAAGCGAAACTGTGCGCACAAAACCCGAAACGATTATGATTATTCTTACGCCATCGGGTGAAGTTCGTGGTGTGCATTTACTCGCTTTTCATGAGCCCGCAGAATATATGCCGCCAGCACGGTGGTTTGAATCACTGGTTCAACGTGATATAGACAATATGGATTTCAGCAAAGGCGTTGACGCAGTCAGTGGAGCAACATTGAGTACACGCTCTGCGTTAAACAGCGTACGAAAAGTACAAGCATTCTATAACGTGATGGTGAAAAAATAATGCGCTATTTTGTCAATGGAGAACAACAGCGAAAACTGCTGCTCAATGCCCTTGTGCTGATGTTTTTGGCTTATGTTTTCTTACTTGGAATCAGTAATGCGATGATGTATTTTAATCACATGGCATTAACCCCAGACTCAGTGATTAGTTATTATTGCGGCAATGAAGAACAATTTATCCCCGCAAAAAGCTATGAAGGCATGCTTGAAGTATTGCATTTTCATTTATTTGCCATGGGAATGCTTGCGGTTACCTTAACCCATTTAATGCTAATGACGGAATTTTCAACGTATTTGAAAATTTGGCTCAGTAGTATCACTTTTTTTTCCGCCCTTGCAGATGAGTTGGCTGGCTGGTTTGTGCGTTTTGTGCATCCGATGTTTGCCTATTTTAAAATAGGCGCGTTTATAACCTTAGAATTCTCTTTATTTGCATTAACACTTATTGTTGCATGGTCGTTGCTACGTGCTCGTGTTCATATTTTGCGTAAATCCAGCGAATAAAAAAGGGATTCAACTTGCTCGAATCCCTTTCTCTAACGAAAAATTATTCATTTAATAACTGCTTAATCTACTCAAACCAGTTTGATAGTTTTATTTGCAGTCGTATATTGAGGAAATTGCTTTTGATTTTACTGTTTTACACCATTGGTAATGCCAGAAACGGTTTCTGTCTCAAATCGACCACTGAAAGCATTCTTATTATTTGTGATTTGTACTTGCCCAACAAATGAACCTAAATCTAAGTTTATATCTGCACTGCAATCTTTATTCACAGTAATTTTACCGCCTGTTGGCATTTGTTCAGTTTGGAAAGTAATGAATTCACAAACACTTGCATTTGGTGCGGAATTAACAACACCTTGTGCATCGACCACTAATTTGCATTGCCCTACATGACTATCTTTATCACTAAATGGGGTGACAAACGCTGCTTGGTAGGTGATCCAAGTCCCTTTCGCGTCAGTTTGTTTGCATGCTGCACTGGCTTGTTGAATAGAGAACGCTAAAATGGCAAAAGTAATAATATTTTTCATGATAAATGTTTTGTATAACCTAAAATTGAGTTTTTGAAATCCCAGTTTGGGAATAGAGAAAAGTTGAATAAAAAATCGAAGATTAATTGCCTCCTCATCGGCTTTAAATTATTTAAGATAGTATTCAAAAGGCTTTAACGGTTCAGAAGACAAACCATTTTTACCTACAGCTGGGATTTGTAATACTTG
>JBDLQG010000162.1:0-4627 GCA_039800705.1 Pseudomonadota bacterium
AATGGTTGAGCCGATGTTTAATTTTCAAACATTCCAATTTGAAAAAGCCATAAAGTGACATGAAAACGTGATTATTTTGTGTGGTCGTTTTTAAAGAAAGACAATTTGCCATCTCTTCAACCTACTACTATGCCAACATTATCTGGAAAAATGACAATGCCAGATGGTACAACTGTCAATCTTGAACCAGTAAACGTGACTATCTACTCACACGAAGAAAGCATTCAACTGTTGCAGGAGTCAGGATTATCGCGTGCAGAAGCAGAAGCGTTGTTGGCGCCGGTAGATTTATCAGGCATAGATTCATCGAGTGGGCATATTGAAAAAACACCCGAAGAATATAAAGCGTATTTTCAATCGAAACAAGTAGATGCAGTAGCGTATGATGCTGACGGACGCGTGGCTGCGAAAATTTATACAGATGGTAGCCTAATGTGCGACAACGATTTGGTAGGCCAAATGTCAAAATGTACGACCAACGCAGAAAAAATTCGCGTGTTGCAATCTCAGCGTAATGTAACCGTAGAAAATTATTCTAAAGAAAAAGTAACTGATTTTGACTTGCTTAAAAGAGAACTCGCTTGGTTAGAAAAAGAGCGAATAATTTATCCAGAAAGAGATACGCAAGATATGATGGAAGCCATTAACTTTAAAAAAAGGATATTAGCGCTTTAAAGTTAAAGCCTAGGTGAGCCCCCAATTCATATTGGTGACGAGTTGGGGTTTTTCAATCATTATTTCCCTAATTCAATTTTTTGATCGTTATTTTTATCCGCCTCGGTAAACCATTTTAAGCGAGATTCATTGTATTCTTCTTCGGTGATTTTACCATCATGGTCTTCATCCATCTTATCGAAAACATGATGTTCAACGCTCACTGGTGATTCATTGGTGGTTTTGTGAGAATGCTCTGCGTAACGCTGTAAAAACTCTTCTTTTTCAATAGCACCATCGCCATCGATATCCATGGTTTTAAAACGCTTAGCGGCTGATTCTAAAAATTCATCCTGTGTGACGATACCATCATGATTGTTATCGAATTTTTCAATCATGTACGCATTTTCAGACGCCTGCGCGACATTGACTATGTGAATCACAGAAAGTAACACAACGGTTTGAACAGGTTTTTTTTTCATAAGCATGGTTTTCTTAACCTTTAACGCGAGTGATTTTAAGTACGATGGATAACTCTTTTAATCGACGCATAATTCGAGCTAAGTGCACACGATTTCGTGCCGTTAAAATAATGGAGTCAACACAAACACGTGCGTCTTGATCCACCACCGTGACATTTTCAATATTAGAATCTAAATCAGAAATCGTTGCCGCAATGGTGGCAAGTGCACCACGTTGATTTAAAATTTCAATCCGAATTTCTGTTGCAAAATCGCCCGTTGCGTCATGCCCCCATTGTACATCGAGCCAATTATTTTGTTTTTTCTTAATCAATGCGTGATTGTGGCAATCATGTTGATGCACCACAATGCCTTTGCCGGGATTGAAAAAACCAATAATGGCATCGCCGGGAATAGGGCGACAACATTTGGCTAATTTGACCACCATGCCTTCTGTACCTTGAATCATCAGTGGTCGGTTCTGTGTGGTCACGCTGTCATTAAGTCTGACGTGCGTATTGACGTCTTCTTGAACGAGCTGTTTTGCCACCAAAAAGGGCATTTTATTGCCAAGTCCAATATCTTCAAGCAAATTCTCAAACGATTTCAATCCCATCAGCTTGAGCAACGTGGTAATTTTATCAGAATTAATATCGTTTAACTGTACGTCCATGGTGAGCAGTTCATTTTCAAGTAAACGTCGCCCTAAACCGAGCGCTTCTTGTCCCTCGATATGCTTTAATCGATTGCGAATGGCGGTTCTTGCTCTAGCGGTAACGACATAATTGAGCCATAAGGGGTTAGGGCGAGTATGCTCTGCGGTGATAATTTCCACCGTCATGCCGCTTTCAAGCTGCGTTTGCAATGGAATGAGTTGTTTATCAATACGCGCTGACACGCACGCGTTTCCTAAATCGGTATGGACTGCATAAGCAAAATCAACCAATGTAGAGCCACGCGGTAATTTAATAATCGCGCCTTTTGGCGTAAAAACAAAGACTTCTTGCGGGAATAAATCGACTTTGAGATTATCGATAAATTCTAAGGAATCGCCCGCACTTTTTTGAATTTCGAGCAAATCTTTTAACCAATCATTGGCAAGTGCTTGGAAATTTCGGGTTTTATCGGGATCCGTTTTATAGAGCCAATGCGCGGCGATACCTGATTCGGACATTCGGTGCATTTCATGCGTGCGAATTTGGACTTCAATAGGCACCGCATAAGGGCCAATTAAAACAGAATGCAGCGATTGATAGCCATTTTCTTTGGGTAGCGCAATGTAATCTTTAAATCGCCCTGGAATAGGTTTGTATAAATTGTGCATGATGCCAAGTACGCGATAACACGCATCAACATCCTCGCAGTAAATCCGAAACGCATAGACGTCAAACACATCAGCGAGTGGAATTTTCTTTTGCACCATTTTTTTATAAATGCTGTATATATTTTTTTCGCGTCCAGCGACATCGCAGGGAAAATCGACTTCTTGCAAGCGTGCTCGAATCGTATTTTCAATCGTATCAATCATTTTTCGACGATTGCCACGTGCTTTTTTGATTGCGCTACTTAATACGGCGTAACGAAAAGGGTACATCGCTTCAAAACTCAGCGATTCTAAGCGATGACGAATCGAATTCATGCCCAAACGATTGGCAATTGGCGCGTAAATATCTAAAGTTTCGCGTGCAATACGTCGTTTTTTAGGCGGTAGCATGACGCCTAACGTTTCCATATTATGTAAACGGTCAGCGAGTTTAACAATAATGACGCGTAAATCCTTTGCCATCGCAAGAAACATTTTTCTGACGTTTTCGCCTTGTGTTTCTGCGTGCGATTTATTGTCAATTTTTGATAATTTCGTCACGCCATCGACAAGTTCAGCCACTTCATTATTAAATTCAAGCGCGAGTTGCGATTTACTCACGCCTGTATCTTCAATCACGTCATGCAAAATAGCGGCTGTAATGCCATCGGCATCCATCCGCATTTCAGCTAAACTTGTCGCGACAGCAATAGGGTGGCAGATATAAGGCTCACCACTTTTGCGAAATTGTCCAATATGCGCAGCCGCACCAAACCGATAAGCGTGAATACACTGCTCAACTTGTTGTGCGTCCAAGTAAGTTTCCAATATGGTACTTAAACGCACGAGAAGCGCTGATTCTAGTGGATGAACATTTTCACTTGATGCGGTTGAATTTGGCATAAGGACAGGTTATTTAAAACAAAATTAAAATAAAGGATTTGCAGGTGGATGGTGATCGTGAATGTCGCCTACACGATGCAGTGCATTCACATTTGTTTCCGTTACATGACCAGCCGCAATTTCACGCAAAGCAACAACGGTATCTTTATCTTTGCCACGGGGAACAAATTCCGTTGCACCGTGACTTAATTGTCTTGCACGGGTGCTGGCAAGTAACACCAATTTAAATCGGTTTTCAAGGTTTTCTAAACAATCTTCAATCGTTACGCGAGCCATCTTTGTATAATTCCAAAAAGTTAAAGTGTAAAAAGTTATCTGTCTAAAATAGCGACAGCAGGCAGGGTTTTGCCTTCTAAAAATTCTAAAAATGCACCGCCACCTGTTGAGGTATAGGATATTTGATCGTTAATACCGTATTTATCAATAGCAGCAAGTGTATCGCCACCACCCGCAATCGAAAATGCGTCACTACCAGCAATAGCGTAAGCAAGCGTTTGTGTGCCGTGTGCGAATTGCTCAATTTCAAAAACGCCTACGGGACCATTCCATACAATCGTTTTAGCTGATTTCAAAATAGACGCATAATGTGCCGCTGTTTCGGGACCAATATCTAAAATTAAATCGTCAGCATCGATATCTGCCATATATTTAATAGTGGCTTGCGCAGATTCAGAAAACTCTTTTGCGCAAACGACGTCGATGGGAATAGGGATATCGGTGCCAGCAGCTTTTGCATTGGCAATCAGTTGCTTGGCTTCATCAATTAAATCAGGTTCATAAAGCGACTTTCCAACTGAAAAACCTGCCGCTGCAATAAACGTGTTGGCAATACCACCACCGACAATTAATTGATTCACTTTTTGAGAAAGTGCTTGAAGAACAATCAACTTACTGGATACTTTTGAGCCACCGACAATGGCAATAACGGGTTTTTTAGGTGTTTCTAATGCACGGCCTAGTGCGTCTAATTCATCGGTTAGTAGCGGGCCTGCACAAGAAATAGGCGCAAATTTTGCGATAGCGTGCGTAGAGGCTTGTGCGCGATGGGCAGTACCAAATGCGTCCATCACAAAGATATCACACAGTGCAGCCATTTTTTTGCCTAGGTCATCACTATCTTTGCTTTCACCGACATTAAAGCGGACGTTTTCGCATAAAACAACTTCACCGGCAGAAATCGTAATGCCTTCGAGCCAGTCTTTTTCTAAGCGAACCGGTTTATTTAATAATGTCGCCAAGTGATCGGCAACGGGTTGCAGTGAATACTCTGGATTGTACTGCCCCTCAACGGGTCGGCCAATATGCG
>JBDLQG010000163.1:0-4556 GCA_039800705.1 Pseudomonadota bacterium
GTTTTCATCAATATTGAAAATTAATGCAAGACCTTTATCATTCACTTTATCGGCAATCAAATTAACAATAGTGTTCAATACATTCTCAATTCTGAAATCGATTTTTTCAAAAAAAACTTTTCCGGCCTCGATTTTTGATAAATCTAAAATATCATTGATAATGCCAAGTAAGTGCTGACTTGAGCTTTGGATTTTTTTAAGATAGTTCTGTTGTACGCTCGATAGCGGCGTTTTAGAAATTAAGTGCGACATACCAATAATGACATTCATTGGTGTGCGGATTTCGTGGCTCATATTGGCTAAAAAATTGGCTTTTGATTGCGCTAAATCTTCAGCCACTTTTTTTTCATCAAATGCGGTGAGAAGCGCCTTAGCTTGCCTCTCTTTTTCAGTGACATCTTCAATTTCAGCCACCGCCCCCAATCGGAAATCCAATTCATCTACTATAGGGTTCACTCGAACAAATAATTTAGCATCACCAAGTTGTATATAGGATTCAACGGTTTGGGTTAAATTTTCGATAATATTTTTTTGGTGCTCTGGAATTTTATGAAATACATCAATATTTTGCCCCAAAATACAAGACACATGAAAAGTGGGGAGCGTTTTTTGAATTTCAGATTCAGCGCTGGCTAGTATCTTGGTGGCTGCGGCATTGATATAAATAACAACTCTATCCACATTAACAATAATCACGCCAGTACTTAAGCAATCGAGCCCTGTTGTTAATCGCAAAATTTTATTATGAATGCGCTTATTTTCTGCTTTTTGAAATGTAAAACTCGCTGCCATGGATCGCAATGATTCCATCACAACGCCAATTTCATTATTTGGCGGTTGAGTAATATTTATCGCATAATTTTCTCGACTGACCTCTTTAATAACATATCGAATACGATTTAACTCTTTTAAAATATCATCAATAATTATTTTAAAAAATAAAATAATTATTAAAATCAATAAATTGGATGCTAAAAATTTGGATAATTCATATTCTTTAAATTGCCTTGATGTTAATTTTGTGTTGATAATATAATTTTTGAGCTCATCTTCTAATCTATTCGCGTTTTTCTCTAATGCTATTTTGTTCATGGTATCGTCATCGACATACGCGTCGATTTCCATAGAACGAATCCGATGTGATAAATTTTCAATGTGCTTTAATTCATCTCCTGTTTGGACATAGGAATTTAAATAAAAATATTCAAAATTAAAGATGATTACTGTCAGTAGTATGCAAAATAGCATGACGTATCGAAGTCGCTTTCTAATCTGAATACTATGAAATTTTCGGCGGATTTTATGAAAAAAATCATTTTCAAGTGCTTCTCCATAACTCACCTGTCCTTCATGAATACCTAATGCAAGGTTTGTATACAATGCCTGTGCTTTTTTAACATCAGTAAAATTATGCGGTTTTGATTGTAAGTAATGATATCCCTTAATTTTTCCTTGCTTATCATACAGAGGAAATATTTTGACATGCGACCAATACCAAATGCCGTTTTTCGTGATACTTTTAATGAGTCCATTCCAATGGTGGTGATAATTAACTGCGTTGAGTAAATCATCAGAAATCACTTCAGGAAGCGTACTATTTTGAAATAAGTTACGTGATTCGCTAAGTAGCTCCTCTTTGGAGAATCCGCTAACACGAATAAAATCCTCATTTACATGGATAATGACACCCTCTTTATTTAGGATAGCGGCCATAACATCGTTATCAGTCAGCAATTCTTTATACATTTAGCAAATCCATAAACGTGTCCAGATTAAAAAACGACTACTTATAAAGGATTAGGCAGATTTGCAATCCGACATCAATACGCGACAGTATGACGTTATTGCGCAAAAACTCGCCCTCCCGAACTTTACTCAATCTATCGAATGCCAATTTAAGATACAATCTAAAAATATCAAAAATGTGACGTACCGCACGGTTTTGAAAAATATATTTTTGAGGATTTTTTTTATAGTATTATTAATACCTAAGCTATTAATAAATAACCCATGTGATGTAAATATAAATGAAACCCGCATTAGGTATGGATCATGACTAATCAAGCCAACAAAAATGATGAATATTCACAAGAAACACTTCGAAATCAACATTTCCATCATCATCATTTTGAAATAGACCGTCGAGGAGAAGAATCTAAAAAGGGGGCTGTTTTAGAACTTAACATAAATTTAAACGAATTTACGTCATTTAACGATGCTGTCACCGATGATCTTGATGGACTTCTACAAGAAGTCGCTGATCGCATTCATCATCGATTGCGTGAAAGTGATGTTGTTTTACCTATGGGGAGTGATAAATTTGTGATTTTACTTGAAGACATTCAGTCTTTAGAAAATGCAGATTCGGTTGCCCATGAGCTCGTCGACATTCTCAGAAACCCATTTCATTTGGCAAAAAGCCAACATGTGGAAATTGGCACTTCCATTGGTATTAGTTTTTTCTCAGAACAAGAACTTGAATTAGTCTATTTTCCTAGACGTAAAAAAAGAAAAATTTTTGACATCAGGCAACATCTTCACAAATTCAATGAAACTGATTAGACTCTAGCGTTATTTAAAATTCGATAACAATGGATATATTTTTATGAAACTCAATATAAAGGAAATTGAGGTTGGATTTCTTTACCAAACCAGTGATCAACAATACCGCGCTGTACTGGCAATGAAAGGCGACTTTCTCATTTACGCACCGAGTATAGCTGGCAGCATTGCACTCAATTTGAGTAACAAACAAGAAAAAATGCCTTTTGAAAATCAACCATTTAAAAAATGCCAAATCGCCACGTTTGCAAAAAAAGATTATCAGCTATTTTCTGTTAATGACACGCAAACACATTCAGCCATTAAACATGCCTTAAATGACGGGCATATAGACGAAATTATCCGCCAATGCAATGCAATGCAAAAGCAGCAATGGCGGCACTATAAATTCCTCAATAATTTAACCTAAAATTCAAACGCTTGGAGTTCCGCTATGTCAGAAAATTGCTTATTTTGTAAAATGGTTGCTGGTGACATAAAACCCGACATCGTCTTTGATAATGACCGTATTCTTGCTTTTAATGATATTGCCCCTCAAGCGCCTATCCATATTTTAATTATTCCCAAAAAACATTTTTCAACACTCAATGACATTGACGATGCTGCTTTGCTCGGTGAATTGATGCAGACGGCAGCGCAACTCGCCAAAAAAATAGGCGTAGCCGACACAGGTTATCGCACAGTGATTAATTGCAATGAACAGGGCGGACAGGCCGTTTATCACTTGCATATTCATTTACTCGCAGGACGCCAAATGACATGGCCTGCCGGTTAATCCTACTTTGATTTGTGCGCGTCACCCTTAAATTACACAGGTAACTTCCTAACATGAAACAACTTTTTCGCACAAAAGCGATTACGACCAAACATGACCACGCTATGCACCATCTCAAAGCCTGTTTATCAAAATGGGATTTAACCTTTTTGGGCGTAGGCGCCATTATTGGTACGGGTATTTTCGTGCTCACCGGTATTGCGGCAGCGACGCAATCGGGGCCAGCGGTGGTGTTATCGTTTATTGTGGCGGGATTTGCTTGTGCTTTTGCAGCACTTTCTTACGCAGAATTAGCATCCGCAGTAGGTGGATGCGGTAGTGCGTATGGATACAGTTACGCCGCTTTTGGTGAATTGGTCGCGTGGATTATTGGCTGGGATTTACTGCTTGAATACGCTATTTCAGTTGCCGCTGTAGCAAATGGCTGGGCGGGTTATTTTAACAACGCACTCAGCGCATTGGGAATAGGTCTGCCCGACGCACTGACAAAAGCGCCTAAATTAGGCGGCATCATCAATTTACCGGCGTCGATGATTATTTTATTGCTCATGGGGCTACTCATTGCTGGCGTTAAACATAGCGCGAAAATCAATAACATCATGGTATGTATTAAATTAGTGACCATTACGGTTTTTATTGCGCTTGCTATGTTCAATGTTAATCCCGAAAACTGGTACCCGTTTATGCCTTTTGGTTGGTTCCAAACACTGCCCGATGGCAAAACAGTGGGCGTATTTGCTGGTGCATCCATTGTTTTCTTTGCTTATGTTGGGTTTGACGCTGTTTCCACAGCAGCAGAAGAAGCCGAGCATCCGCAACGCGACGTGCCGTTTGGTATTGTTGTGTCGCTTGTTTTTTGTACGTTAATTTACATTCTCGTGTCTGCACTACTCACAGGCGTTGTGCATTACGATGAGCTTAACGTTGCCTCGCCTGTGGCGCATGCACTGAAATTACTGGGTTTTAATTGGGCATCGGCACTTGTTGCAACAGGTGTTATTGCTGGCTTAACGACCGTGATGTTGGTGCTTTATTATGGTTTAACACGCATTATTTTTGCAATGGCACGTGATGGATTGCTACCTGAATTTTTTAATAATTTACATAAGAAAACACAAACCCCAGTGCGCGTGATTATTATCTGTGGCGTGATGATGGCAATTATTGCCGGTTTAATTCCCCTTGGCGATTTAGCGGAACTTGTGAATATTGGCACATT
>JBDLQG010000164.1:0-4504 GCA_039800705.1 Pseudomonadota bacterium
TATTGACTTGATTCAAAAACAAATCGAATTTGATAAAAGTATCGGTAAATCTACAACGCATTTGGATAGTTTATTGAATTTAATGCAGAATTTTAATGCTTGAAAAATAGCTTACCGCAAAAAAGCCCCGATGTTATTAAACCATCGGGGCTTTTGATTCAAAGCAAAAAGGCGTTTAAGCCAACATGATTACATCATGCCGCCCATACCACCCATTCCGCCCATGCCACCCATATCGTGACCATGTGCGCCGCCTTTGTCTTCGCTAGGTGCATCAGCAATCATCACTTCAGTGGTAAGCATTAAACCAGCCACAGACGCTGCATTTTGCAACGCAGTACGCGTCACTTTTGCAGGATCTAAAATCCCCATTTCAATCATGTCGCCATAGTGACCAGTGGCCGCGTTATAACCGAAGTTACCTGTGCCTTTTTGGACTTCGTTGAAAATAACAGAAGGCTCATCACCTGCGTTAGAAACGATTTGACGAAGTGGTTCTTCCATCGCGCGACGTAAAATATTCACGCCTACAGTTTGATCGTGGTTTGCACCTTGCAAGTCTTTAATTGCCGCTAATGCGCGAACTAATGCCGTACCACCACCCGCAACAACACCTTCTTCAACCGCTGCGCGAGTTGAATGCAACGCATCTTCAACGCGTGCTTTTTTCTCTTTCATTTCGATTTCAGTAGCTGCGCCAACTTTGATTACCGCAACGCCGCCAGCCAATTTCGCTAAACGTTCTTGCAATTTTTCTTTGTCGTAATCTGACGTTGCTTCTTCTGCTTGTGCGCGAATTTGTGCAACACGCGATTTGATGGCGTCTTCTGAACCGTAACCATCAATAATGGTGGTGTTGTCTTTAGTGATTTGAACGCGTTTTGCTGTACCTAATTGAGACAGTTCCGCTTTTTCAAGGCTTAAGCCAACTTCTTCTGAAATTACTTGACCGTTAGTTAAGACAGCAACGTCTTCAAGCATTGCTTTGCGACGATCGCCAAAACCTGGTGCTTTCACAGCAGCCACTTTCACGATACCGCGAATGGTGTTAACGACTAATGTTGCAAGCGCTTCGCCTTCAACGTCTTCTGCGATAATCAATAATGGACGACCTGATTTTGCTACGCCTTCCAATACCGGTAATAAATCACGGATGTTTGAGATTTTTTTGTCGTAAATTAAGATGAATGGGTCATCTAATTCAACGCTCATGCTGTCTTGTTTGTTGATGAAATAAGGTGATAAGTAACCACGGTCAAATTGCATCCCTTCAACGACGTCGAGTGAGTTGTCAAGACCTGAACCTTCTTCAACGGTAATAACGCCTTCTTTACCCACTTTTTCCATGGCTTCAGCAATGATTTGACCAACAGATTCGTCAGAGTTCGCTGAAATTGTACCAACTTGTGCAATGGCTTTATTATCAGCACATGGTGCAGCAGAAGCGACAATCGCTTCAACCGCTTTCACACACGCTAAATCAATACCGCGTTTTAAATCCATTGGATTCATGCCCGCAGCAACGGCTTTTAAGCCTTCATTTACGATAGATTGTGCTAATACAGTTGCGGTTGTTGTACCATCGCCTGCGACATCAGAGGTTTTTGATGAAACTTCTTTCACCATTTGTGCGCCCATGTTTTCGAATTTATCTTTTAATTCGATTTCTTTTGCAACCGATACACCGTCTTTAGTGATGGTAGGGGCGCCAAAGCTTTTATCTAAAATCGCATTACGACCTTTAGGGCCTAATGTCACTTTTACTGCGTTTGCTAAAATGTTTACACCACGTGCCATACGAACACGAGCGTCATCACCAAATAATACGTCTTTTGCTGCCATTTTTTGAATACCTGTTTTAAGTTTTAAAAAGTGTTATGTAAATGATTTTTTGTAAAAAATTACGCTAAAATCGCTAAAATATCGTCTTCACGCATAACGATAACTTCTTCACCATCAACTTTGACTTCACTGCCTGAATATTTACCAAATAATACTTTGTCGCCAACGTTGACTTGAAGTGCGCGAACAGTGCCATTTTCTAAGGGTTTACCTGTACCAACGGCTAACACTTCGCCTTGACTTGGTTTTTCAGCGGCACTACCGGGGAGAACAATGCCGCCAGCAGTGGTTGTTTCTTCTGCAACACGTTTAACGATAACGCGATCATGTAATGGTTTAATGCTCATATAAAACTCCTAAGAATAGATTAAAATAAAAATATAAAATGCCACTCAAACAAGAGTGGAAAATCGCTTAACAATACATTTACGGTTAAACCCAAAAATATGAACGACAATCAACTTTATCGCTATAGCAGACAAATTATGTTGTCGCAAATTGATATTTCGGGACAATTAAAATTACTTCATGCAAACGTTCTCATTGTTGGCGCAGGTGGACTTGGCTCGCCAGTCGCTATGTATCTTGCAGCAGCTGGCGTGGGTCATTTAACAATTTATGATGATGACCAAGTTGACCTGTCCAATTTACAACGACAAATTGCACATCACACTCACAATGTAGGGATGGATAAAGTTATTTCAACCCTTGAAACGGTAAAAAATTTAAATCCAGAGATAAATGTTCGCGCTGTAAAAGCGAAACTCGAAAGTGAACTACTTGAAAATGAAGTACAAGTTGCTGATATTGTATTAGATTGTAGCGATAATTTTACTACACGCTTTGCCATTAACGCGGCTTGCGTCAAATATAAAACACCACTTGTTTCAGGTGCTGCGATTCGATTTGAAGGTCAAGTCAGCGTATTTAACGCAGAAAAAAGTGACAGTCCTTGTTACAACTGTTTATATCAACAAGAGGGCGAGGAATTGCAAACTTGCTCAACCAATGGCGTGATTGCCCCCATTACAGGGATTGTTGGCAGCATTCAGGCCTTAGAGGCAATGAAATTAATCATGGATGTGGGTGACACGTTGACAGGGCGCTTGCTGGTGATTGATGGATTAACGATGGAGTTTACAACATTGAAATTACGAAAAAACCCTCATTGCTCAACGTGTGGCAAAATGTAACGTGATTTAATATCGGTTCATTTTTTGTTTCTATGAAATATGGTAATGGCGTGACACGCATCATTGAGCGAGTGCAAGTCATACATTAGAATGAACGACTTATCATTATTTACAGACGGAGTGTTGATTGAAAGCTGGGATTCATTATTTATGGGTATTTTTGATTGCGTTGGAAAGTAACACTACACAAGCGCAGTGGACATTTAACGCGGACAACGCAGGTTATTATACTGATGATGTGGCGTTATTTTCTGCGACGCGCAGATTATCACTTAAAGACGACCCTACTCAACCCAATATCGATAAAACAGGGCAGGGAAGTGATTTTATTTACGAGCCTAGTCTTGAAGCAGAATGGACTGGACATAATTCATTTGGTGAAATTAGTTTCGCAACGGATGTGGGGGGATATGTCTTTACAAATCAAACCGCTTTTTCGCATGGCTTATTTGATTTTGAATTAGCACAATCGTTTGCAACCAATACCAAACTCAGCTTACATTACAACTATGTTCCGGATTTATTTCTAGGCACAAATACATTTTTGCAACGCACGGGTAAAGAAGCTGAGTATGATGAAACGCTCAGTAGTCATTATTGGTCATTTCATATTGACCAGAATGTGACGGAAGATATTGTGATTCGTTTACTTAGTCGTTATGGTTTGCGAAATTACCATGCCCCTTTTGTTTATCGTGATACGCAATTTTGGACCATTGGACCGCATCTTGAGTGGGATATTAACAAAGACATTTCTATTTTAGTGGGTTATCACTATGAAAGAGGTGCAGCAGAGCATCATCGCGTTACCCATTTTGCCGACGATTTGTCCTATACGAACCATTACGCATCAAGTGAATTGAAAGTGAAATTGCTCGAAGCGTTAACGGTTAATTTGATTTTTGACTACGAACATAATGTGTCCATGAGTGATCGCCAAGATGATAAGCGTTTTGGTTCACATGAAAATCTTTATCAAGGCGAGCTTGAGTTGGAATATGAATTAACGCACGCTACGCAACTTAAATTGGGTTGGCAACACGGAAATCGCAGATTAAACACGGAAATGATCAATGTTAAAAATAATAATGTCTGGCTAGGTTTTGAATACAAGTTTTAATGTTGTGAGGAGATCGCCGTGTTTTTTTGCAACTTACGCACAATTTATACGCTAATCATCAATCTTAAATTATGCTGTAGAAAAAATCGACATATGACGTATCAAGAAACGTCCGAAAAAAGACGTTTCTTTTTCTGCTTTTCTTGTTTATTTTGGATACTGCGTCAATAAATTTCGTTGATGGTCATCGTAGAAATTAAAATTCTTCCCATTCATCATTATTTATTGCTACAGCAATTGGTGGCAAAGACTTAGGTACAATATCTTTTTTCAAACGTATAATTGCCGAACCAACAGAGTTTGACGCATTCATAAAATCTGAACCATGAGGGTAGAAAATCCTAAAATT
>JBDLQG010000165.1:0-4491 GCA_039800705.1 Pseudomonadota bacterium
AATGCGACGGGAATAAGTAAATGAGGGATAAGAAAGAGCGTTATGTAGAAGCCAAAAACGACATAACGCGATAGCTTCAACGCATTCATGATATTGTGCGCAACAGCTGTGCCCACAAAGGTATAAAGTACAAACGTGAGAATACTTAAATTCCACGCTACTTCTGCTATCATACCCGAAGCTAAACTTGCCATACCAATCAGAGCAATACTACCAAACGCTAAACGCGGTGATGTGGCGAGATCTAAATATTCTGCGCGAAAACCACCTGGATTATAAAGTTCTGCTTGCCACCACCGCGCTAAAAATAGCGCAAATATCCAACCAAATACGGTACCTGCGACAACAATCCCTGTCATATAGTGTGCAACTGATTCTAAATTAGGTTGCATCGTATCAAGCGATACATTAGCGGGCGCCATCTGCGTTAAAATATCTAACCACATTTTTGCAGCTTGTGGATTGTAGAGATAAAAACCAATAATACTCAACCCACCTAGCAGCACTGCGCTTTCAATAGCAAGAGCCAGTTTTCGCCCAGCACGAAGTAAAATCGCAACAATCCAAATTGGCAACCATAAAACCAGTCCGTAAAGTGCCGTAAACGACACGCTACCGAGCATAGCGCCCAATGCAGTCATTCCCGTTAAGGAAATACCAAAAACCGTTAATCCTTCGTAAGCCCCCCGCCGCAACGTCACTAACGCTAAAGCAGCGGAACTTACGATACTAATGGGAGGCATAAACAACGATAAAAACGCGAGTACGCTCACTGCTGTAGCAGCTTGCCAGCGTCCACGCATAATATAGGTTGCTAAGAATCCCATCTTAAATTATTTATGTGCGTCGCAATAAGGCAACAAGGCAATAAAACGTGCGCGTTTAATTGCTGTGCATAATTGTCTTTGGTATTTCGCTGCTGTACCCGTGATGCGACTAGGAACGATTTTACCGGTTTCAGTAATGTAATCACCTAGTAAGCTCAAATCTTTATAATCAATTTGACTACCGTTTTCTGCGCTAAAACGGCAGAATTTTTTACGTCTAATGTTGCGTGCCATGGTAACTTTCCGTTATGAATGTTTTAGTAAGAGATTATTCTGCTAAATCTGCGTCAAAATCGTCATGATCTGCGTCGTCATCTAAATCAAGATCCGCAGCAGCCAATGCTTCAGCAGCTTCACGCGCTGCATTATCTTTTGCACGTAATTCAGCGGCTTTATTTTCTTCAGCTGTTGATGTCGCAATAATTGAAGGCTCTGTAATCGCTTCAGCTTGCAACAAAATCATGCTACGCAAAATGGCGTCATTAAAACGGAAGCCCGTTTCAAGTTCTTCTAAAGCAACTTGATCACATTCAACATTCATTAAAATGTAGTGAGCTTTGTGAATCTTTTTAATTGGATAAGCAAGCGCTCTGCGCCCCCAATCTTCCAAACGATGAATTTTGCCTGAAGTGGCTTCAATGGTCGCTTTGTAGCGATCAATCATCGCAGGAACCTGACTACTTTGGTCAGGATGAACTAAAAAGACAATTTCGTAGTGTCGCATTATGTTTCCTTTTGGTTAATGCCTTCCATCACTATTTATAAAAATGGTAAAGCAAGGAGAGAGCGAAATGCTCGGTAAAAGATTTTCAATTATATAGGTTTTTCAGTGAATTGCAAAACAAGCAAACACCTTTTTTCATTATTTTTCACTCTGTTGGCTTTTCAAAAAGAGAATGACTTCTCGAATACGTTTTGCTGCCTCAATACATTCATCGAGCGGTGCCACTAGCGCAATGCGAACATGGTCTTGTGCTGGGTTGACGCCGTCAAACTCACGCGATAAAAAACTTCCTGGCAATACGGTCACATTTTGTTTTTCAAACACTATTTGCGCAAATTGTGTATCTGAAATGGGCGTTTTTAGCCAAATATAAAAACTCGCTGGTGGTTTCTCAATGTCGCAAACATCCTGCAAAATAGCGACAAATGCAGCAAATTTTTCACGATATAAACGACGATTTTCAATGACATGTAATTCATCACGCCAAGCAGCAATACTGGCATGTTGCACAGGTAAAGACATCGCGCAACCGTGATAGGTACGGTAATTGAAATAATAAGCCAACACATCCGCATCGCCTGCGACAAAACCTGAGCGCAACCCTGCGCAATTTGAGCGCTTTGATAAACTATGAAAAACAACACAACGCTTAAAGTCGGTGTTTCCCATTTTATACGCCACCTCAAGTAAACCCACTGGCGGGTGATTTTCATCGTCATACAATTCGCTATAACATTCATCTGAAGCAATAATAAAATCGTACTTTTCAGCGAATGCTAAGACCGTTGTAAACATCTCTTCACTCATGACAGCACCACTGGGGTTAGCCGGTGAGCAGATATAAAGTAATTGACAACGCCGCCAAATATCGGGCGATACCGCGTTAAAATCGGGTAAATAGTGTGTTTGATGTGTGCTGTTTAAAAAATAGGGCTCTGCACCTGCAAGCAGTGCCGCTCCTTCGTAAATTTGATAAAAAGGATTCGGCATGACCACCAGTGCATTTTCCGCTTTATCGATCACGCATTGCGCAAATGAAAACAACGCCTCGCGTGTACCATTCACGGGCAGAACTTGCGTTTCTGGATTCACTTTACAAGCAAAACGCTGTGCAAGCCATGTTGAAATTGCGTCACGAAGTGGCAAAATGCCTTTAGTGGTTGGATAATTTGAAATCGTATTTAAATTATCGACAAGCGTTTTTTTGATAAACTCGGGCGTGGCATGCGCAGGTTCACCAATAGAAAGCATAATAGGTGATTTTTCCTTGGGCGGCTCAATTCCTTTTTTTAATTGCGCTAATTTTTCAAAAGGATACGGATGTAGATATTTTAAGTATGGATTCATTATATTTAACTCTGTCTTTTAAATTAACGGTAAAAATATACGCAACTCGACAAAGAATTGCGCTTTTTTCAGTTAGAATGACGAAATTTTTTTATATTGTTGAGATCATTATGCGTTATTTAACCGTCGCGGTATTTCTCTTTTTTTCTATCTCTCCCCTCTCCTTCGCGGATGATTTTGGCAGCGGCATGAGCGCTTATCAAAGCAAAGATTACAAAAAAGCGGTCAAGCAATGGCTTGTTGCTGCCAAAAAAGGTCATTCATTAGCGCAAGCCAATCTTGCGCTTCTTTACGACAACGGCATCGGTGTACCTAAAGATGAAAAAGAAGCTGTCAAATGGTATTTACTTGCCGCGCAGCAAGGTCATGCTATTGCGCAGTCAAACTTAGGGTTTATGTATCAAAATGGACAAGGCGTCACGCAAGATATCAACGAAGCGGTTAAATGGTACACGCTTGCCGCGCAGCAAGGCGTAGCCGCAGCGCAATATAATCTAGGACTACTTTATAGTAGCGGACAAGGCGTCATGCAAGATTATAAACAAGCAATTACTTGGTATCATCTGGCCGCTGAACAAGAACACACGCTTGCTCAATCAAATTTAGGATTTATGTACGAAAAAGGGCAAGGCGTCACTCAAAACTACAAAGAAGCGATGACGTGGTATCGCCTTGCTGCAGAGAAAAATAATGCGCTCGCACAATACAATTTAGGTGTCATGTATGCTTATGGCCAAGGTGCAACGCAAGATTACACCCATGCCTATGTTTGGTTTAATCTGAGTACAACTAACGGTTACGCGCCAGCCTCAGAATTGCGTGAAGCCGCGTTAAATCAACTCTCACCAGACCAAGTCGAAAAAGCACAAAAAATGTCGCGCGAATGCCTTAACTCCAATTTCAAAAATTGCGATTAATCCCGTTTTTACAGCTGAATTCGCAAAGATAAATCAATGGCGCGTATATTTTTCGTTAACGCGCCAATAGAAATATAGTCAACGCCCGTTTGCGCAACGGCGCGAATCGTTGTTAAATCAATATTTCCCGATGCTTCAAGTTCGACCGCTCCCGCTACGTAGTCAACCGCAGAGCGTAAATCATTAAGCGTAAAATTATCGAGCATAATACGATCCGGCTTTGCTTTGAGCGCTTCTTTTAGCTCGACTAAATTTTCAACTTCAACCTCAACGGGCGCATCACTTTGATCACGCGCTATTTTCACCGCATTTTCAATAGAACCTGCAGCAAAAATATGATTTTCTTTGATAAGCACGCCATCAAACAAACCAATTCGATGGTTAAAACACCCACCGCACCGCACTGCGTATTTTTGCGCTAAGCGCAGACCTGGAATTGTTTTTCGTGTATCGAGCACTTTACATTGAGTTCCGTCTACCGCCTTTGCATACTCTCTTGCCAGCGTTGCTGTCGCTGACAATGTTTGTAATAAGTTCAACGCCGTCCGCTCAGCCGTCAAAATGCCACGCGCATTGCCTTGGAGTGTGCAAATTTTTGTATTACATGGCACGCTTTCTCCTTCAAGGGCGTGCCACTCAATCGAAATAGTCGTGTCTAAATAGCGAAATACCGCAT
>JBDLQG010000166.1:0-4457 GCA_039800705.1 Pseudomonadota bacterium
GCGCCGCAAACCTTGGTATTCAAATTTTTTGAAAACAAAAGTATTACCCGCGCCTTATTCTCCGCGGGCGAATTTTGAATACCTGAGTATTCAAAAAAGCCTGCAAACCTTGGTATTCAAAACGAAACAATATCTACATCATAATAAGCCTTGAAATAATTTCGCCATTGGGTGAAACCTGTTTCAGTATCATGCCTTAGGTCTTTGTCTTTTTCCATTTGCCATGCATGGACATATTCATGTGCAAGTGTAGAGAACAAATCAAGGTCTGTTTTTATTTCGCTAGTAGCAAACCTGATTTTGTGATTTATCTTTTTATCTGAGATTTTGTCGCCCTCATACATTCCCATGCATGAGTCACCATCAAAACGCAAAACCCTAGTTTTTGCAAAGTTAACCCTATTCTTTAGCTCGAATTCATCTTGCAACATTAATTGAAACAATCTAAGTTTATCTGATTTAATCATAATTTACCTTTAGTGTTGGGTTGAATACCATTACCGCTTTTAGCTTACCATCTACAATTGAGCAGTAGGTGAATGGGGTTTTGTTTACAATAGCTTCATTTAAGAAGTCTTGCATCTTGATGTATTGATTCATTATAATGTCTTTTCTGTTTTAATAAAATCGGCAATCTTCATCAAAGCAATTTTGTTTGCTTTAGTGAGTGACTCTGTGTCGGCTTCAGTCAAGCCTAATGCGTTACCGATAAAATCGGCATGAACATCTTTTTTAATCGGTGTCTCACCTGATTTAGTCTTGTAGGCTTTAGCTACATAAACTTTTTCTCGTGAGAGTTTAGCAACAACAGAACGAACAGTTTTGCCAAGGCTATCGGCAATAGCTTCAACTGTCATGCCTGATTGGTATTGGGCAATCATCTTTTCTGTTTGGTCTTGGGTGTAGTTTACTGTTTTGGTAGTCATGTTTTATCTTCCTTAAAAATTAAATTATATCACAAAGGCTTCATCATTGCAAGCCATACCCACAATGGAACAAAGGTTATTGCAACAAACAATGTTGCTTGCAATAATTCTTTAAAAAATTTATTCATGGGTAACTTCCTTCAAACCTAATTTTGCCAAGTACTTGGCAACATGAACAACAGTGTTACCAAATTCATCTTTGAATTCAGGGTTGATAACTGTATAGCTACCTTCAAAAGGCAGATCGTCTAAGTTCAGGTTAAGTTGTTTAGTGTATAACATTTTTGATTTCCTTTAATCTATGTGTCCTATTATACAGGCTTTTTAAGTTTTGTCAAGGGGTTTTTGCAACTATTTTCTAGGTGTTTTCCCTATGTAAACTTTTGTTTTCTGTATAGTCCTTTTCTCTTTTCTTACCCTCTATTGTATAGAAGTCTAATTGATTTGTCAAATCATAATTGAAAACAAAAGTATTCATTCGCATAAATACAACATAGGTGTTTACCCTAATAGACGGGGCGGTTAGTAGACTAAATTATTACACACCCTCTACCGCCCCCCGACACGGCCTACATATGGGAAATTTCCAAACACCCTAAGGTGCCAAAATCCACACTTGCCACCAACCCCCTAAACTGGTATAATCACATGAAAAGGATACCACCATGACAACTCATTTACCTGCCGAAACCGTACGTATCTCTCCGGAAGCACTGGAAGTAGCAAATGCCTATCTCCAGCTTAACGACGCCCGTGCAGTCGCTCAGGAGCTTGATCTAGACCCTGAGGTCGTTACCAACTTATTAGCACGTCGCGAAGTCAAAAGTTATATTGACTCAGTATTTTTCGACTCAGGCTACAACAACAGATTCTTGATGCGCCGTGCCATGGACGCACTAATCAAACAAAAGTTTTCGGAACTTGAAGAATCGCAAACTGGGTCAACCAAAGACATTGCCGAACTCTTACAAATGTCACACAAAATGTCAATGGATTTATTAGATCGCGAAATTGCACTAGAAAAAGCCCGCACGTCCCAAGGACCACAAAAGCAAGTTAATGTGCAGATCAATGAAGGTCTTGATGGGTCAAAGTACTCACAGCTTGTGCAAAAATTAATTACTGGAGAAGGCGTATGAAAAACTTATTATTAGGCTTTGCTATACTATTATTAGTGGCCGCTTTAACCCCAACTTTAGCGCGTGCACAACACTATCATCCACACTATCACAACCCTCAGCCTCACTGGCGTTATAATGGCGGTGCCTGGCAGTGGATGGTTCCCGCAATTATTGGGGGTGTGGTAGTATATGAAGCCACAAAACAACCACCACCACAACCTATTATCATACAACAACCACCACAAGAAACCTGTGGTCCGTGGACTGAGATCCAAACCGCCGACGGTAAGGTTTACCGCGAAAGAACCTGTACTAAATAATGCTCCTAGTCTCACGCCCGGAAGTTAATGTAGACGCTATTGTAGAGTTCGACCCTCAACAGCGGTTTATTAAGCTACCTATAACAAATTATCTCAAACTGCTCAATGTTTGGGATACAATCAATCGTCCACAAATTGCCTTAATCAATAGTGTAAACGACCCCAAGTATCGTTTTATCTGTGCTGCACTTGCACGCCGATTGGGAAAAACTTATATCGCCAATATTATTGGTCAGTTAGTCACACTTGTTCCTGGATCTAATGTACTTATTATATCGCCAAACTACAACCTCAGTTCCATATCATTTGAACTCCAACGCAAACTCATCAAGCACTTTGACCTCGAAGTTGCACGCGACAACCTCAAAGACAAAATCATTGAATTGTCCAACGGCTCTACCATTCGTATGGGCAGTCTTGGTACCGTTGATAGTACTGTTGGTCGATCGTATGACTTAATCATTTTTGACGAGGCTGCACTGGGTGAAGGCGGCGAAGCCGCATTTAATGTTGCACTACGTCCAACACTAGACAAGCCACAAGCAAAAGCCATTTTTATATCGACCCCACGTGGTCGTAATAACTGGTTTAGCCAATTTTGGAATCGCGGGTTTTCGGATGAGTTTCCTGAGTGGATTAGTCTCCAAGCCGACTATACTGAGAATACCAGGATGGCTGAGTCGGATGTGGCAGAAGCACGTCGATCAATGTCAAAAGCCGAATTTGAACAAGAGTACCTGGCCTCATTTACTGTATTTGAGGGTCAGATATATGCATTAAAAGATGAAGATGTTTGTGAAATCCCTGAAGACCTCCGTGGTGAGGCGTTTGCTGGCTGTGACCCCGGCTACCGAGATGCTACTGCTTATTGCGCTATCGTTTACGATTGGGGTCGCGATTGCTTTTTTATTGTCGATGAATACTTAAAGTCGGAGCAGACTACTGAACAGCATGCAGCTGCGTTTACTGAGCTGAATACGCGTCATGGAGTTGAGGTAACTTTTATTGATAGTGCAGCTGCACAATTTGCGTCAGACCTTGCTTATCTGTACAATATTTCAACCACCAAAGCCAAAAAAGATGTCTTACCAGGCATCGCATATGTGCAGACCTTACTACAACAAGGTAGGCTAAAGGTTGCCCCGCATTGCACCAATGTACGAGCCATGTTTGATCAGTATCGTTGGGATCAACGTGAGGGGCTCCAACGTGAACGTCCCATGCATGATGAGTATAGTCACATGGCTGATGCCGTTCGATATGCACTATACACTTACACGGTATAATGGTATAAAAAATTTGTGCATTGACTTTTTGTTGCTGTAGTGCTATAATACTAGGTAATTGTGGTGCACTTTGTACCCTTGGAGAATTAAATGGACAGAAATGCATATGAAGCAATGCTAAAAGCAGCATTTGCTAGTGAGTTTGCCTTCTTTTTGAAAGCCGCTGGATTTCACTGGAATGTAGAAGGTTCAGACTTTTACGAATATCACTTAATCTTTGAGCGCATCTATACCGAAGTGTATGGGTCTATTGATTCATTTGCCGAAGAACTTCGCGCTTGTCGCATTTATGCACCTGCAAGTTTTACTCAGTTGGATACAATGAGTGAAGTTGAGTGTCAAGAAGGCGTGCCACAGCCAATGTCAATGGCTCAAGAATTGTTAGTGGATTCAGATGCTTGTGCCGAAATGTTCCGTGTGGCATTTGATGCTGCTGAAGCTCAGGGCGACCATGGTCTTAGCAACTTTTTAGCTGATCGTCAAGATGCTCATAAAAAGCATAGTTGGATGTTACGTTCAACGCTAAAGTAAATGGCCAAAAACACAAACAAGCGGATCCCTGTAAAGTGGGTTCGTGATCGGGCTAAAGCGGCCTATGAAAAGAAGGATCAGTGTTATATCTGCGGTACTTCCACAGATTTAGAACTGCATCACCTACACTCAGTTACTATACTCTTAGATAAATGGGCTGAAGCTAAAGGTTATGATATTTCAACAGACGAAGGTATCGTTGCTGTCAGAGACGAGTTTATTGATACGCACCGAGTGGAGTTATATGACCAAGTTTACACCCTTTGTAATCGG
>JBDLQG010000167.1:0-8661 GCA_039800705.1 Pseudomonadota bacterium
ACCAAATACGTTGATTACGGTTTTACGGCGAATTTAGAAGATGATTTGGACGCGGTGGCGCGAGGTGAAAAAGAGTGGATTCCGCTCATGCGCAGTTTCTGGGAGCCGTTTGGCGAATTAGTACACGAAAAAGAAAGTTCCGTGCAACGTAAAGATGTCACGCAAGAAGCCATTGATGAAGCGTGTCCGTTGTGTGGAAAAGGCCTATCCATTCGTCTTGGTCGCAATGGCCGCTTTATTGGTTGCACCGATTACCCAACGTGCACTTATACACGCAATTTATCCGATTCCGCGCAAGCAGAACCTGAAACAGTTGAAGATCACGCTTGCCCCGAATGCCAATCAACGCTGGTTTACAAAAACAGCCGTTACGGTAAATTCATTGGCTGCAGTGCCTATCCAACATGCCGCTACATTGAGCCACTCGAAAAACCCCAAGATACTGGCGTAGCATGCCCAAAATGCAAAAAAGGGCAAATTTTTAAACGTAAATCACGTAATGGAAAATTGTTTTACTCGTGCGAAAATTATCCGAGTTGCGACTATGCACTATGGAATGTACCACTCAATGAAGCCTGCCCTTCTTGCCATTGGCCTGTTTTAACCCAAAAAGAAAGTAAACGTCGCGGTGTTGAGAAAGTGTGTCCCCAAAAGGACTGCAACTACGCGGTTGCTGTGGAAGTTGATGAAGCGGAGTAATGAGTCGAGTTTACTAAGTAGTAATCAAAAACATCATCACAGCAGTCAAGACTGCTGTGATTTATTTTTAGTGCGCGTTATTCGCCAGCTGCTTTGAGCTTATTGACAATCTGTGCAACTAAATTATCTGGTTTAAATGGTTTGACGATATACGAGGTAATGCCCACTGAAATAGCTTCTTTTACTTTTTCGCCTTCAGAAGATGATGTCAACATAATCCAAGGTGGAACCGCTAACTTGGGATCTTTTTTAACCGCTTGGAATAACTCAATGCCACTCATTCCAGGCATATTCCAATCACAAATAACAATATTAACTTTAATTTGTGCCATTTTTGTTAATGCTTCACGACCACCGGGGACGTCAAACACATTGGTAAAACCGGCTTCACGCAAAATAGCCTTGGTTAATGTGCGCATTGACGCTGCATCATCAACAATAAGAATCTTTTTTTGTAATAGTTCTGGTGATATATCCATTTTATTTTCCTAAGACTTACTTTTAATTCAATTAAAATTCATTAGTGGCGTGTTCTTGCTTTGAGAATCATTTTACAATATCAAAAACAAACCGACAAACGTATTATAACAATAACGAAAATAAGCGATTTATTACGCATCAATCCCTCTTTCACTTGCTACATCAACTTACTACTTATTCATGCTACGAATTACTGAAATTAAGCTTCCACTTAACCACACACCATCAGAGTTAGAATCTGCGATTCTTTATCGGCTAAACATTGAGTTAGATAAATTTATTCGCTACCATATTTTTCGACAAGGTCACGACGCGCGTAAACGTGACACGATTTTTATGGTCTACACCGTTGATGTGGAAGTCAAAAATGAAACAGAGATTCTCGCTTCTGTTGCGGATGATTTACGCATTAGCGTAACACCTAATACCCAATACCAATTGGTGACGCAAGCAAAAGACACGGAAAAAACCCGCCCCGTCGTCATTGGCGCAGGGCCATGTGGTTTACTTGCGACGCTCATTCTCGCTCAAATGGGCTTTAAACCTATTATGCTTGAGCGCGGAAAATCCGTTCGTGAACGCACAAAAGATACGTTTGCATTGTGGCGAAAACGCGTCTTTAATGCCGAATCTAACGTGCAATTTGGTGAAGGTGGTGCGGGGACATTTTCAGACGGAAAACTCTACACACAAATTAAAGATCCCAATCACTACGGACGCAAAGTGCTTGAAGAATTCGTTAAAGCCGGCGCCCCACCTGAAATTCTTTACTTAAGCAAACCGCATATCGGGACATTTCGCTTAGTTTCGATGGTTGAGCAAATTCGGGCAACAATTGAATCGTTAGGCGGTGAGATTCGTTTCGAACAACGCGTTGAGGATATTTTAATTGAACACGGTCAAGTACAAGGTGTTAGGCTCACAAGCGGCGAGATTATCGACAGCTCGCACGTAGTACTCGCCATTGGGCATAGCGCACGTGATACGTTTTCAATGCTACAAAAAAATGGCGTTTACATGGAAGCAAAGCCCTTTTCGATGGGGTTTCGTATCGAACATCCCCAATCAATGATTGATCAATGTCGTTTTGGTCAAAGTGCGGGGCATAAACTGCTTGGCGCAGCGGATTATAAATTAGTACATCATTGCAAAAATGGTCGGTCGGTTTACAGTTTTTGTATGTGTCCGGGTGGTACGGTGGTTGCGGCAACATCTGAAGAAGGTCACGTTGTCACCAACGGCATGAGCCAATATTCACGCAATGAACGTAACGCAAACAGTGCTATCGTTGTCGGTATTTCACCTGAAGTGGATTATCCCCAGCACGTGTTAGCCGGTGTCGATTTACAGCGTCATTGGGAGCGTCAAGCTTTTTTACTCGGTGGTGAAGATTACGCAGCGCCTGCGCAACTCGTGGGTGATTTTCTCGCCGATCGCCCATCGACCGCTTTTGGCATTGTGCAGCCGTCTTATACGCCATCGGTGAAACTCGGTAGTTTACGTAGCGCCCTACCCGACTATGCCATTGATGCCATTACTGAAGCTTTACCCGCCTTTGATAAAAAAATCAGAGGGTTTGCTATGCACGATGCTCTATTAACTGGCGTTGAAACACGCACATCCTCCCCTATTCGTATCAAGCGCAATGACAAGTTTCAGAGCTTAAATACAGTTGGACTCTATCCGGCTGGTGAAGGTGCGGGTTATGCGGGCGGTATTTTATCTGCTGCTATTGACGGCATTAAAGTCGCAGAAGCCGTGGCGAGAGCCATGCAAGAATAACCAGAGGAGAAACGCAAATGTCAGCAGCATGGGCAGGTGGCACGGACGCCATTATTGAGCGTATGGATAAAATGACCGAATTATTTATTCAAGAAGCGCGGAAATCGGTTTATACCGGTGAATCTGCGCTCGAATGCGAAGAATGTGGTGAGCCTATACCAGAAAGTCGCCGTAAGGCGATTGCGTGTAAATATTGCTTGACTTGTCAGAGTGCGATGGAGCGTAAATAGTCATAATGGACTATGCAAAAATTAAATCCATAATATATTTCCTTAAAAAAATCGCCATTTCTCATGCTTGAGAAGACGTGAGTATTTCATTTTTCATAGCATTTATTTCAGTGAATTTTTACTATTTCGAAATACTAACGGTTTTTCATCGCCCGATAAAGCGGATACTCGCGCCGTTGCAATCAGTTCATCAATCACACTATGTTTTGGAGATTTACTGCAAACAGGATCCGTTGCGCTGGCGTCCCCAGTTAATAAATACGCCTGACAGCGACACCCGCCAAAATCTTTTTCTTTTTCATCACAACTGCGACAAGGCTCTTGCATCCACTCAAAACCACGGAAGAAATTAAAGGCCTTTGATTCATGCCAAATCTCTGAAACGCTAAATTCGTTCACATTCGGGCAATCGAAATTTGGCAAATCCCGTGCTGAGTGACACGGCAACGCAACACCATCGGGTGCAATCGTTAAAAACGTCGTCGCCCAACCATTCATACACGCTTTTGGGCGATCTTCATAAAAATCGGGAACGACGTAATAAATTTTCATTTTTCCCGCGACTTCTTCTTTGAAGGATTGAGCGATGGCTTCCGCTTTTTCGAATTGCTCTTTTGTGGGCAACAATAAATCTCGATTTCTATGCGCCCAGCCATAATATTGTGTATTCGCAAGCTCTAAATAATCCGCTCCTAGCGTTTGCGCCATCGCCAAAATCTCAGGCATTTGATGAATATTTTCTCTGTGTATCACCACGCAGAGCACCATTGGATAACCGTGTTTCTTGACCAATTGCGCAACTTTTTGTTTATGTTCAAACGAGGCGGTGCCGGCAATATGATCGTTTAATTCTTGCGAACTGGCTTGAATACTGACTTGAATGTGATCGAGTCCAGCGGTTTTAAGCTCAATAATTTTTTCTTCGGATAAACCATAACCCGATGTAATTAAATTCGTGTAATAACCCAGTTCACGCGCGTGTGCAACCAGCTCTACTAAATCTGGGCGCGTGAGTGGCTCGCCGCCTGAGAAACCCAGTTGAACCGCGCCCATTTTTCGCGCTTGCGTGAGAACACGTTTCCAATCATCAGTGCTTAATTCGCTTTTATATTTCGTGTAATCATAATCAAGCGGATTTGAACAATAAGGGCATTGCAGTGGGCAGGCATAGGTTAATTCGGCAAGTAACCAGCGTGGTGGCGTATTTTTTTGAGGCAGCGTTGTCATAGTGGAATATGTTTTTTTGATAAAAAAGATAAAAAGAAAATGCAGCTGATTTTAACTCAGAAAGCCCAGACTAATCGAATTTGCTTAAAATTCAACCGCATTTCAAGTAATTTTGCGATTTCAAGGCGTTTTTATTGTATTGTGACTGCAATAATCGTCGAATTCTGCGATAATAGCACCATATATGTCGATAACTTATTCTTTTATCACCACACATCAAAACGGAGTTAACTTATGTATAAAGCACAGTGGAAAATTCAGCCTAAAAATGTTCTCAATGCAAGTCCTGTCATGCCAGTGATGGTTATTGATGATGTAGAAAATGCGGTGCCTTTAGCAAGAGCGTTAGTGGCCGGTGGTATCCGTGTTCTTGAAATCACCTTGCGTACAGAAGCCGCTCTTGAATCGATTCGTCGCATTAGCAATGAAGTGAGTGGCGCAATCGTCGGTGCAGGCACTATTTTAACTCCACAGCAATTAGACGCAGCGGAAGAAGCCGGCGCCGTATTTGCCATTAGCCCAGGCTTAACACCACGATTATTATCCGCAGCCCAACACAGCACAATCGCGCTTATTCCAGGAATTTCAAGTTTATCTGAACTCATGCTCGGCATGGAATACGGCCTTGATCATTTCAAATTTTTCCCTGCTGAAAATGCAGGCGGTATTCCGATGCTTAAAGCCATTGCTGGCCCTGTACCTCATGTGACATTCTGCCCAACAGGTGGCATCTCACTCGCCAACTACAATGATTATCTAAAACTTAGCAACGTGGCTTGTGTTGGCGGTTCTTGGATTGCACCTGCTGATGTTGTCAAAAATAAACAATGGGATAAAGTCACGCAACTTGCTCAAGAAGCCGTTGCAGGTGCAAACCGCTAAGCTTTATTTGACATTCCTTATCGAGCGTATTGACACTAAATCGAGAAAAAATCATGACCGAAAATCGCACACTTACTTTAACAAATGAGAATTCACAAGCCATTTGTGAATTACCTGTTTTGCAAGGAACTATCGGGCCGGATGTTATCGATGTTCAAACCTTGTATAAACAAACTGGATTGTTTACCTACGATCCCGGATTTACGTCAACCGCTAGCTGTACTTCTGCCATTACCTATATTGATGGCGAAGAAGGAATACTGCTTTATCGCGGCTATTTAATTGAGGAACTCGCTGAGCGCTGTACCTTCCTTGAAGTGTGTCATTTACTTTTACATGGTGAATTGCCAACGCCAGAAAGCCTAAAAGCCTTTGAACATAACATTACTATGCACACCATGGTACATGATCAGCTAACCAACTTTTTCAAAGGATTTCGTCGTGATGCGCATCCTATGGCAATTATGGTGGGTGTTGTGGGCGCGTTATCAGCGTTCTATCATGATGCGCTCGATATTAAATCCAAAAAAGATCGGGATTTAAGTGCAATTCGGTTAATTGCAAAAGTGCCTACGATTGTTGCGATGTGTTACAAATACAGCATTGGTTTGCCGTTTATGTACCCAAACAACAAATTGAGCTACGTTGAAAACTTCATGCGCATGATGTTTGCAACCCCTTGCGATGATTATGTACAAAATCCTGTTTTAGTCAACGCACTTGAGCGCATCCTCATTCTGCACGCAGATCATGAGCAAAATGCGTCAACATCCACCGTGCGTCTTGCGGGGTCAAGTGGCGCAAATCCTTATGCGTGTATTACGGCGGGGATTGCTTGTCTTTGGGGCGCAGCACACGGTGGAGCAAACGAGGCAGTTCTCAATATGCTTGAAGAAATTGGCGATGTATCAAACATTCCCCGATTTATTGAACGTGCAAAAGATAAAAATGATCCATTCCGCTTAATGGGATTTGGTCATCGTGTGTATAAAAATTATGATCCCCGTGCAAAACTCATGCGAGCCACTTGCTACGACGTGTTAGCGGAATTGAAATTAGGCGATGATCCTATGTTTAAATTAGCGCTAGAACTTGAACGCATTGCGCTAGAAGATCCGTATTTTATCGCTAAAAAATTATATCCAAATGTTGATTTTTATTCAGGCATTGTACTTCACGCCTTAGGCATTCCAACGAATATGTTCACTGCTATTTTCGCCATGGGTCGCACTATTGGCTGGATTGCGCACTGGGATGAAATGATTGCAGATCCAGAGCAACGCATTGGTCGACCACGTCAACTCTATCGTGGCTCTGCGCAACGTGATTTACCTTCTCAACATCGTTAATTGACTGTTTAAAATGACTATACAAAAAAAATCAGCGCATCAAATCGCCAGTGTACTAACCGAAGCGCTGCCTTATATTCGGCGGTTCAAAAACAAAATCATCGTCGTCAAATTTGGCGGCAATGCGATGATTGATGACGATTTGAAACACAGTTTCGCCCGTGATATTGTGCTGATGAAGTTAGTTGGTTTAAATCCTATTGTGGTTCACGGTGGTGGGCCACAAATTGGTCATTTACTCAAAAAAATTGGCAAAGAAACCGGTTTTATTGATGGCATGCGCGTCACCGACAGCGAAACCATGGACGTTGTTGAAATGGTACTCGGTGGACTAGTCAATAAAGAAATTGTTCACTTAATTAATCAACATGGCGGAAAAGCCGTTGGTTTAACAGGAAAAGACGGCAATTTTATTCGCGCTAAAAAAATTCAACTCAAAAAGTCCAGTGTTGACAATGAAGCCTCTGAAATTATTGACTTAGGTCATGTGGGTGAAGTAACGAGCATTGATACTGCTGTACTGGATATGTTAGCTGACAGTGATTTCATTCCCGTTATTGCGCCTATTGGCGTGGGTGAAAAGGGTGAATCGTATAATATCAATGCAGATTTAGTCGCAGGCAAAATTGCGGAAGAACTCAAAGCCGAAAAGCTTATTTTGCTCACCAATACCGCTGGTATTTTGGATAAACAAGGCGAACTGCTCACGGGGTTATCGCTTTCAGATATTGATGATCTCATTGCCGATGGTACCATTTCTGAAGGCATGATTCCTAAAACACGTTGCGCAACCGACGCGCTGCAAGGTGGTGTTACTAGTGTTCACATCATTGATGGTCGCGTCAATCATGCTGTATTGCTTGAATTATTTACCGATCAAGGCGTGGGCACACTACTTCTCAACCATTAAACCTCTATTCGTGTGGGCGCAGCCACATTGCGCCCACACACCTATCACTTAAATACATCACAAGAGTACCAACATGAAAGCCATTGTTATGACAGCCATCGGCGAAAGTGACGTTCTCGTTGAGCAAACACTTCCACAGCCCACTCTTCAAACGTCCACACAAATTAAAGTGCGTCTGCACGCTGCTGGCGTTAATCCGGTCGATACAAAAGTACGTCGCAACGGCTTGTTTTACCCTAATGCCACTTTACCTGCTGTATTAGGTTGCGATGGTGCGGGTGAAGTAGTTGAAATCGGTGCTGACGTCACGCAATTCAATATGGGCGACAAAGTCTGGTTTTGTCATGGAGGTCTCGGGCGCGAGCAAGGCAATTATGCAGAGTACACCGTCATCGATTCACGTTGGGCGAGTTTAATGCCTCAGTCTATTTCATTTGAAACCGCTGCCGCTGCGCCTTTAGTCTTAATCACTGCATGGAATGCGTTGTTTGAACGAGGCAATTTACAAGCAGGGCAAACGGTACTTATTCACGCTGGCGCGGGTGGCGTGGGTCACGTCGCTATTCAACTCGCTAAAATGGCTGGTGCTCATGTTATCACCACGGTCAGTTCGACGGAAAAAGCGGAATTTGTTAAAACACTGGGCGCTGACGACATCGTTTTCTACAACACAAGCAATGTCACCGATGAAGTCAATCGTTTAACGCAAAACCGTGGCGCAGATTTAGTGTTTGATACCGTTGGCAGCGACGTTTTCAAATTCAGTATTGGCTGTACTGCGCATTTTGGACGTTTAATTACTATTCTCGATGCGTCACATTTGGATTTAAGCGAAGCGCGAATGCGTAATTTACTCATCGGTTTTGAATTGATGCTTACCCCCATGCTGCGTGATTTGGATTCAGCCCGCGATAAACACGTTGAACTTCTCAAAAAATGTGCCGATTTAATTGACGCAGGTACACTGAAAATTCATGTCAGTGAGGTACTTCCTCTTGAACATGCTTCACGCGCTCATGATTTAATAGAAGCCGGCCGCACGACTGGCAAACTGGTTCTTTCCATTTAATATAAAACGTAATTAGTTAAAGATGTTTGATTT
>JBDLQG010000168.1:0-4433 GCA_039800705.1 Pseudomonadota bacterium
GGCTTCATTGCTACCGCGCCAATGGGGGATCCCAACGCATCCATTCCAACGCCACAGCCTGTGCATTATCGCCCAATGTTTGGTTCATTTGGCAAGACCGCATCGACGAGTTCAATGTTTTTCTTGCCTAAAGTTGCCGTTGAAGAAGGTGTTCCTGAACGCTTGGCATTGAAAAAACGCATTGGTGTTGTTGCAAACACGCGCACGATTGGTAAAAAAGATTTAATTCACAATCATTATCAACCTAAAATCGAAGTCGATTCACAAACTTACGCGGTCCGCGCTGACGGCTTATTGCTTGTTTGTGAACCTGCTGATGTGTTGCCATTTGCGCAACGTTATTTTTTATTCTAATCGTAATTTTACATGATGCTAAAACTGACAGAAGTTACCACGCAACAAGACAGTATTTCCGATGATGAGGTGACGCTCACTTATGAAGCAAGGCAAAAATCACGTCTACTAAGTCAAACGGATAGTGGTCGAGAAATTGGTTTATTTCTCCCGCGAGGGCAAGTGCTACGTCATGGGTTTGTATTGACGGGCGCGGATAATTACCGTGTGCGCGTGAAATCAGCTTCAGAAAATTTATCGGTTGTGCGCTCGCAAGATGCGTGGCAATTTGCCCGTGCGTGTTATCACTTAGGCAATCGCCATGTACCTTTGCAAATTTTAGAAGGTGAACTGCGTTTTTTAACGGATTACGTACTCGATCAAATGCTTGAAGGTTTAGGCTTTAGCGTCACGCATGAAATCTTACCTTTTGAGCCAGAGCAGGGCGCTTATCACGGTCATGGTCACTGATTTCGCGCTATTGCGTCTACTGCAACTCATAAGTCCTAGTTTACCGATTGGGATGTATTGCTATTCGCAAGGGCTTGAAATGGCAGTGGAAGACGGCTTGTTAACCAATGAGAAGCAAACGGGTGAATGGATTGATGGCGTCATGGCGCGTTGTATTGCTCGCGTGGATTTGCCGTTGTTTATTCGCTTTTATCGGGCTTGGGAAAAGAACGACAGCGAAAGCATTACGCATTGGAGTCATATTTTAATGGCTTGTCGAGAAACCGCAGAACTTCGCGCAGAAGATATGCAAACCGGTCAAGCGCTTGCTCGATTATTGCACTCACTTGAAATTGAAAAAAGCGGTGTTTGGATGCGCAGTGTAGACACGACACTGGCCAATATGTTCGCGTTTGCCTCAGTGAATTGGGAAATTTCTGTGCGTGAAGCAGCGGTGGGTTATTTGTGGAGTTGGCTTGAAAATCAAGTACTGTGCGCGGTTAAATTAGTGCCTTTAGGTCAAGTCGCTGGTCAAAAATTGTTAACGCAATTAGCCGATAACATTCCCGAATTAGTGGATAACGCTTTTGACATCAACGACGATAACATTGGCGGCAGTGCGTTTGGGTTAGCGTTGATGAGCAGTCGCCATGAAATGCAATATTCACGATTATTTCGTTCTTAAAAAAATGTAAACCCTTTTAGAAAGAGAATTTATGAGCACAAAAAAACACGTTTTACGTCTTGGGATTGGTGGTCCTGTCGGGTCTGGAAAAACCGCGTTAATTGATGCGTTATGCAAAAAAATGCGTGATAATTTCGAAATTGCAGTTGTCACGAATGATATTTACACCAAAGAAGATCAACAGTTTTTAATTCGCAGTGAAGCACTGCCGCAAGAGCGCATACTGGGTGTTGAAACGGGTGGGTGTCCGCATACGGCTATTCGTGAAGATGCGTCGATGAATCTTGCGGCAGTGGATGAGTTGCTTAATCGCTTTGAACACTTAGATTTTATTATTGTCGAAAGTGGTGGCGATAATTTAAGTGCGACGTTTAGCCCTGAACTGGCAGATTTAACAATTTACGTTATTGACGTGTCGGCAGGTGACAAAATTCCGCGCAAAGGCGGACCGGGGATTACCCGTTCAGATTTGCTTGTTATCAATAAAATTGATTTAGCACCGCACGTTGGGGCATCACTTGAAGTGATGGATAGAGATGCACGAAAAATGCGCGGAGAACGTCCGTTTGTATTTACTAATTTAAAAACCAAGCACGGTCTTGATGAAGTTGAAGCGTTTATTATTCGCGCTGGCATGTTGAATTCGTGAATAAAAAATCCCCTTGCATAACGTTTTGTAAGGGGATTTTTTTGAGATTAAGCCAAGCTATTTTGAATAAAACTAAATGCCCACAAAGACATTCCGCTACCAATCAAGCCAAGTAACCACATTCCTCTAAAAAAAATCGTTTGAAAACTGGGTTTGCGTAGCACCAAACTGACCGCGCCCAGCACTAAACACACTTGATAAAGTAAAATAGCGATATCAAAACGGTCACCGGCTGTAGATAAAATGGCAAGGTTGGCCTCGATTTCATTTGCACCGATAACACGGCCGTATTCACCATTCACATCTTGAACCCAATTTTCTTGACCAACGGTTTTTGAGCCGCGAAGAATTTCATCTTTTTCTTTTTTGTATTGAACGGATTTGCTTGCTAAATCAGCAAGATGATTATCCACCGCGACAATGGCGTCTTTTTGAATGGCATTTGCCTCTTTTAGGCTCATCAACAGGGATATTTCGCCTTGAACAAGTGTTTCTTTGATACTTTTTGACTGATACCATGAATAAGCCATCGCCTTATCGTTTGTGCCGATAATTTCATCGGCATCGTATTTGCCGGCAAGTAAATCCGTAATGGCCATGAGCGCGGCAAAAATAGCAATGACCACGCCGCAACGCATTTCAAAACTAGAAGAGTTATTTATACTATTTTCTTTTGACATGATTCAAACTGTAAATTTAAAAAAATGAACGATATTACAAAAAGGTTGATTTGCAATAGACAGCGAGTAGCGACACAATAGCCGCCTAATTATAGCCAATAACACACCCTTGTTTCATGCAATATAAAACGCTTTTTGTTGTTTTTTCGATTATTTTAGCGGGATGCAGTCATTATCGCGCAAGTTCCCCAGATTGGTACACGGTAAGTACAGAGAAAAACTTGGGAATTAGCGGGATAGTTGCTATTGATCGAGAAAATTTCTTGGTGGTTCATGACAACAAAAAAATCAATGAACCCAGATTAAGTCAACTAAACTGGCAAGAGGATTTGCCGCCGCGTTTACAAAAAATGGCGTGGTGCGATGCTCAAAAATTACCGATTGATTTAGAAGCGATTACCGCGATTCCAGAAGATCATTCAGCGTTTTTGGTATTAGAAAGTCAAGGACAGGTCACGCGTATTCGAGTAGAAAATAATCACTGTGACGTGGTTGCTGAGTTTCAGTTGCCTAATGCGACAACCAAAAGTAATATTGAAAGTTTAGCACTATTTCGTAATATTCTCGTGTGGGCAGAGCGTGGCGATGATGAGAAACCCGCAAAAATGTCGTGGGGCCAATACGATGTGCAAAACAACCACATTACGATGTCAAAAGAAAATGCGATGGATTTTTTTGCGCCATACCCGAATAAAAACCGTCGCTCAATTAGCGATATAGCCATAGATAATGATGGTGTACTGTGGGTAAGTTCTACTTCAGACCCCGGTGACAATGGTGTATTTCACTCGGCTTTATATAAATTAGGGCAGTTTGTGGATGACAACTCAGGTATTCATTGGAATTCATATCGTGATATATCCATTCAATCGCAATATGAAAATGTGAAAGTTGAAGGCCTTTCGTTTGTTGGCGATAAACTCATCATGGGGTCAGATGATGAAAATTTTGGAAGTAAAATCGCGGTGGAATTTAAGTGATATTCGTTTTTATCGCAAGCTCATCGAGTTGTCTTTGTTGAGTCCTACGTTACACTTGTTATTGGTGAGTTAATGCCGCTAAGCTGTATAGCTAAAAACGCTGTAACCTTTATTTTACATGGTCTACAGCGTTTTTTTGATGGTAAAATAAGGAATTATTTTTTGCTAATTATCTGCCTTTCTTTTTAAGTTCTGCATACGCGTCACAGCCTCGCTGTTCTCTCATATCACAACCTTGTCCATATAACTCAAGTGCTTTTTGTGTATTTTGCCTTACACCTTGTCCATATTTATACATTAAACCTAATATAATACAGCTCCCAGCCTCTCTACTATCACACGCTTTTTTATGCCAAACCGCTGCTGCAACATAGTCTTGTTTTACGCCTTTTCCTTCATAATACATAATGCCCAACATACCACATCCTTTAGCATCTCTCCCATCACACGCTTTTTTATACCAATCTGCTGCTGCAAAGTAATCTTGTTTTACGCCTCGTCCGTTATAATAACCGTAGCCTAAGCTATAGCATCCCTCAGCAACTCCCCCATCACACGCTTTTTTATACCAATCTGCTGCAACGAAGTAATCTTGTTTTACGCCATCTCCTTCATCGTACAACGACCCCAAGCCAAAACACCCGATAGAATTTCCG
>JBDLQG010000169.1:0-4335 GCA_039800705.1 Pseudomonadota bacterium
CAACATGGCATTTGATTTCATTTTTTCAAATTGCGCAGCCCCAATAATATTGCGTGTTTTGTCAATGAGCGGACAATGCAATGTAATGTAGTCCGAGCGTGCAATTAAATCTTCCAAGCTCACCGACTCCACGCCTAAATCTTTATAAATGTCTGGCGACACAAATGGATCGAACGCAATCACATTCATTTTTAACACTGCAGTGCGACTTGCAACCAAACGCCCAATAGTCCCAAAACCCACTATCCCTATCGTTTTTTGTGCAACTTCTGAACCTGTATATATTGAACGTTCCCATTTCCCTGCACGAACAGACTGGTCAGCTGCCGGTAGATGGCGACTAAGTGACATTAAATGCGCAATGGTTAGCTCAGCCGTTGTTGTTGCATTGGCATCAGGCGTATTCATGACGATGACGCCCATTTCGGTTGCGGCTGGAATATCTACGTTATCCACGCCAATGCCAGCGCGACCAATTAGCTTTAATTTTTTTGCTGCTTGCAAAAGTTTTGGCGTCACTTGCGTATCACTACGAATTAACAGGGCATCAAAGTCACTAATAATCCCACAAAGCGCCTCTTCGCTTAAACCAGTTTCAAAATGAATTTCAATATCATTTTGTGCTTTTAAATAATCAATGCCATCCTTAGCAAGTTTGTCTGAAATCAGAATTTTTTTCATAAATTTACATGCTCAGATAATTAAAAACCGCGAAAATAACCCGTTGGTGAGGGTTTATGAGTTGGTATATATGGCACTGCTTTGGATGTTTTTGTTTCAATAACTTTTTTTACATCTACGACTTTTTTCGCTGATGGTGTTTTCAATTTATCAGCTGACTTGCTGGACGCTATTTTTTTGAGCTCAACTACTTTTTTTGCTGCAACGGGTAAAGCGGCTTTTACCACAGAACTGGAAACAGGTTGCATCTTAGGAACAGGAGGAGGTGCAATGGTTTGCGCTTGCATTTCTTCCTCGGTTAAAACATGCTCATAAATAGCTGTTGGATTACCCGTTTGCTTTTCTAATGCGTCGTGTAATGCCAATTGATCAATGTCGGAAAATTGAACATTGTTCATCTTCTGAATTAAAGCTGCCGCTGTAGCAGTTCGCTCTTCTAATGTAGTTTCTTCACCTTCCAAATCTGGATGAGATTCAATATATAACACATTATTTAGCCAGCCAACTTTAATGGGCTGTTTTACAATATAAACTGGTGTTCCCACATCAACCATATGGTAAAGCTGGTCAATATCTTCCGGATACATACGCACGCAGCCATGCGTTATTTGCATCCCAATTCCATAAATTTTATCGATATCAGTCCCGTGAATACGGTAATCACCGGGTAAATTTAAATAAAGTGCATAGGCGCCCAGCGGATTATGTATACCTGCTGGCACAACTTCGGGCAATGGATCACCTTGCGCAGCATGCTCACGTCGGATAGATTCTGGTGGACGCCAAACAGGATCCTTCACTTTTTTTTGAATACTTGTTTTCCCCAAAGGCGTCTTCCAATCTTGGCGACCAACCCCATGTGCAAATGAATACACTTTCGATGAATTTTGTGGGTAATAATACATGCGGTATTCTGCAATATTGAGTGTAATCCCATTGCGAGGTGAATCCGGCAAAATACGTTTATTAGGCAGTGTAATCACATCATTAGGCTTAATTAACCAACGATCAAGTGACTGATTAAGACGCACAATTTCAGTTTGCCCCAAAGAAAACCGACGCGCCACATCAAGCAAGGTTTCGCTTTGCTGAGGACGAGTGACAGCAATTTCGTTTGGATACTCCGCTACTACGTTGTCACGACTGTTTGCAGGCAAGTTATAAACTGTCGCAAAACTGGATTGACTTAGAAAAAGTAATGCGGAAATAGCAAAAAAATGGTGGGTCTTCATTTCAATAAAAACTCAATAAACAATAGGATAATTAATAAAGTTAATTCATTTTAGCATGTAAAAAGCGATTATGCGCGAATTTAGCAAGTAGATTTTAAAAATTAAATCAAAAAATGAGTGAAGCAAAAATACGCTCACTTAACGTAAATAAAGGAAATACCGGTGGTGAAAACCAATAAAGTAAAACGGTGAGAATCGTCATCAAGATTGACGAGGAAATATTTTTATAATTAAATAACTTGAGCGCAGTGCCAAATGACTTTTTAATCCGACGGTTAGCCAAGTCAACACTATACATTTCATCAAGTAACAAATGTACAAAAAAACCAAAGCCAAGGAAGAAGCCATTTAGCCACGCGTAAATCGTATTTTGATTCAGTAAATAAAAGCTAATACACGTTATGGCAAAACTAAAAAAAAGTAACGCTAAGATAGAATGACAAATACCACGGTGCACTGTCAATCGCCTAATAGATACCAGTACTAAATAGCGCGTGAACCAATAGACAAAACCACCAAGCAAAAGCAAGTAAGGGGATTGTCCATAATATTGTTTGACGGTAGATAATACAGCTGTCGCTGATAATAAGGCTAAAACCGTAAAAAGCAATCGTACAGGGCGGGAGTTGACGGCATCGATATCGGGCAACATTCCACCCACAATACCTAAAAAAATCAACCATGGTGTATGCTGCAGATCCATGAAATGTAAGCTAACACCCATTGTAGCAACAATCGTTGTGGCACTTGCGGCCACACCAATGTGGACATTAAAATTAGCCATCCCTAGAAAGAATGGCTATTAAATAAATAAACCAATTTTACTAACCTTTTAGCGCTAATCATCGATGTTCGATTAACTTAAACCCGCAATGATGCGTCATCATATTTAGTACGTGTTTAAAGCGTGCCTCTGAGCTGAGCGATTCATCAGACGTTGACTGCACACAACGTAGCATATTCGCTTGCACATCAACAGCAACACCCATCGTCGTTGCCTTAATGTGCGGTGTTCCGCTTACTTTATCGATGCAAGTATATTGAATTTCCGTAATCATCGCAGGTAATGGTTTTTTTAATTGCTCAACATTACGTGCCTTTGAAATAGTGCCGTTGCGTCGAAATACGTTATGTACATTATCAAAACGTGAACAAGGCGTGTCTTCCGATAACGCTTCTTGTGGATTATTTGCGTGATTATCGAGTATTTCTCGGCTCACTTCATCAACTTCAAATGTGGCGGGACTGGGCGCTTTAGCCTCTTTCTGTTCGTCTTTTGAATCCACTCGCTTTGTGGCTGATTGTGCAGGCGCATCAATCTTACTAATACTTACAACATCAACCGTTGTAGTATCAGTTGTTGCAATGTATTCAAACAGTATTGCAAGAAGCGATATTAAGACACCAAGCTGTACAAAAAAAACGCCATTTTTTTTAAAATATTTTATTGTTTTATCTATCAACATATTCACAGCCTCACCGACAAATTAACCTTTTAAGAAATTGTAAGCCTAGCGTATAGTTTATCGATTATTTTGTTGCATTGATAAATTTAGGAAAAAAATGTGAACCACTTCACACTTTCTCGTACTTTTCGCGTTAATTGGCATCTGTATTCACTGAGAAACGATTATTGAGAAAATGTTGAAGGTTTGGGTTTGTCGCTATCAGTACCATCATAGTCTATCCAACCAGTCATTATTTCCCACAGCGTTTTTTCTAAATCACGAGGAGGAACATCTACCATTTGTTCTGTACTCGGCTTAACAACAGGCAAAGCGCTGGGTTTTAAATCACCTTGAATACCTTTAATTTTGTCATTTTCAAAAAAAATGGAAATAGCTTTTTTTTCTGCATCTTCTCCCCCCTTTTTGATGTGGTAAATATAATCCCAACGATTTTCATGGAAAAAATCGGCTAGCATAGGAGTTCCCATTACATATAAAACCTGCCGTTTTGTCATATTTGGACGTAATTGATCAATCATCGCTTGGTCAATGATATTACCTTGATTAATATCAATGGTGTAAACATAAGGCAAATGATTCAAAATTGTTGAACAAGAGAGCAATGACAAACTCAGTAAACTAACCGATAAAATAGATTTTCGCATGAGAGTTTTAGGCAAATTGAGATAAAATTGAGAAGAATGCCGCAAATTCTACGGGAATTCAACGAAACAGTCATGCGCTTGCGTTTAAAAAAAAGTTACAATACCTAAAATTACATTTCTTTCTAGGAAGCTATGGTGGAAAACCAAGAAAATCACGAACTCAAAAATGCCGGTTTAAAAATTACCGTACCAAGAATTAAAATCCTGCAAATTTTAGAGAAACAAGCCAATGAACGTCATTTTACGGCTGAAAAGTTGTATAAAATTCTGCTTAGTGAAAACGAAGATATTGGACTAGCAACGGTTTAT
>JBDLQG010000170.1:0-4271 GCA_039800705.1 Pseudomonadota bacterium
GGGAAATACAAATAAAAGCGACGCATACACAGTCGTCCGCATAAATCACTGTTCCCCGCCAATTTTGGCAAAATAGTCAGCGGCCCTAAAAATAAAAAACAGGACACTAAAATAGTGGTATAGCGGAATCGTTGCACTTTTGGCACGTCACGCCAGCGTTGCAAAGCGATGTTAAATGGATTTTTCATGGCTCAATTCTCAAATTCATGACAACTCAAACACAACGTGCCATCTTTTGCGGGCAGTCGCAGTAACACTTCTTTTTCAATACGTTTATAAATCGGTAGCGACATTGCTATTTTTTCGAGTCGCTCGCGCTTATCTTCTTTCATTACAGCGCTCCAACTGTGCTCGCTGTATTCCACGCCTTTTTTTACATCACCATGCACTTGTTTGCCGCTAGGATTGTTGTCGCCTAAAATTCCTTCTTCATGTGGATTATGGCAAGTAATACACAGTATTTTGTTATCACTAGACAGCGGCAAATAACTATTGTTTTCTTTCTCAATCTGCTTTAAACGTAATGTCATTTTTTTCGCAGAACTAGTTGTATCTTCTGTTAACGCGCCATCGGTATGTTCAACAGCATTAAAATGTGGTGTTTTCAAATGACATCCCACGCAAACCTTCTCAACGGGTAGGCGTAAATTCGCATCATCCAATTCACGTTTGACATCGCGTTTCTCATTCACCTCACGATGACAAAATAAACACGTTTCTTTTTTGATTGAACCGTCTTCCTTTTTCATCAAATGAATATTTGAACGCTCATGTTGCTTTGCATCATGACAATTTGTGCAAAACGCGTCTAATTTTTGATAACCATTCAAACGCAAAAAATTCGGCGCCTTTTTGTCGATTTTGTCATAAGGAATGTCATCCATTTCCTCTAAACCGTGACAGGTTTGACATTGCAAAATACGGCCTGCCTTGAGCAAAAATTCAGCAGGGGGATTCATGTTTTCAAGTAATTTAACGTCTACCGCATGATGCAAATCGGGCAAATGTTTTGATTGCGCATACGATTGCATTCGCCATTGATTGGATTCATCGGCAAAAACGAGGCAAGAAAACATCACCAAGAAAAAAGACAAAAACTTCATAAGCCTTTTTGCACTCGCTCGCCATGATTGTGGCAAGTCACACAGTCTGATCCATTATTAAAATGCACGCCATGTAAACCATTGCCCGTGTCAATCTCACCACCTTCGGCAACCGTTTTCATGTTATGACACAACGCGCAAAGCTGGCTGTAATTGGTGTTATTTTCTACTAATTTAATACGATAGGGTTTACTGCGAATTGTTGAATCAAGTAAAAACGCGCCCTTACGCGAATCGTCAATAATGAGTCCTACATTAGTAGTGCCGTGCATTGCGTGACAATCAACACAATCCACAATGGTTTTGTACGCATAGCCACCACGTAAACCATTATAAAGTCCCGTCCCTTCACCATCCGTTACGCCATGTTTATCTATTTTTCGATAATCCTCTTCAGCGGCAATGGATTGTTCACGCTTGCCTGCGTGAATAATGGGAAATTTTGCTTGTTGATGCGTACGGTTATGACAAACCAGACAAAATTCATTGGCATTTTGATAAGCTGCGCCCTCGAAACGCGTTAAATCGAGAGCCGGTTCAAATTTACCATTCATGTTTGACGCATCATGACAAATGACGCATTGTTTATTTGTGGTTGGCAAATCTTTAGACGCATCAAAATCGTGACGATGTGACCCGCTGCGTAACGGATTTTTCGGCATGTCGGTTGGATTGTGGCAAATTAAACACTGCTTTTGAGTATGCTTCACGCCATTTTCGCCATGACATCCACTGCACGTTAGTAGACTTTTTTTCTTATCTACTATTTGCTTAATTTTAGGGACGCTTTTATGTAAATTCACCGCAATGTGGCACGCGTTGCAATTCGATTTCCCCCATGCACTTCCCGAACCATGTGAAGGTGTTAGTGCTAAACTACCGTTTTGCGAAATCGTTTTTGCCTGTAATGGCATCATCAAGAATGCACTAAGGATAAAAAGTAAAGCTCTAACGTGTTGCATGACAATCACTGCAATAATTTTCATTATGACAACGCCCGCAACGCGCAGCGTCAAAACGCGCCTCAATGCCATGCAATGTACGGTACCCTAAAGGATGATAACCCGCACCAGACGTATCACGACGTAAATGACAATCCGTGCAAAAATTCACATCTACGTGACAGGTTTCACAATATTTTTCCTGCCCTCGTGCTGCTTCATTGTGGTGATTGATGTAATCAAAACGATGATCTGCGGGCCAGATTTTTTCTTTCTCTTTATGACACAAATCACAACGCCACGGCGCCCGTTGTTCATCAACATGGCAACTATGACAAATCGGTTTTAGTGATTCGTTAGCGATGACAGTCAACTTTTTTACTTTTTCGATGTCCACTACATCTGTTTTTGCATAAGAATGACAAAGTAAACAACTATCGCCCTCTTCTTTCATCACGTCCAAATGCGCGGCATGGGGATAATAAACTTCACTTGTATGATTGCGTTTTTCCCACCATGAATGATCAATTTTTGCATCCATAGCCAATACACTACGGAACACAATCATCAAAAATAGAAAACAAATGACACGGCATTTCATGGTTTTTTCGCCTGAAAATAATCAAAGTAATACGTTAATTGCGCGGAACCCAAATATTCATTGCGTGCATTGTCATTGGTGTTATTGATATAACTCGCTTTTAGTGCAACCACCCAATTATTTTTCACCATGGTTTGCCATTCCGTTTCAATCCCTACGGCCACATTTTCTCCATATAAACTTTTTTGTTCTTCACGCAGCGCAAAGTTGACGCTATAGCGATTTTTACTATCAATGGCATGTGTATTTGATAAATAAATACTCGCGACATAATCACCACTACTTAACTCTAAATAGTCGACCGTTGCTTGCGTTGTTAAATTAGGCTGCCATTGATAGCTGATATTCGCGTTATATCCTTGACCACGCTCACCCACTTCACGATCTGCGAATTGCATTCCTGCCGAATAGCGCAAACGTTGAGAATAACGTTGCTCAAGCGAACCGCGCCAAATTTGCTGTTCACCAAGCGCATACGCACTGTAAAAACGGTCACGGAACGTCACAAAATACTGTTGTGGACGATAAGCCTCGTAGTAATTACGCAATCGCATATCTTTGAATACATCCCACCATGTATCAACAAATACATTTTCAAGTCGACTTTTTTCACTCGCATACGATCCTTTTATATACATTTCAAACGGCTTCTGAGCATTTAATAAATAACCTTTTAAATGTGAATTGCCATTGAATCGATAGGTGGTCAGTGTTTTACGAGTTTGCGTAGTTTCTACACTCGTATTCTCTACCACATCAAAATTTTCATCGACAACAGGCTCCGTATTCGTGTTTTGCGTTACACCGATTTCATTTCGCTCAACCGTTTGCATACCTAATCCAACATCGGTGTTATCAAGTCCTAATAAACCAGACGTAAAATGAGGTGTAAATTGAAATAGACTATCTACGCCCGCGACAAGTGAGCCACGAATCGATTGCACATGATCAATACGCAAAGGACGTCCACCGTAAACTTCCACACTGATTGGCTGACTTAGTTGATACTTCGCTACCGCGCCATCGACTAAATAAAGTCCTAAATTATCACTTTTCTCAAAACGTCCACCACGCAGCGTTAAAGGCACACTATCAAATTTTTTTTCTGCAAAGGCTTGATACACTTCTTGTTTATCTCGGTAAATATCCGTACTTAAGCGACTGAGTACACTCATATTGCCATTTAATTTTTGATTGGGGTTGGTATATACCATTTGCCCCCACACTTCGCCCGTGTAATCACCGTCCAGATTATAGCGGTTATCTGTTTGCACTTTCGTTCGCAAAGAACCACGCCAGCTATCATTTTGATTGTCAGCGGAGGCGCCTGTTGTTATCCAAAAAAACAATGTCAATCCGCCAAGGTGATTAATTAAACGCGTCTTAATCATTACTCGTGCGAATTTCAAACGGTTCAAGACCTTGCGCTTGTTCATTACGACGTTTTTTAAGTGCTAATCCGGTCAAAGTCACCACTGCAATAACGCAACTGCCGCATCCCGCGCATTGTCCAATTTTGGGAACAGTGCATCCTGTTGCAAGTAAACCCTGCCCTAATGCCACACTTGAACCAGTCAACCATGGAATTGACTGCACAATTAAATCTGACGTTTTCATGTTCATTTG
>JBDLQG010000171.1:0-4237 GCA_039800705.1 Pseudomonadota bacterium
GCAAATTATACGAATTGATTTCGATTGTCGCACGCCGTCACGGGCTGACAAATCTTGACCCGTCAGAACGCCATATTCTCGATGTCATTGTCGAACGGGATTCGCGCGGCTTGCGAACAACGGCGCGCGATATTGTTACGGAAACCGAATTGTCGCGCGCGCTTGTTTACCGCAAGCTCGCAGAGCTCAAAGCGCTGAACTGGATTTCAGAAGAATCAAGTTGTTACTGATGTTGAGGGGACATTAGATGATTTATTTAGTGGCATCGCATTTTCCGTTTTTAATGATTATTTTAAAGATACTAATTTAAAGTATGAATGGATTCAATTCGAGGTCGATGAAAAATACAAAAGAAACAACCTCTGGTTTTGATTTACTAGACGACAATGCAACTGATAACGCATACGCCATGCCTGCAAATGAAGCGAATGATTTAGATTGGCTCGATCAAATGGGTAAAGACGACACGCAATCTGATGTAGCGTCCCTTGAAACAGAAAAATCTGAAGACACTGTTGCCGATGACGATGACGGTTGGATTACAGGCGATGACGACGATACAAGCGTTGCATCAAGTAAAGCTGAAGATACATCTTCTGACGACGATGACGGTTGGATTACGGGTGATGATGACGATACAAGTATTGCATCAAGTAAAGCTGAAGACACATCTTCTGACGACGATGACGGTTGGATTACAGGCGATGACGACGATACAAGTATTGCATCAAGTAAAGCTGAAGACACATCTTCTGACGACGATGACGGTTGGATTACAGGCGATGATGACGATACAAGTATTGCATCAAGTAAAGCTGAAGACACATCTTCTGACGACGATGATGGTTGGATTACGGGTGATGATGATAGCGCTGAAGACGTTGAAATTGACGAACCTAAACAAGAACCCGTTAAAATGTCAAAAGAACCAACTCCTGCTGTCGATGTTGCGCCTGTTGTAGCTGCGGCTGCTGCTGTAGCAGCTGTTGCTGCTTTTGACGAAGGCGCACTTATAGCAAAAGTAAAAGAGGAGCTTAAAGGCGAAAAAGATCATGAATTAGCTCGTTTACGCGCAGATCAAGATAAAGTCGAAGCACACGCTAAAAAACAGTTTGCAGGTCTTGAAGACGCTAAAAAGAAAAATACCACACTAAGCTATATCGCTTTAGGTGTAGGCATTATCGGATTGATTGGCAGCGGTGGTGTTGGTTATATGGCTTATAATTCAAAAAATGAAGAAGCTGCCATTAACGAGCATGTGACGCATTTAGATGAAAAAATCAATAACTTCTTGGCAAAAAATCCAGAAAAAGAAATTGAAAACATCAAAAACTCTGTCGAGCAACTAAATCAAAAAATAGATAAATTAGCGGCTACGCAAATTACGCCTCCAGTATCTAATGTTATTTCACCTACTATCGCGCCTGAAATCGCACCAGTAGAAGCCACGCAAGAGCCTGTTATCAAAGAGGAAACGAAGCCTGAGGTAAAAGAAACAAAAAAAGAAGTGGCTAAACACGAACACGCCTCATCAAAAGGAAAAACAAAAGAAAAAGAAGATGTAAAAACGGTTGCTGAACCCAAATCATCAACAACAGAAAAGTCTGATTCGCCTGTCAATTTGCTCAATAGCAAGCCTTCAAGCGAAAAACCAAAAGCGGAAGCACCTGCTGTTATTCCAGAACTTAACGCGATCGTGCCACCAGATGCACCAAAATCAGAAGAAAAATCAGCTGATTCAGCGAAAAAAACATCTGAAAAACCCGTTGAAGCGCCTAAAGAAGCGACTAGTCAAAAAGTTGACAACGCAGAACCTGTCAAAGTTGAAACATTTGATTCAATTTTAAAAGAAGCTCCTTATACAGGTCGTATGACACGTGGTATGGCTTTTGGTCGCGCGAAAGAAAATGGTGAAAAACATCATACTCACGCACACAAAGAAGTTCTTAATGCCAATATTGCTGAACCCAAAGTCGCACCTGCTGGTAAATATTCGGTGAACGTTGTGTCTTATCAACAAGAATGGTTTGCGGAAAGCAAAGCTGCTGAACTAAGACAACAAGGTATTCCTGTTGAAGTTGCCCCAGTGGATATTAACGACAGCGGCACTCGTTATCGTTTGAAAGTCACGGGTTTCAAAACAAAAGGCGAAGCAAATACTTATGCAAGTAAAGTCAAGAAAACGTCAGGCTTTGCAGATACATGGGTAGGCACAAACGAGTAATTTTGTAGCTTATCGGCGTCGCTCTTGCTCATCAGTTGCCAATAAAAATGCTAATTTTTCATGTAAAATGGCCACTAATTGGGGACTGATGTTGCGGATTTGTTGTGCTAAGCGAATTTGCAAAATTGCTTGTTGCGTTTCACCCATCGCAAAGTAATAATCGGCTAAATAGCGATGTGACTCAGCGGGTTGATTTAAATCACCGTAAATTTGCGCTAATAATTGCGAGAAGATGGGGGAACTTTGTGTTTTTTGTGAAAGTTGAAGTAATACATTTTTCGCATTATTGGGTTCACCTGCTTTAAGTAACGCACCGACATATTCAATTCTGATTGAATCATTTTCGGGAAACTGACGGCTTAATTTTTGATAACGCTCCAGAGCCACTTTGTAATTATTTGCCTCAAGTGCAGTTCTCGCTAACGCTGCAGAGTAATGTGGTTGCACTGGAAATTGCTGCACTAATTCTTGAAAAATACTTTCTGCTTGCGCAAAATTTTGCGTTTTGAGCGCCACCAATCCTAAACCGTAATTCGCAACAGTTCGTTGCTCAGGCAAACCTTGATTGAGTTTGGCTTGCAGAAGCGTGCGAGTTTCATCATTATCGACACTCAATAAAACCTGTAATTTTGTTTTAATCAGCTGATAAGCTAACGAGTCAGGATATTGTTTATAGGGATAATTATCCGCACGACCGCGTGAATCTGAAATACGCGACGCGGTGACGGGATGGGTACGCAAAAATTCGGGTACATTTTGCCCCGCGTAGCGAGTAGATTGCTGAAGACGTTCAAAAAAAGTCGGCATACTACGTGGATCAAAAACCGATTGAGATAGTGTTTGCATACCAACGCGATCTGCTTCTTCTTCATGTTCGCGTGTGAAATTAATTTGAAACTGCACACTGCCTGCTTGAATTGCCATAATCGCTGCCTGCCCCGCTGCACCAGATTGCGTGCCGAGTAAAATGGCACCCAATGTGGCCGCCACCATAGGAATAGAGAGGCGTGAGCTAGCTTCATAAGAGCGATATAAATGACGCTGTGTTACGTGCGCAATCTCGTGCGCCATGACTGATGCCAACTCGCTTTCAGCTTCGGTCATTAGAATCAATCCCGAATTTACACCAATGTACCCTCCAGGACCAGCGAACGCGTTAATTGCATTTTCCATCACCACAAAAAAGTGGAAAGGATACGCTGGCGTATCACTATGTGAAACTAATTTTTCACCGATATTTTGAATGTATTGCTGAATTTCACTGTCTTGATTGATATCCACTTGCTGATGTAAGCTGCGAAAAAATGCCTCACCTAATTGCTTCTCTTCTTGAGGACTAATTAACGCCCCTGCTGAATCCCCCATTTCTGGGAGGTCAATTTTATCTAGCTCCAGTGCAGAACTTACATTCATATTTAAAATAAAACTAATCAGACACACTCGTCGCAAAAACGTACTATTCATAAAAATAGCCAAACTAAATTTTATACAAAATGAGAAAATAGCGTGAAATTACATCGTAAATAATTCAATTTTATCTGCAGCGGCTTGATTAGAATCCGTATTCATTAACATCAATAATTTACCACCACGCAGCGCAACACCGTCAATGATCAAATTAATATGCGTTACTAATACGTTATCAACATGAGTATCTTCTTGAATAACGGTCACAATCTCTTCACTTGAGTGCTGCTGATAACAAGTGACCGTACTTTCAAGAAGTACATGCAAATTATCCGCAATAGAGGATAGACACGCATTCACCATAATATTACCCAGCTCACACATGGCTTCTGATTCCATGTCATTTAGGCCTTGCGCATCCATTTCATCGCCTAGCATTTTTTGCAAAATCACTGAATGCTCCGGTGTTTCACGTCAATGCAGATGACATGAGTGCGTGTATTCGTGCAATGTGGTTAGCTTATTCCTACCGACAAGAATTTAAGCGAGATGTTGTGATTGATTTAGTCGGAGATCGTCGATTAGGTCATAACGAAGGAGATGAGC
>JBDLQG010000172.1:0-4220 GCA_039800705.1 Pseudomonadota bacterium
GCCGCTACGGTGAGTGCGCCCGATGCACAGGGAAATGTTTTTTTAACACCTATTGCGGGATTAACAGGGTCGCACGCGTTATCGTTTAATTATAAAGACGCTGCGGGCAATGTGAGTCAAAATAGTCCAGAGCTACAAATTACGACATCACCTGAGGCGGTCATTGTCGAATTAATCGCCCCCGTTATGACAACCCAAACGGATACAGGGACGAGTCAAAGTGATGCTATAACCGGTAATGCCAAACCCACTTTTTCCGTTGGTACGCTCTCCAATAATGCCATTACGCAGTTACTTGTTGATGGTGTCGCGGTGGAGTCAACGCTCACTACCCTTGATAACGTTTCATATTTAACCCCCGTTAATTCATTAAGCAACGGCAAACACGCCATTGCGTTCACTGTTCAAGAATCTTCTTCGAATGTGGTGTCTACCAGTCCCGCTTTAGACACAGTCATTATGACGGATGACACATTTATCTTATTAAATGCAGCAACCGATGATGGTGTCATCAATGCGACGGATGCGGCGAATAATTTAATCATTTCAGGTATCACTAATGCACCTGTTGGCACAACACTAACAATCACCGGTCTTGATAATGTTGCGCGTCAAGCAACCGTTGAGGGGGCTGCATCTAATCGTAGCTCATGGTGTGAGCTTGCCTAATGGCAATATCGCTAGTAGTTTGGGTTTTCAAATCACAGGTACTGATACGCTAGGCTACAGCGTTTCTGGTGCAGGCGATGTCAATGGCGACGGTCTGACGGATTTGATTGTGGGGTCTGACTCGTCAATTACGTTAAATACGATTGCAGATATTCACGATGTAAAAAATTCGAGTATCGCTAATGAATCGGATCATCTGCAACGCGCGTCTGTGACGCTTTATAATGTGCCAGAATCGTATGAATTTTATGTTGCACCGCTAAAAGCGTCTTCTCAAGGTAAAGCGCTTATGACGCAAGCGAGTGTAGTAGATGGAGTGGAATCTCACATACCTGTAGCGCATTACAATCAAGCTGATAAATCATGGACAGTAGATTTTTATGGCGATGATACACCTGAAAATTATCAAGCGATGTTGAATAGATTAACTATTAAAGACCCCCTTTCCACAGGAGCACAGACCACTGAGATGGTAATTAGCTTAGAAGATGCCGCTAACAACGGAACGGCTGCCGCACCAAAAGTGACGACACTAAAAACAACGGTAAACCTTGGTTTTTCACAGTTGATAGATTATGCCGCTATAGATGATGAAGTGATGATTCCCAAACACGCGATGAAAGTGTCGGATGTCGTTGTTGAAACAGTGAATGATCAAGCACCACAAATTGTGTTGACGGGGGTGGGGGTTGCACATTCGGTTGATGCGCATTTAATTTAATCGGATTCAATCAATCACGCCCACAAGGACAATAAATACAGTGTTCTTGTGGGCGTTTTTAGTTACTCAATATCTTTTTTCCATTGAGCGCGAAACCAAAAATACGCCCCAATTCCCACGGTAGCTATAACAAAAAGTCCTATGAGTATAGGATGTTCATAAAATGTCTCAAAAAATGCGCCTGTGCCCTGTGACGTGCCACGATAATACGGTCCCATTATTCACCTCTTATTGTTAATTTTTGTTATTTTTTTAAAACGAAGCAGATTTGATTTCCGACTTTTTTACATGGTCATTTTAACACGATAAACACGGCACACAACGCTGTTGTGTGCATTTTTTAACGGGCAATAAAAAGCCCGCATAAAGCGGGCTACTTGAGTAATTATTTTTATTATTATCCTGTCGTACTAAGCAATTTCCCAGCGACATCGACTCAAGTTGAAAATTTCTACTATTTATTATTATTGTTATTTTAGCTTTTAATAAAGCTACCTACCTAAGCGCTTTCTTTCGAATGCAGGCGTATTTTAACGAAAAATACGATTATGTCTATTTAAAAAACAGATTGTTTCCAAAAAAACATAGGTGTATTTATAAATAACAATAAATACAACGAGTTGTGATATTTTATTTTTATCAGAAAAAGGCAATTAGTGCTTTTCTTGGCGAATTTATTGTTCATCCCCCCGTTTTTTTGTTAACAGTGGCAAGTAAACCACCACAAATAATGCAAATGCGCCCAACCAAGAAAGGGTAGCCAAATAGAAGAGTACGTCTTGTTGCGCACTGAATGTTAAAGGCATCACGACGCGAAATAATGCGGCAAGATTGATTAATACAAATGCGATCACAATAGGTGGGGATGCTTTAAGTGGATGGCCAGTGTGGCCGAGCGACACACGCGCCATCATACCAAGCGTTAAGGTACCAATACCGCCAAGCGTGAACGCGTGCAGGGCAAGTGATGGCGATACCCAATTCGATGCCGCCAATGCCGTTAAAACAAAACCTACGATTAACCAGCTGTAACCGAGATATAAAATCCACAGCAGGGGAACAAAGCGAATTCTATAGACGCTCCAACGTACTAATCGCCACGTGTTCAATGCAGCGGCTATTAACGCAACAAGACCTAGTAAGACGCCAGAATCAACACTGCATTGCAAGCCAAAGAAAACGACCGCACTACCCACAGATAAATAATCCAGCATAGGACTACGTGGCACAATCACGCCTTTTAATCCGCGCTCAATAAAAAAGGGAAAGACACGCCCTGCGATAAAGAGAATCATTAAGACAATAGTCGCCAATGCCATATTGACGCCTATTGCTGCACTCGTACTAGATAACCCCAGCATTTGCGCATGAATGAACGCATTACTTAGTGTCAATAAGCTAAGCAAGCCGACAAATGCCAAATTTCGGTAATTCTTTGCTTGAAGTAACGCTCTACCTACCACAAACGTTAACGCGGGTAAAAACGCGAAATCCACCAATGCAATGAGTTCATTAGGGAGTAAACCGGCATAAAATGGCAAAATTCGCCCATATAGCCAAAGTAAACTCAAGCCGATGAGGCCTTCACCTTGCAACGTGATTTTGCCTGTCCAATTACTGGCCGCTGTTAGCAAAAAACCAGCAATAACAGCCACACTGTAGCCGAGTAGCATTTCATGTGCGTGCCAGTAAGTATTGGCAAAATACGTCGTGTTAGTTAACGTCCCTTGCGTAAATTGTTGCCAAACAATGAGCAACACCAATGCAGATAAACTGGCAAGTAAGAAAAAAATGCGAAAACCTAACGTAAAAAGGGGAGCATTAAAATAATTGGAAAACGAGTGTGGTGTCATGATTATTCTATATTTTGGATTTATTTGTTATGTAACAGGGCTTATACTTTAGTGAATTTAACAAATTAATGAGATATAGTTGCAAATTCTTAAAAATCGCTTTGTAATTAAAAGCCTTTAATGCAAAGCAGTGTATATGCGGTGGTCTAAATCATCAATGTTAATGGGATGTTTATGGTGTTTGTTCATCTGTTTTAAACGATAGCCTCTTGATAAACTTTCTCAACATTTTGGAATTTTTCTGCCTTTTCTAGTCGAGTTAATGTAGTCAATTTCATTGAATTTTTGGTGGAACGTTGTGGAACATGGGTGACTGCATTTTTTAGTTTCAACGGTTTTCCCAATTCAAAAAGGTAATATAAATCCTCTGAGCTGGATTTTTTGCCTGCCTGTTGCTCTGTAATAGCATGGCGTGGCAATAATGACACCCGTTTAACTGGCCATATTTTATCAATTTGTTTTGTTGCAGAATTTGTATCGGATGTTAACGCTAAAGCTAAATAACGAATTTCCTCTGTAATATGTTGCTTGAACCTAGCCAAAAAGGTTTTTTGCGGTAAGTGGTACCACTCTGCGGTGTCTTGCTCAAAGGCCTCAAAGTAGGCATTATTGCGGTGGCGTTGACTACCTAAAGCAACTGTCATGGTTAAATCGGGGTACAGCACCTGTTGCATGCCGTCATAAGGAATACGCGTTGCTTCTTGTGCATAAAGGTAATCAGATATACTCGACGTTTTTTGGCTGGCGTTGCCTCCTATTTGCGATTGTAAAAACGCAAGTAACCAAACATGACCACAAGTTTGCGCACCCAATCGCGTTGAAGTGGTTTCTTGCATGCTTGGCAATAAGGCAAATGCGCCAATACCAATTTCTTCTATAGAATCGGCATAAGGGTTAATCTCTTTAGCTTGATCAAAAAAACCTGGATACAAAGCAAACGCACCAAATACAGGGCGACTTTTACCCTTTCCAGATTG
>JBDLQG010000173.1:0-4144 GCA_039800705.1 Pseudomonadota bacterium
TGATTGTATTTTAGAATATTTGTATTCACAAGTGTTTTGAAAAAATACTTGTTTTACTTTTTATGTTAACAAGTGGTTGCGTTAGCATCCCTGAAAATATGACTCCCGTGTCGTCTTTTCAGGTTGAGCGTTATTTAGGGAAATGGTATGAAATTGCACGTTTAGATCATCGTTTTGAACGAGGATTAACACAAATTTCTGCTGAATATAGCATGCGCCCAGATGGTGGTATTAAAGTTCTCAATCGTGGTTATTCAACTGAAAAGCAAGAATGGAATGAGGCTGAGGGTAGGGGGTATTTCGTGGAGTCGCCTGATCAAGGCTATTTGAAAGTGTCGTTTTTTGGCCCTTTTTTTGGCTCTTATATTGTTTTTGATTTAGATACGGTCAATTATCAATACGCCTTGGTTTCAGGGCCTGATAAATCCTATTTTTGGCTACTTGCTCGTACACCAACTATTGACGATATTCTAAAAAAGAAATTAATTGCTAAAGCTGCTTCATTGGGATTTGATACCTCGAAATTAATTTTTGCTTCGACTTGATAACGTGTTGATAAATGTAGGTGACACCATGAAACTGCCTGCAATATTGTTGATTGCCCAATGCAATCGATTGTGTTGCTACTAACACATGAAAAAAAAGCCCATTTACAAAGACAAATCACTCAACCTCGCGGATTTGATAGCAGGGTTGTCCGTTGCGTTTATTTTACTACCTGAAGCCGTGGCTTATTCTGCCATTGCTCACTTGCCTATCCAGTCGGCTATCACTGGCGCGATTGTTGGACTTATTAGCTATGCGTGGCTTGGCGGGAGTGCATTTGCTATCGTTGCCCCAACGTCTTCAGCTGCGGCGTTGCTAGCTGCCATTATATTATCGATGTCACCGCAAACACAGCAGATTACTATTGGCCTAGGCATGGCGCTTGTCATGTTAACTGGCGCGGGTCTACTTATCTTTGCGAAAGCGGGATTAGGTAGACTTGCCGCTTTTGTATCAAGGCCTGTTCTACATGGTTTTTCGTTTGCACTCGCACTGACTATTATTATCAAGCAACTGCCACTGCTTGTGGGGATAACGGTGCAAGCAAAAGCGCCTTTTCTCATTCTTGCGGAATTAATAGAGCATAGTCGTGAATTCTCTATGTGGAGTTTGATCATTGCTTGCGTTGCGTTAACGTTTTTAACACTATTAAAACGCTGGCCCAATGTACCGAGTACGTTCTTAATGCTCTTTATAGGCATTTTACTTAGTCACTATTGCAACCTAAGTTCGCTACATGTCGCTGTTGTTGGTTCCATGATGATAAATACACCGACACTAGGGATGCCTACTTTGTCATTAGATGAATGGATACAATTATCTGAACTGGCACTAGGATTATTAATTATTATCGTAGCGGAATCATGGGGAAGTATTCGCAGTTTAGCACTACATCATGGTGAATCAGTAGAACCAAACCAAGAGTTAACGGCATTGGGCGTTGCTAATTTATTTTCTGGATTGCTGCAAGGTATGCCTGTAGGTGCAGGTTTTTCGGCAAGCGCAGCCAATGAAGCAGCAGGCGCACAAACGAAATTAGCCGGTGCTTATGCTAGCGTTGTTTTATTACTTATGACGTTATTTGGACAAGTATGGATTAGCACCATTCCTCAGACGCTTGTTGCTGCAGCGGTAATTAACGCATTAAGCCATGCGTTAAATCCCCATGCGTTAATTTATCTCTGGCGACTGAATCGAGATCAATATATTGCGCTAACGGCGATAATTGCTGTATTGATATTTGGCGTATTACACGGCATGTTGATAGCAATATGCCTGTCTTTAGTGTCTGCAATACGTGCATTTAGCCAACCACTCATAAGTGAATTAGGTGAGTTCGATGATACACGCGACTATGTAGATGTACAAAATCATCCTACCGCCACTATTCACCCCCATATACTCATTTTACGTCCTGAGGCGCCCTTGTTTTTTGCTAATGTAGAAAGCGTCTTAAATCAAACACTTAACCGACTTGCTATGCGTGAGAATGTACAAGTGTTAATTTTCAGCCTTGAAGAAAGTGCAAATTTAGATAGTACTGCAACACAGTGTTTAATTGAGTTTTCTACTCAACTTAGTAGTCAAAATATTCTGTTGCTATTAGCACGTGTTAAAGACCCTATTGATGAATTACTCTCTAATTTGGATGATAGTCAATTTAGAGATACCTTATTTTGGAGCGTTAATGATGCTGTGATTGCTGCAGAAAAAGTGACTTAATTGATAAGGTAACATGTATTCATTAAAGTCCACGTTGATATTCACCCCAACGTGATAATAAAAAATCAGTGATGCGCGTTTCAAGCCAATAAACCGGTTTAAACGGATTTTTCCCAGAGACAAAACCCACATGCCCACCATTCTCACATAGTTCAGTTTGCACAAATACCGATAGTTCCTCTTGTTCTGGAATGACATGTTTTGTCATAAAAGGATCATCAAGTGCGTGAATAAGGAGTGTTGGTACGGCTATCGTTTTTAAAAATTGTCTTGAACTTGAGCGTAGATAATAATCATGTGCATTTTCAAATCCGTGTAATTTAGCGACGACACGTTCATCGTATTCCCAAAAAGAGGTAATACGCGATAAATCGCCTAATGCTTTGATTTTTTTAGCATCATCGTGATTACCGATTGCTTCTAATTTTTGATGTTTTTCTGAAATATACACTTTCAACTCACGCAATAAATTAGCACGATAGAATGTTGAAAAACCACGATCAAGTCTACTTGCGCACGCATTCAAAAGAAATGGCACAGAAACCGCCACAGCAGCGAATAACGATACTTCGCTACCTTGCTCACCGAGCCACTTTACAAGCACATTACCACCAAGTGAAAAGCCTACCACCCCTAAAACGGTATCAGGTTCTCGTTCACGTAGTGTTTGATAAAGAAAATGAATATCTTGCGTATCACCTGAATGGTAACAACGCGCTACATGATTCGATTCCCCGCTGCAACCGCGAAAATTTAAGGCAACACTTCGCATATTCTGTTTTAGCAAGCAATGTTGCAGTGCTTTGATATAAACAGAATGTGAACTTCCTGTTAATCCATGCAGCAAAATAATGAGTGGCTTATTTGGATTGTCACGTTCACCGCACCAATCTACATCTAAAAAATCGTTATCGGGTGTGATTAAACGCTCACGATGCCTTGGTGGTGCGGGGATTTTGCGAAACAGTGCAGGGTAGAGCGTTTGCAGATGGGCATTTTTTAGCCACCAAGCTGGTTTAAACGTCGTTTTGATTTGCTGCATGGCTTATAGACATTCGTAAATAAATTAAGTGGTCACATTGACGACGTTTACACAAAATGCACGTATTTTGTGTAAACGTGATTTTTAATTTAATTAAAAAGGTAGGCTAAATCCAGCAGGTAAAGGCATACCTGCGGTAATATCTGCCATTTTTTCTTTTTTCATTTTGTCGACTTTGTGTACCGCGTCATTAATGGCCGCTGCGACCAAATCTTCAAGCATATCTCTATCATCGCCAACTAAGGATGGATCAATCGTGACTTTGCGTGCTTCGCGTTTACCTGTCATCACAATACTTACAAGACCACCACCCGACTCACCAACCACTTGCATTAAGGCTAATTCATCTTGAACATTTTTGAGATCTTCTTGCATTTTTTGAGCTTGTTGCATCAAATTGCCGAGTGCATTTTTCATAGCATTTCCTTTTTTATATAAAATCTAAATAGGTTGAATCGTGTCGGGTAAAACGTGAGCATCAAAGTTGTCTTGAAAGTAGACAATTGTACTATCTTCATAAATCGCTTGAACGGCTTCTTGTTGGCGATTTTCTTGGGCTTGCACAATGAGTTGTGCGGGTGTGTGTTCGCCTAGTGTTTTTACTTCAATGCTTAACTTAATGGGTTTAGCCAGTAAATCACGTAGTGCTTTTTCAAGTTTTTCAGTTGAGTCATCGTCAAGTAAGCTGTCAAATTCAGGGTCTAAACTTAAGCGGCATTGCGTGTCATCTAAATATTCTAAAACACAGCGGCTGGCAAATTGTTTTGTCATACCACTTTTTAAATTAGCGACCATCGATTCCCAGTTTTGCGGATTGAGCACTGCATCAAGCGC
>JBDLQG010000174.1:0-4089 GCA_039800705.1 Pseudomonadota bacterium
CCTTGCAATTATTTTTGGTCAGATGGGCGTAATTAACATGGCGCATGGTGAATTCATGACAGTGGGCGCGTATACCACGGTGTTTTTATCTAAAATGGCTGTTGAATTTGACATCGTCAATTCGTATTTCGTTTTTGCCATTATTGCGGCATTTATATTGGCTTTCTTTATTGGGTACTTCGTGGAATATGCGCTGATTCGGCATCTCTATAAACGCCCGCTTGATACGCTTCTTGCAACGTGGGGGCTGAGTTTGGTGATGCAGCAAATTTTTCGCTCAACATTTGGTGCAAAAGAAGTAAGTGCAGAGCTGCCCGAATGGTTACTGGGTTCGTTTAAACCCACGCCCGATATTGATATTCCAATTAATGGTGTTTTCGTAATGGGACTGGCGTTAATTGTCACGGTTGGGGTCTATTTATTTATGTTTCGCTCACGCGGTGGTTTGCGTATTCGCGCGACGGTGCAAAACCGTATGATGGCTGGCGCGGTGGGTATTAACACGCAGAAAGTCGATCGATTAACGTTTGCGTTAGGTTGTGGCATTGCGGGTGTTGCGGGCGCAGCGTTTACAACGATTGCCTCAACAGGTCCAACAACTGGCTCACTCTATATTGTCGATAGCTTTATGGTCGTGGTGTTTGGTGGTGCGGCAAGTTTGATGGGAACGATTGCTTCGGCATTTGGGATTGCCCAAGCGCAGTCTATTTTGCAATTTTTCATGACCAGTTCAATGGGCAAAGTGTCTACCTTGATGACCATTGTCATTATTTTAATGATGCGTCCAGAAGGGTTATTTGCTTCAAAAGTGCGTAAATAGTGAGGGCGTTATGACTGTATTTTTAGATAAATGTTTTGGTGGAAAACAGGGCGCCGTAAATTTAGCGATATTAGCGATTTTACTGCTGGTTATTTTCCCACTGTGGCTGGATTTATTTCGTTTAGGACTGATTGGTAAATATGTCACGTATGCGTTTGTTGCCGTCAGTCTTGTTTTGCTGTGGGGGAATGGGGGAATTTTAAGTTTAGGGCAGGGGATGTTCTTTGGTCTTGGCGGCTACTGCATGGCGATGTTTTTAAAACTTGAAGCCTCAGATCCTGTGAGTACTAAAATTCAAACCACGCCCGGTATTCCCGATTTTATGGATTGGAATCAGATCACCGAAATTCCTTGGTTTTGGCTGCCGTTTAAAAGTTTCCCTTTAACTGTATTTTTTGTGCTAGCGGTTCCGACTTTTTTAGCGTTTATTATTGGATACGCCATGTTTAAACGTCGCGTGGGTGGTGTGTATTTCGCCATTATCACGCAAGCCATTGCACTCATTTTGAGTATTTTAATTGTTGGGCAACAAGGCTACACCGGCGGTGTAAACGGTATTACGGATTTGAAAACGCTGCTAGGTTGGGATATTCGAACCGATAGCGCGAAATATGTTTTATATTTTATCAATGCCAGTTTGCTCATTGGCGTCATTATATTGAGCAATTATGTACTCTCGTCAAAATTTGGCATGTTACTGCTTGCTATGCGCGATAAAGAAGAGCGCGTGCGTTTTTCAGGCTATGACGTTTCGAGTTTTAAAATCTTTATTTTTTGCTTTGCCGCGATGATTTCTGCCATAGGTGGCGCGATGTTTACGCTGCAAATTGGTTTTATGTCGCCAAGCTTTGTGGGTATTGTGCCATCGATTGAAATGGTCATTTTTGCGGCTGTGGGTGGACGAATGTCTCTCATTGGCGCGGTTTATGGCGCGTTGCTGGTGAATTTTGGTAAAACCATGTTCTCTGAAAACTTTCCTGAACTATGGTTGTTTTTAATGGGCGGCTTATTTATTGTGGTGGTGATGTTCTTCCCAGATGGATTGGCGGGGGTTTATCGTGATCATGCTAAAAATTTCAATATAGCGGATTGGTTGATTGCACGTTATACCAAATTGTTTAAAAAAGAGGCCAATATGCTAGGAGATAAAGTATGAGTAACACGGACTTTATTTTGGCAATTGAAGATTTAACCGTTTCATTTGATGGGTTTAAAGCGGTTGATTCGCTGTCAATGTACATTGATAAAAATGAATTACGTGTTGTGATTGGACCCAATGGCGCAGGAAAAACCACGGTTTTGGATTTAATTTGTGGCAAAACGAAATCGACAGAGGGTTCAATCAAATTCAAAAATATTGAAATGACGACCTTATCTGAACATGAAATTGTTCGCGCTGGCGTCGGACGTAAATTTCAAACACCCTCTATTTATGAAAATTTAACCGTATATCAAAATTTAGAAGTGTCCTACCCTGTCGGGCGAAGTGTTTGGGGAAGTTTAACGTTTAAGCGTACACCTGAATTAAGTGCGCAAGTGCGAAAAATTGCCGCTGAAGTCTTACTCACTGAGCATTTAGATTTAGAAGCTGCGCTACTGAGTCACGGACAAAAGCAATGGCTGGAAATTGGCATGCTTCTTATGCAAGATCCTGAGCTTTTGATGCTTGATGAACCCGTTGCCGGCATGAGCGCAAAAGAGCGTGATCAGACCGCAGAACTGCTTAATCAAATTTGTCAAAATCGTTCAGTACTCGTGATTGAACACGATATGGAATTTGTGAAAAAAATTGCTCACAAAGTGACCGTCCTGCATCAAGGTAAAATTTTAGCTGAAGGCTCGATGGAAAAAGTACAGGCCAATGAAAAAGTGATCGAAGTCTATTTAGGGCATTAAACGCCGTTTTTTAGTTCACCACGGTAAGGAGAATTTCATGTTTGAAGTGGTTGATTTGCATGTGAGTTACGGTCAAAGTGAAGTCATTCATGGGCTGAGTTTTAAGGCAGAAAAAAATGAAACGCTTGCTATTATGGGGCGCAATGGCATGGGAAAAACGACCCTCTTTAAATCATTGATGGGCATTTTGCCAAGTCACGCTACTAAGGCTGAAATTGATGGTGATAGTGTCAACGGGATACAAACTTATCAGCGCGTGGCAAAAGGCTTGGCGTATGTGCCACAAGGTCGGATGATTTTTCCTGCAATGACCGTTCAAGAAAATATTGAAACTGGACTCGAAAATTCAGCGTCGAGTGAAATCCCCGAAGATATTTATGCGTTGTTTCCCGTTCTCTACGATATGCGCAAACGCAAAGGCGGTAATCTATCCGGTGGACAGCAACAACAGCTTGCTATCGCTCGCGCACTTGTAACCAATCCTAAAGTATTATTGCTTGATGAGCCTACTGAAGGCATTCAGCCGTCAATTATCAAAGACATTGCTAATGTGCTCAATGATATTCGCAAAATGCGAGAAATTACCATTATTGTGTCTGAGCAAGTGCTGAGTTTTACGATGGCCGTAGCGGATCGTATTATTGTTATCGATAAAGGAAAATTTATTCACGAGGACCGTCGTGAAGATGTTGATGCAGAAAAAATCAAAGGCTATTTGTCAGTGTGAAAACACAACACCCCCGTTTAATCGATGCAAAAACGCAACAGATGTTTCAAATTAGTCAAAAAAATCGAATGGATTTTCATCTGTTTTTTCAAATATAAGTGACTATCTCTGCAATGACTGCCTTTTTTTCCTAGTAATGTAACGAGGTCGATAACCGTTTTTAGTATTTTTTGATTTTAATTGTTTGTAATATACCGTTTTAAAAGTAATTTCCTCAAAATTTACCCTCCTTTTAGCTATTGTAAAAAAATACCCTGATGAATTTAAAAGTCAATACGTCAAATAACTAATGGGTTATTTGACGTATTGTACGAAAGCGCTACAAATTTAAAAATGACCTTGACCACATAGTGGCAGTAATACGTCCATAAAGCGTTTTACGTTCATATTTTAAATTTACTTTTATTCTAGGGGACTCTCTAATGAGTACTATCAAACAGGTTTCAAGCGGGCGTTTTGCTCGCGTCTTATGTGCTGTAGCACTTTCAACGCTTTCGCTTGGCTATGCGTCGGATTCATTTGCTGGGGCAACATTTAAAATTGACGATACTAAGTGGATCAGCTTGGGCGCTGGTATTCGTTCTAGCTTCACAGCGCAAGAATCTGCTGCTGGTGCGACTGGCGATAAATGGAGTAATGATTTCAA
>JBDLQG010000175.1:0-4002 GCA_039800705.1 Pseudomonadota bacterium
ATTGCGCAGCGAGTTCCTGCAATAGTACCGTTAATTCCCTCATTCGCTAGCAGTAACGTACCTCGTACATGATTTTTTTCCATGACATCATGAAGCGGTTGGCGCATGGATTGATAATTTTCGAGTGTGACAAATTTGTATAACGCGCAAACAACAATTTGAGGCATAGGAGTTTTCTCGTATTTCACGGTAGATACAAAAAAATCCGCTGGTTAAATAAACTATTTAACACAAAAGCGGATTTTTTCGTTTTAAGAAAAATAAAAATTTATCTTTCTAAATATTGTAATTTGTCTTTTTTACCATTCCATTCATCGGCGTCAGGCATTGCATCTTGAACTTCTGTTAATACAGGCCATTTTTTTGACAATTCAGCATTTAACTCTGCGAAAATTTCTTGACCTTCAGGCAATTCATCGATGGCGAAAATCGCGTTTGCCGGGCATTCTGGCTCGCATAATGTGCAATCAATACACTCATCAGGATCGATAACCATAAAGTTTGGCCCCACGTGGAAACAATCTACAGGGCAAACATCAACACAATCGGTAAATTTACATTTAATACAATTATCGGTAACAACAAAAGCCATAGTTTAATACTCAAAAAAGGATGGGAAGTTAAAGTTTTTTGTTAGACGGTCATATTTTATAGCAGAATCTTAGGGTTTGCTAAACAAATGTGCCGGTGAAGGAGGATTTTTTTGTTGTAAACAGTGATACGCCGCGTTTTCGTACTTAATCGTCAACGATTGTGAACCTTGATGCTCAGTTAAAAACTTTTCAGCCTCAATAGCGGTTAAATCTTTCATCATAAAAGTAGCAATACATTCACATGCTTTATCTACGCGAGGTTTATCGGTATCTGGATTATTTGAACTTTTAAGCTCGCGTTGCTCGCATTGGTTTGCAAAGGCCACTTCAAATTTTTGCTTGTCACTTGAACTGACTTTTGCGTCAAGCAGCGTGTGGCTAATAGGCGTGTTCTCTACACCGTTAGTTTGCATTTTGTTATCTGCGCCCTTGTCATCAGAACAACCGACCATTATCAAAATAACGAAAGCTGTAGAAAAAGCTTTAAAAAAATTATTTTTTTTCATAAAGGTAAACCAAAAAAATGGGTAAAATACCATTATGCTAGAACTACAAAAAAAAGCAACGCACTGCGTTTATTTTCCACATTTATTCAATTCATAAACAACATGAACGAAATGTATTCAAAATCTCCCTACAAAGAAATCATCGCTACATTTTTAAAATTTTGTGAGAAAAAAAAATACCCTCCCAAGACGGATATTATCAAAATCGGTGATGTTGGTGACCGTTTATACTTTATTATCGAGGGATCAGTGGCGATTTTTGCTGAAAATGAAGCAAACGATCAAAGTAATGATTTAATTTTAGCCTACCTTGGGAAAAATGAATTTATTGGCGAAATTGGTATTTTTAAAGGTGAAGAAGTTCGTAAAGTCAACGCGAGAACACGTGAGAGTTGCGTGCTCGCCGAGATTAGTTATGCGTACTTAAAAGAGGTACTTCATAAAGATTTGCTGTTTTGTGCACCGGATATTTTATACCTTATCGGTGAACAACTCGCTACACGCTTACTAGCAACGAGTAATAAATTATGTGAACTCGCCTTTATCGATGTAGAAGGTCGTATTGCCCACGCACTTCTCGATTTATGTAAATCGCCCCAAGCCATTACTCATCCGCAAGGAATGCAACTGCACATTTCTCGACAAGAAATTGGTCGTATAGTAGGATGTTCTCGTGAAATGGCGGGACGAGCAATTAAAGAATTAGAATTAAAAGGGCTTGTGTCATCACACGGAAAAACCATTGTTGTTTATGGAACACGCTAACTTTTGACATCCAATGATATGCCCCAACCAAAAACTCCATTGCCTATTTTGGCATTTGAAGATACAAATTTTTTAAAGCGTGAAGAATTGCGTGGCGTTCGCCTGCAATTGGAACTTCTCAAGCCAAGTCTTATTTTCAGTGAACACGGCATTCGTGAAACGATTGTTATTTTTGGGAGTGCTCGTGTTGCGAAATCAACTAATTACTATGGTGAAGCGCGGAAATTGAGTGCATTGATTACAACGCATTTTATGACTAAGCCTCAATCTTTAATTGTTGTGAGTGGCGGTGGTGGTGGCATTATGGAAGCGGTTAATCGTGGCGCAGCAGATGCCGGTGGCAAAAGTGCTGGATTTAATGTTTTTCTACCTCACGAGCAACATCCTAATCAGTATATTACCCCTGAGTTATGTTTCGAATTCGAGCATTTTTCCATACGAAAAATGCAATTCTTTATGCACGCCAAGGCATTAGTTGTGTTTCCCGGTGGTTTTGGCACGCTTGACGAATTATTTGACGCATTAACGTTGATTCAAACACAAAAAATGCCTCGCATTCCTGTCATTTTATTTGATAAATCGTATTGGGATAAGATTATTAACTTCAATGCGTTATGTGAAGCGGGTATGATTTCAACTGACGATTTGGCGTTGATTGCGTATGCACAAACAAGTGATGAAGCATGGAACATTATTTCGTGTTTTATGTCAAAAAATGAATAAATAACGAATTTAAGTTGTCATATTTCAAGTCTTAGTCCATAATACACAGGTCTTCAGCAAATTAAGCTGACAGCGTTATGGTAGTTGTATCGGTTCTCTCGCAACGATATGCTGCGAACCCCGCCAGGTACGGAAGTAAGCAACGGTAGCAGCGGATTCGTGTGCCGAGATGCAGCTGGTACACTACCACCCAATCTCCTCCACGTCATTAACGAAATCCCGTCATGAATTATCAGGTGCTTGCTCGAAAGTGGCGACCGCATAATTTCAATGAAGTTGTCGGACAAACCCACGTCATAACCTCATTAACTAACGCGCTAAAACATCAACGTCTTCATCAAGCCTACCTTTTTACTGGTACACGTGGTGTAGGCAAGACAACATTGGCTCGTATATTAGCCAAAGCGATTAATTGCGAAAATCTCCAACACTTTAATCCCTGTGGGCAATGCGATATTTGCCTCGCTGTCGATGAAGGGCGTTTTTTAGATTTAATTGAAGTAGATGCCGCGTCGCGTACAAGAGTTGAAGATACACGTGATTTACTCGATAACGCGCAATACGCGCCTAATCAAGGGCGTTATAAAGTTTATCTCATCGACGAAGTGCACATGCTCTCTGGGCATAGTTTTAATGCGCTTCTCAAAACACTCGAAGAGCCGCCACCACACGTTAAATTTCTACTCGCCACCACCGATCCGCATAAAATCCCTGTTACGGTGCTGTCACGTTGTTTACAATTTAATTTAAAACGCTTGTTGCCTAGCGAGATTTTCACGCAAATGGGTTTTATTCTTACGCAAGAAAAAATCGATTTTGAAGCTGATGCGCTAAAATTACTTTCACGCGCAGCTGACGGCAGTATGCGAGACGGTTTAAGCTTACTTGATCAAGCTATTGTTTATGGTAACGGGCGCGTCAGTAACGATGATGTTCACGCAATGCTGGGCTCGATTGCAAAACAACCCGTTGAAGCGATTTTGCACGCACTAGCACAAGCAAATGCGCCCGCTATTCTCGACCACATTGATGAATTAAGTCAGTTTAGCCCAGATTTTATGGATTTACTGCAACAATTAGTCCAATTCCTTCATCGCATCGCTCTTGTGCAGCATGTTCCCACCATGTTAACGCATGATTTAGATGTTGATGTCGTTGCAGAATTAGCAAAACGCTTATCCCCTGAAGACGTGCAACTGTATTACCAAATTGGATTACTTGGTCAAAAAGAATTAGAACTTGCACCTGATCCACGTAGTGGTTTTGAAATGGTGATGTTGCGTATGCTAACTTTTCGACCTGTAAAAGTAGATATACGCGCAGAAATGCCTATTAACGCAAATGCACATACGATTGCGCCAGCGACCGTTCAGCAAAGTCCACCGCCAACGACTGTCGCGCCAACAATACAACAG
>JBDLQG010000176.1:0-4954 GCA_039800705.1 Pseudomonadota bacterium
TGATGATCTTCAATTGCGTGTAAACAATTTTTTTGCAAAACATTTTTAACACCCAACATTTATTCCTACATAATATAGAAATGCAAAAATGATCAAAATTTAAAGCAAAACACTTCGTCATAGCGATAAGCGTCAATGCGGTATTTATTTAATCGAGGCACTTCAATATTGAAAAATTGGTGGTTCCGACATCAAAGCGTTTTGCGCCTTCTTCTATCGTCAGTCCTTCTTTTTCCATTACTGAAAGTAGTTTTCTTCTAAATTTTTTTGGGTATGCTATCACGATGGCAATCGTATTTATAAACTGTCTATTATCTTATCTTCTTATGCCGCTTTAGCTATAACTTACTCATCCTAAATGATTATGTCCAAGTAAAGTTCCTGTTGCAAATGCCAAATCTATTAAAGAGACTTGATAATCTGAAATAGCACGAACTTCTCGTAATTGTGCATCGCCCAAACGAGTTAATGTTTCCAAAACTTCTGTCATAGTCCGTAAGCCTTCACGAAATTGTTTTAATTCAGCATCGTAATTTAAACCCGCTAGAATGACATTTTGTCTTGCAGCTAAAATACGTTGCCAATTTTGTTCCGTTGTATCCATCGCGTCATAAATTTCACGTTTTACAGTGAGTTCTCTCAATTGCTGCGTACTTAATCGTTGTAATCGTTCTTGTATTGCTCGCTCTAATTTTGACTTGCGCAGCTCATTTGACAATGGAATTTCCATTCTCATTCCCACTGACCAATCTGAATAATTTCCATCTAATGTTTGATTAAATGCACTATCAAGGGATTGTGTATCACGCCCTAGCGAACCATAATTATAATCAAGCATAAACATTGGTAGAGTTTGATTTTTTAAATAATCAATCTTTGTTAAATCTGCTGCTAGCTTTAATTCTAATTCCAAGAGCTCTAAGCGACCTGCGAGGGCTTTTTTCACTAATTCATTTCTATCAAAATCAAAATGTAGTAAGGTTGGCGACGTTTTAGGTATGATAAGTATTTGAGAATCAACGCTTAAATTCGTATCATTGAGAAATAGTTTTAATTGACGTTGGCGAATTTTCAATGTAGTGTTGGCCATAATTAAACTTTCTCGACGTTCTGCGACACCGATTTGTAAATTGACCAATATGCACGTTCAATACTTGCTAAAACACGAATAGATTGTAATCGTGTTTTGACATCAATGATTTGTTGCTCATATTTAGCTATTCTTATCCCAGCTACATTAGTATCAATACCACCATCACGCAACAAGGGTTGACTCACAGAAAAACGTAACGCATTTTGATATTGCGCAGAAGGAACACCTTTAAACTGTTTTTTTTCGTCAAATGGTGAGCTTAACGTCACTTTTGCACCTGTGCGCAGTGGAATGATTATTCCGGCTTCCATTTCTAAAACTTGCGTTAATTGAGGAATGGCTGTGAGTTTATCAACTTCGTTTTTAAGTAATCCACTCTCGCTTGTCGGTGTAAATTTTACGACATCCATATTTTGAGAAGGCGTATTTTTACTGCTATATTTAGCTTTTGCAAAAATTAAATCGTCAAATTTCGCTTCTTCTTCGCTCACTTGTGTTGCAGCGATTTTTGGATCGATTTCAGCGATTTTTAAATCTAAATTATTTTCTAATGCCAATGCACGAATATTGGCTAACGTAAGTTCGACAGATTCTTTAGAAGAATCTATTTTTTTGACGATTTCAACGTCACGTTCTTTAAATTTTGGCAATGCTTTTTCAGGTGTTTCAGGCTGTGATTTTGTCAAATTATTGAATTCAATGCCTTCGTTAAGCATTAAACGTGTTTTTGCTTTTTCTTCAACGGAGGCAAATGACGAGCCGTTCAAATAATAACTACAACCTGTAATCATTAAAGCGGTTATTACACAACATCCGTTTTTTAGTCTATAACGTGTTTTATTTTTCATTTTTTTCAGGAGTGTAAACAGGTGGAAATGCGTTCAATTGTCGCCAAAGTTCATAAATCATCGTCACGCGATTTAATAAAATCCAACCCTCAACTCGAACACCTTGCCTTAGAAAGCGTTCCGATGGCCATTCTTGACTCGCCTCATCGGGAGTAATTACCACGCGAAACTTACCTTTTCCATCGTCGGTTGCATCCACAAATGCCACATTCCCACCAAATGTACCTACTGCCATTTCAGGCCAACCGGCAAATTGTAGTGCTGGCCAACCTTCAAATTGTAATCTAGCATGACGCCCCGTCGTAATTAATGTTACGTCATTACCATTCACCCAGACCTCAACTGCTTTCACATTTGTATCAGGGACTAAAATCAACAAAGCATCTCCTTGCCGAACTAAATCTCCTTGTGGGTTTTCCAAAAGACGAAGTACACTACCATCACGTGGTGCTTTGATAATCTGTGCTGTTTGACGAGACAAATCGATGTCATTTTTTAATAAGCTCGATTTTGCATCTTCCACTTCACTTTGCGTTTTATTCATCGCGGCGGTTGCAGAATTAATACGAGCTTGCGCGTCACTGCGAATTCTTGCAATCTCAGTATCTGCTGCATGTTGCTCTGCAATTGCCCCATTTAATCCAGCTTGCTGACCTTTTAAATTCCGTAAAGCAACAATTTTGTCTCGCTCCGCCACTTCGGCATCCCGCTTTGATACTAAACCATCAACCAAAAGTCTATTTAAACGTTCAAGTTGTAAATTTGCCGCATCAAGTGAGGCTTGCGAAGAAAGAATTGTTTCTTGAGCCGAATTAGCTCTTTGCCTAGCTACATCTAAACGATATTGAGCCGTTGCAATTTGTAAATCACGCGTTGAAATTAGATTATCGATTTGTAATTGATAAGCCCTTAATTCATCTTGCTTGGCTGACAATTTTAATTTTGATGCGTCACGTTGCTGTGTTAACCGAGTTAGCAAATCAGGATCAACATCCACAATTTCAACAAGTGTATCCCCTGCTTTCACTTTCGCTCCTTCACGAACGAACCATTGCGTAATACGTCCAGCGACGGGGGATTCAATTTTTTGTTGGCGTTCAACTGGTGCAAAAGCAATCACTTTTCCTGATGCACGAATATTTTGTTGCCAAGGTGAAATCAAAAGTAAGAATGGAATTAATATAAATAACCACACACAACACCGACTTAAAAGGCTAACAATCCTTGGTGTTTTAGTAGCGTTGAAGGCTGATAGTCGTGGAACTGCGGGTCTATTTTTCATAGAATAACTCAATCAATTGAAATGATACGCTCGCACTGCGATGCAACTGCTGTGTTTTGCGTAAAAACGAGTAATGTCCAAGGCGTATTCTTAGCTAAAAAATAGCTCATCACCCGACTTTGTCTCTTTTCGTCAAGTTCGTCTAATAGACTATCAATTAGCACCAAAACAGGATGATTGACCACGCCTCTAGCCAGCATCACTAAACGTTGTTGTGTTTTTGAAAGTGGTGAACCTGTTGAAGAAATAGGGAGCGAAAGGGTTTGTCCAAATTGCGCTTCGATTTCATCTAAGAGTCCTAAATCGCAGAGTACTTTTGCAACCTGCGTTTGCTCAATATGTTCTCGTCCTAATGCAATATTTTCAAATAATGATCCCTCAATCATTTCAATGTCATTGATTAAGCAAATTTGTTCTCTCAAAGTAGGTAAATGCAGGTTTTGCAAACGTTTTTTTTCAAAAAAAATATTACCTTTTTGACCTTCTCGTAGCCCATAAAGTAATTCGGCTAAGGTCGTTTTTCCACAACTTCCGTCCCCCCATATCGCCACTTTTTCACCGGAATTAACACTAAAATGTAAATTTGAAAAAATGTTTCTACTTGGTGTGTAATGAAACGAAAGTTGCTCGACATCAACAGAAATCGGCGTTGAAAATGACATCATTGCACCTTTTTCTTGTTCAAGTGGCAAATCAAGCAAATGCCCGATTTTATCTACTGCCGTTAATAAATCATAAAAGCTTTCTAAGTGCTTGCCGAATTTAATTAAGGCCGCTAATACCGTTGACACAATTAATTCTGCGGCCACCAGTTGACCAAGTGTTAATTGCCCTTCAATAACTAGATATCCCCCAATTGACAAAAGTCCTGTATTCGCAATGACATATAACGCCATCGATCCCATGATTTGTCGAAATAAAACCCGATAATGAGCTGTTTTTTCATTTAAGTAATCATGCGCTAGAATGTCAATGCGTTCCTGTGCATATTGTTCATTGGAAGTAGCTTTAAATGTATTTTTATTATCGGCGAGCACTTCAAGCCAATCAACTAAGGCATATTTTGCTTTGGATTCGGCAATCGATGTTTTTACAGCACCGCGCCCTAACACAAACAAAATCAAGACAATCGTACTTAATAAAAAAACATCAAAACTAAGTAAAAATGGATGGTAAAAGGCTAATAACGTTAATCCTGCTATCGTTTGCATCAATAAACGTACACCATCAAGTAATAAACCAGAGCAAAATTTTTGAACAGTTTGAATATCGAAAAAACGGTTTATTAATTCAGCACCTCGATGTTTATCATGTAAGTGCGTCGACATTTTAGGAATACGATAAGCTAAATCTGTTGCCAATCTCACAAATAATCGACGCTGAATAATTTCAGCAAGGTAGGCTTCTAATACATAAATCGCACCTGAAAAAGCCAAAAAAACAAAAAGAATCATAGAAAGAACGGCCAGCGGTTGCCCCATCCCACCCATTGCTACGGTGTTAACAACAGCTTGTACAGCAATTGGCGCCGATAAGGCTAATAAACCCGAACCAATGGCTAAACCAAAAATTAGAGCTAAGTCCGTTCGCTCTGTTTGAAGTAGATTCACTAACCTTTGAAATGGTGTCAGATGCTCATGTTTATCGCTGACTGCTTGTTCAAGTGGTTTTTTAGGTTGAACCATTAAAAACTCAAATGTACTTTGAGGATTTGTGTTTAAAAATGTTAAT
>JBDLQG010000177.1:0-3877 GCA_039800705.1 Pseudomonadota bacterium
ATAAACCAAAAAATAGCGCGACATCACCTTTTTTGCCGACATTGGCACTGCAGTGCATAGACAGAATTTTTTCAAGTGGCAACCAATAATTCATCATGGTGAAAATGCCTTTTTTCATTTCACCGCCATACCAAGTACCACCAATAATGGCGACATTTTTTTCAACGTTGAAAATACAGAAAACGTCCGAATTTAAACCTTGTTTTTCCCATTTTTCATTGGTGAAATGGCTGGCATTGTAAACTCGAAAATCAGGTGAAAAATGTGTTAAATCACTTTCAGTTGGGCGAATAAACATATTTTTGACAAAATGGGATTGCCATGCAAATTCTGTAATGAAACGGACAGACTTGCGGGTATCCGCATGGGCGCCGCTATAACCATCTGTGACGTAAATATCTTTGCCCGAAAGGTATTCAATGACATCTGCGTAAAGTTCATCAAAAATGTCCGCAGAAACTGGTTTATTGACACCTCCCCATGCGATATGGTCACTCGAAGGTGCTTGTTGCACAAAAAATTTATCTTTCGGCGAGCGTCCGGTGAATTTTCCTGTATCGACAGTCATGGTATTGCTGCTCAATACATGACCTTCGTTATTAGCGACTTCATGCTCAAAAAGTTGCGCATAACTTAAGTTATGAAATACTTTTCCAACATGCGCAAGTCCCAATTTTTCTGCACTCAATTCACTCATTATGACAACTCCTCAGATTTTTAATCGTTTCTATTACAGTAATTCGTAATTTTCTAAATGTAGCTTAAAAATAATTTTTAGACAAGGATTTGCGCATTGAATTTACGTTATTGCTGTTTGGTGTGTGTCTGTAAATTATGGTATCTTTTCATTTATGATTCGTTTTTAGCCAATTAAAAGAGTGATTTTAAGCGCATGACTCCCGAACAATTTAACCAATATAACAAACAGGGTTATAACCGTATTCCCATTAGCCGCGAGATTATTGCGGATGTTCATACACCTTTGAGTGCCTATTTAAAATTGGCGGATGGTGCGTATTCTTATTTATTTGAATCCGTTCACGGTGGTGAGCAATGGGGACGGTATTCCATTATCGGGTTGCCATGTAAAACGGTGGTAAAAATTTTTGGTGAGCAAATTACCGTCACATTTGAAGACGAAGTCGTTGAAACGGTTGATGATGTTAATCCGTTTGAGTGGATTGAAGATTTTAAAGCACGTTATCGCGTGCCTGACGTTGCCGGCTTACCGCGTTTTAATGGTGGATTAGTCGGGTATTTTGGCTATGAAACGATTGCTTACATCGAGCCGCGCGTTTGCAAGGCGCAAAAAAATGACGAAATCGGTGCGCCAGATATTGTTTTGATGGTGTCTGAAGAATTGCTCGTGTTTGATAATTTATCGGGCAAACTGCTTTTGCTCACGCATGCAAATCCAGAAGAATTTAATGCTTATGAGCGTGCACAAGAGCGTCTGCAAATCTTAGCCACACGACTTCGGGAATCGCAAGCGCAGGCGCAGCTTCATCCCAGTCCGCGAGTGGTGAACGAAAGCGATTTTGTGTCTGGTTTTACGCAAGAAGGGTTTGAAAACGCGGTGCGTCGAGCGAAAGAATATATTACCAATGGTGATATTATGCAGGTCGTACTTTCTCAGCGGTTGTCGATTCCCTTCAATGCTGCGCCGCTGAACTTATACCGCGCTTTGCGTTGTTTGAATCCATCGCCTTATATGTTTTATTTGGACTTGGGTGATTTCCATATTGTGGGATCATCGCCAGAAATTTTGGTTCGCTTGGAAGAAGATACCGTGACTGTGCGTCCGATTGCGGGGACACGTCGACGTGGCAGCACGCCCGAGCATGATGTAGAGCTTGAAAAAGAATTGCTCGCTGATCCAAAAGAAATTGCAGAGCATCTCATGTTGATTGATTTGGGGCGCAACGATACGGGACGCGTCGCTGAAATTGGCAGCGTGCAATTAACCGATAAAATGATTGTTGAGCGTTACTCACACGTCATGCACATTGTATCCAATGTCACGGGCACACTTAAAAAAGGCAAAAATGCGTTTGATGTCTTAGCTGCGACGTTTCCAGCGGGTACGGTGAGTGGCGCTCCTAAAATTCGCGCGATGGAAATTATCGACGAGCTTGAACCCGTTAAACGCGGTATTTATTCTGGTGCGGTTGGCTATATTGGATGGACGGGTAATTTGGATACCGCCATTGCGATTCGCACAGCGGTCATAAAAGATAAAAAATTACACATTCAAGCAGGTGCGGGCATCGTTTATGATTCTGTACCGCTAAGTGAATGGGAAGAAACGATGAATAAAGCCCGTGCTGTTTTTCGTGCGGTCGCAATGGCTGAGGCGGGTTTGGAAGGAGAAAGTCTATGAAAGTGGTCATGGTTGATAATTACGATTCATTTACCTATAACCTCGTGCAATATTTGGGCGAACTTGGCGCAGACGTGACGGTGGTTCGTAATGACCAAATTACCGTTGCGGGCATTGAAAAATTATCGCCTGATAAAATTGTGATTTCTCCCGGCCCCTGCACACCTAAAGAAGCGGGCGTTTCAGTTGAATCCATTTTATATTTTGCAGGTAAAGTGCCGCTTTTAGGGGTTTGCCTTGGGCATCAAAGTATTGGTTATGCCTATGGTGGCAATATTATTCATGCAAAGCAAATTATGCACGGCAAAACCTCCCTTGTGCATCACGGTGATAAGGGTGTTTTTCATGGCCTTAGCAATCCTTTTACTGCGACGCGTTATCATTCACTGGTCATAGAGCAAACCAGTTTGCCCGATTGCCTTGAAGTCACCGCGTGGACAGAAGATGAACAAGGTCATTTAGATGAAATTATGGGCGTGCGCCATAAAACACTTGATGTAGAAGGCGTTCAATTTCATCCTGAATCCATTTTGACGCAACATGGACATGATTTACTGCGGAATTTTTTAATTCGATAATTTTTTAGGGAGAGAGATAATGAAAAATTATTCACTACTTACGATCATTGTTGCGAGTGCGGCAGTTATGCCAATCGCAAGTTTTGCAAAGCCAAATCATCCAGAATGGAATGATAAGGTTCCTGCTGTTTCGGAAGAATTACTGATTCAATTTAAATCTACGGCTACAGATGCGGATAAGAAACGCGTTTTAAATAAAGTCGGTGGAAGTTTTAAGGAAACCATTGCATCTAAACGTCAACATGACAATGGTCATGGCGATTTGGATTTAGTACGTCATGCGCTGGGTTTAAATCGTGATGATGTGAAAAATAGCATCGAGAGTGATAGCTCAGTTGAATTCGTAGAGCCAAATTACATTTATACCCATCAATCGGTGTCTAATGATCCATATTACACCAATGGTTCATTGTGGGGCATGCAAGCCACTAACCAATTTGGCAGTAAAGCAAGCGACGCATGGTCAAAAGGACAAACCAATTGCAGTAGTGTTTATGTTGGCATTATTGATGAAGGATATATGTATACCCATGTAGATCTTGCAGCAAATGTCGGTGTCAACACAGGTGAGATTGCGGGTAACCGTAAAGATGATGATGGCAATGGTCTTGTTGATGATGTTTACGGATGGGATTTTAACGACAATAATAATTCTGTGTTTGACGGGATAAATGATGATCACGGTACCCATGTAGCCGGCACAATTGGTGGTGTTGGTGGCAATAAAGTGGGTGTTGTCGGTATGTGCTGGAGCGTAAAACTATTAAATGCAAAATTTTTGGGCAGCACGGGCGGTACATTAGCAAATGCGGTGAAAGCGGTTGATTATTTTACAGACTTAAAGAAACGCGGTATCAATATTGTTGCAACTAATAATTCGTGGGGGGGCGGTGGATATTCTCAAGCATTAAGAGATGCC
>JBDLQG010000178.1:0-3842 GCA_039800705.1 Pseudomonadota bacterium
ACTAAATCGCTGCCAATATTCACTTCATAAATACCTTTTACAACTGAAGGCTTAACCGTGTCAATAGGAATGTTAGGCATCGCTTTACCTAATTGTTCACGAATCGATTTTTCATCTGCATTCGCGTGCATTGCAAAAGCCGCTAACATCGCACTTAAAAGGAGTTTTTTCATGGTTAATCTCTTGTGTAATTAGTGAAATAGTCGTCCAACATCCATAAACATTGCCGTTGTCATGAGTAGTCCGAGAAAAATAATACCTATTTTCTGAAAAAATAGCTGAACTCGTTCTGAAACGGGCGAGCCTTTTAATCCCTCAATTGCAAAGAAAAATAAATGTCCCCCATCAAGTACGGGGATGGGAAGTAAATTCAGCACGCCCAAACTCACGCTAATTAAGCCCATGAATTTAAGAAAATGCACGAGGCCCATATCCGCAGATTGGCCTGCGTATTGTGCGATACTGATGGGGCCGCTTAAATTTTCAAGAGAGGCTTTGCCTGCAAACATTTGCCCCATCATTTTGACAGTGGATGTGGAATAATGATAAGTCGTAGTAAATGCAGCGGGAATCGCGTCGAGAGGGGATAACGAATAATGGACTTGAAACGATTTGACCAAGCTTTCAGGCACTTGTACAGATGCACCTATTTTACCTTCCGAATTTGGTGTAAGTGATAAAGTAGATTGCACGCCATCTCGTTCAATTAGAATTTGCAATGCTTGATTCGGACTTGCTTTAACAATATCAACCCACTGTTGCCATTGGGTAACAGGTATGTCATTGGCACGAAGAATGACGTCATTGGCTTTGAATCCCGCTGTTTTGGCGGCTCCATTATCAAGCACATTGCCAATAATTGGTCGTAGCACAGGGGAGAATAGTTTTAGTCCCAATTTGGCATAAAGTGCATCTGGATTTTGTGTTTGTGAAGAGTCAATATGCAATATTTTGACACGTTCAATCATGTCACTGCTTTTGACTTTTACTGAAATGTTATTTTCACCTTCAAGCGCCGTTGACATGATGCTTGACATGGCTTGCGTCCACGTTGGTGTGATTTCATCATTCACTGCAATGATTTCATCACCTTCAGAAAATCCGGCTTCCTGCGCAATAGAATTGGGCGTAGCCGTGCCTAAAATAGGCTTAATGCCCATTTCACCAATGACAAGTACACTCCAAAAAAGCGCAACGGCCAAAACGAGATTGAAAACAGGCCCCGCTGCTACAACAGCAGTTCGTGCTAACAGTGGTTTTCGATTAAATGCCATAGGCAAATCTTCAGTCTTCACTTCGCCTTCACGCTCATCGACCATTTTGACATAGCCGCCTAATGGTATGAGCGATAAAACATATTCAGTCGTATTTGGATTTTTTTGATAACGCCACAATATGTGACCAAAACCAATCGAAAAACGTAGCACTTTCACGCCAACGCGTCGCGCAACCCAAAAATGCCCAAATTCATGCACGGCAACTAAAACGCCAATAGAAATTACGAAATAAAATACCGTGTGGATGATGTTCATGTGATTTTTAATGTTTCAATGATTTGCTGTGAAATATCACGAGCCTTATGGTCTGCAGTCAGCACTTTCTCTAAGCTATCTGCAGCGGTCACGTCAATGGCTTGCATCGTTTTTTCAATAACAACGGGAATATCAGTGAAGCGAATTTTTTCATTTAAAAACGCATCAACAGCGATTTCATTTGCCGCGTTGAGAACCGTGGGATGGGTGCCGCCAGCTTCAATGGCTTCATAAGCAAGACGCAGACAAGGAAAACGTGCTAAATCGGCGGGTTCAAAATCCATGTGTTTGACAGCAAAAATGTCCAGTGGTGCAGCACCTGATTCAAATCGCTCAGGATAGGCGAGGGCATGCGCAATAGGAATGCGCATATCCGGACATCCCATTTGCGCAAGAACGGTTCCATCGACGTAATCTACCATTGAGTGAATGACGCTTTGCGGATGAATAACGACTTGAATTTGCGCGGGTTTTACATTGAAAAGCAGGCACGCCTCGATCATTTCAAGGCCTTTATTCATCATTGTTGCTGAATCAACGGAAATTTTTTTGCCCATATCCCAATTTGGATGAGCAACCGCTTGCGCAGGCGTGACATCTTTTAGGTTTTCAATAGGCATTGTGCGGAATGGACCACCTGATGCGGTCAGTAAAATGCGACGTACGCCTTTTGCAGATACCCCCGTTTGGTAAGCGGCAGGCATACATTGAAAAATTGCATTATGTTCGCTATCAATGGGGAGCAATGGTGCACCAGCGTGCTTTACCGCATCCATAAAAATATCGCCTGACATGACAAGCGCTTCTTTATTAGCGAGCAGTACTTCTTTGCCTGCTTTCGCCGCTGCTAATGTAGGCAATAATCCCGCCGCACCAACAATAGCCGCCATAACAGAGTGAACACTTTCAAGTGTTGCAACATCTTGAAGTGCTTTTTCGCCCGATAATACACGCAAATTAGACAGCGGTGATTGTTCAATTTTTGCTTTAAACAATGTCGCTGATGTTTCGTCTACCACAACCACTACGTCAGGTGAATGCGTTAAACATTGTTCATAAAGCACATCAATGTTTTTATTGGCTGTCAGTGCCACAATACGGTATAAATCTTTATGGCGAGCAACAACATCGAGTGTGCTAACACCAATGGAACCCGTTGCGCCTAAAATGCAGATGCCTTTCATGAAAAGAGTCCCACTGATTCTAAATAAATACCCGCATAGAAAAGCGGAGCACCTGCGCATAAGCTGTCAATGCGATCTAAAATGCCGCCATGACCGGGTAGTAAAGAGCCGCTGTCTTTTGCGTTAGCGCGACGCTTAACGACGCTAAAAAATAAATCACCATAAATAGACATTAAAACAGTCAAGACGGAAAGTAGTGCAAAGTCAGCAATAATCATGGGCTCTTTAAATCCCATAATTAAGCTAATAGCAGCCGCGCAAACCACCGCGCTACCTAATGCACCATACATACCTTGAACGGTTTTTCCTGGGCTAATTTCAGGGGACAGCTTAATTGTTCCCCATTTTTTTCCAACAAAAAAGGCAGCAATATCTGCCACCCAAATAAGCACAAGAAAATACATGGTCATTTCTTCGCCAAAAAATGTGCGTAAACGAGATAAAAACATCCAACTCATCAGCAGTACAAACCAGCCAATCAAACCCTGTTTAAAAGGACTTAAAGCCAACGTCAACGCACCTTGTGGTGAATTTCGAATCACCATCATAGTCAACGCCCAAAAAAACACGGCTGGTAGGGCAAGCCATTCCAAAAGCCCTGATTGATTTCGAATATCGTCCATTTGAAATTTATATTTCTCGGCTAAAAAATCAAGTATGTGTGCTGAAGCTTCAAGCAAATACGTCCATGAATGAATGAATAGCATCGCACCAATAAGGCTTGCAAAAAATAATCCACGTTTGATGGGACTGCTAACTTTTGTCAGATTTAACCATTCATTTGCGCCAAGTAATGTAATGGCGGCAATGAGAAGTGAAAAATACATAGAAGGAAGTTCAAACACCGCCAAAACCACCAACGTGGCGAGTAAAGTTGCGGTGATAATACGTTGTTTTAACATAAATGTTCTTTTTTGAAAAAAAGTTTAGGGATTAGCAAAGGCAGCAATTTGATCACCGGTATGTCCAAAACGCCGTTGACGACTTTGAAAACTGGTAATGGCTTCTTGTAGCGCAATGTCATTAAAATCTGGCCAAAGAATGGGCGTGAAATAGAGTTCGGTGTAGGCGAGTTGCCAAAGCATAAAATTACTTACGCGTTGTTCACCACCGGTACGAATAAATA
>JBDLQG010000179.1:0-3835 GCA_039800705.1 Pseudomonadota bacterium
TCTGCAGGTTCGGGCGGTTGCTCATCACGGTAGCAAATCCCAAGTCCCCCGCCTAAATCCAAATGTTTAAGCGTAATGCCATGTTCACGGAGTTTATCAATAAGCAATAACACTTTATCAAGCGCATCTAAAAAAGGACGCGTTTGCGTCAATTGTGAGCCAATATGACAATCCACGCCAACAATTTCAATATGAGGAAGTGCCGCCGCCGTTTGATAGGCGTCGAGCGCATCTTCGATGGCGATACCAAATTTATTTTCTTTTAAACCTGTTGAAATATAGGGGTGCGTTTGCGCATCCACATCTGGATTGACGCGAAACGAAACGGGTGCTTTTACGCCAAGATCGCCAGCGACTTGATTAATACGCTCAAGTTCACCCATGACTTCAATATTGAAACAGCGAATACCGATTTTTAACGCAGCGCGAATTTCATCTTCACGTTTCCCTACGCCCGAAAAAACCACTTTTTTTGCATCGCCACCCGCTTTTAGTACACGCTCAAGTTCACCAATAGACACAATATCAAAACCAGAACCCAGTCGTGCTAATACATTTAAGACGCCTAAATTGGAATTTGCTTTGACAGCGTAGCAAATTAAATGTGAATGTGTGCCAAACGCGTTATTAAACGCATTCCAATGTCGCTCAAGTGTGGCTCGAGAATAAATGTAGCAAGGACTGCCGTGTTTTTTAACGATTGTGTCAATCGCCACATTTTCGACAAAAAGTTGATTTTCGCGGTAGGTAAAATGATCCATGAATATAAACTATATTTTAAATTAAATTAAGGATGAACGACGGACGTTGGCGTTTTACTGGGCAAAACAAGCGCACCTGTTTGACCACAAGCCACTAACGTACTCGCTAATACGGTAGACAGAAAAATAAAGCGGATTTTTTTCATCATTCAGGCGTGATTACGGTTTTTTTAGGGCCTTTGTTGCGTTTTCTGCGTTTTTTCTTCGCGGGAGCCCCATCGAGTTTGGGTTCAATGGCATTCACTTTGGGCGCATCAGACGGTTTGTTGGCTGATTTTGACTTCGGTTTAGGTTTACGTTTTGATTTCTTTTTAGGCGGAAGTTCAGCTGTATTTGATTTCGTTTTTAAAATCAAGGTGAAATCCATTTTTTTCTCATCTAAATCAACACGCACCACTTTAATTTTGACGCGATCCCCTAAACGATAACGCGTGTTGCTGTGCTCGCCTTTGAGTTGATGACTCAACGCGTCAAAATGGAAATAATCTTGCCCTAAACTGCTAATATGCACGAGGCCTTCGACATAAATATTCGCCAGTTCCACAAAAAAGCCAAAAGACGTGACGGCAGAAATTACACCGTCAAATTCGTCGCCAATTTTGTCCATCATGTATTCACATTTGAGCCAACTCGTGACATCACGCGTCGCGTCATCTGCGCGACGCTCATTGGCTGAGCAATGCTCGCCAAGCATTACCATATCAGGCACGCCATACACAAAACTGTCCGCTTTTTTGTCTTGCAAACAATGACGAATCGCACGATGAACCAGCAAATCAGGATAACGTCGAATAGGCGAGGTAAAATGCGCATACGCGTCAAGGGCTAAACCGAAATGGCCTTTTTCCTCTGCGCTGTAAACCGCTTGCGACATTGAACGCAGTAAAACGGTTTGAATTAAATGCGCATCGGGGCGACCTTTGATTTGATCAATGAGGTGCATATAATCAAGCGGTGTTGGCGACATATCACCCGACATCCGCAGCCCTAACTCACCTAAAAATGTGCGTAAATTCGCTAATTTTTCTTCACTGGGGCCTTCATGCACACGCAGTAATTTAGGCATTTTTTTATTATTTAAAAAACGCGCCGCACAGCCGTTTGCGGCAATCATAAATTCTTCAATCAATTTATGCGCATCGTTGCGAACGACAGGAATAATTTTATCGATTTTACGATTTTCACCGAAAACAATACGTGTTTCTTGCGTATCAAAATCCATTGCGCCGCGTTTTTCACGTGCTTTGCGCATGGCTTGGTAAAGATTATAGAGCTGCGTTAAATCAGGCATCAACACAGCGTGTTGCTGCGTTAAGGCTTCGTCACCGTCAACGAGCATTTTCGCTACGTCGTTATACGTCAAACGCGCGTGCGAGCGCATCACTGCATCATAAAAGCGTGAACGTCCCACTTGTCCGTCTTCATCAATAATCATCTCGCAAACCATACACAAACGGTCAACGTGAGGATTAAGCGAGCATAAGCCATTTGACAAAATTTCGGGCAACATCGGAATCACTTGCTCGGGGAAATAGACCGACGTGCTGCGATTATGCGCTTCTTTATCGAGTTCACTGCCCACGGTCACATAATGCGATACGTCAGCAATAGCCACTAATAATTTCCAGCCTTTGGGCGTTTTTTTACAATATACCGCGTCATCAAAATCGCGGGCATCTTCACCGTCAATGGTAACCAGTGGCGTGCTACGCAAATCCACTCGCCCCTCTTTTGCCTCTTCAGGTACTTCACCTGTCAGCGGTGCAATTTCCGTCAGCAATTCTTCAGGCCAAATGCTCGGCAATTCATGCGTGCGAATAGCCATTTCAATTTCCATACCGGGTGCTAAATGATCACCTAGAATTTCAATAATACGCCCTAAAGGTTGATGCAATTTCGTCGGCTGCTGCGTAATTTGCGCCACCACAATTTGACCGTGTTGAGCGCCAGCGACATGACCCGTTTCCACCAATACCGTTTGCGCAATATTTTTGTTGTCGGGAATCACATAAGTAAATTCATCTTCAACATATAAACGCCCAACAATCTGGTGCGTATTGCGCTCTAAAATCTCAACAACTGCGCCTTCACGACGATTTTTTCTATCCACACCAACCACACGAACCATTGTTCGGTCATTGTGGAGAAGGACATTCATTTCACGCGGCGATAAATACAAATCCTCTGAGCCGTCATCAGGGCGAACAAAACCAAACCCATCAACATGACCAATCACACGCCCCACAATCAAATCTTTATTATTCACAAGGCAATAACGACTGCCTCGATTAAATAACACCTGTCCATCACGTTCCATTGCGCGTAAGCGGCGGCGCAAGGCTTCAAGACGCTCTTCATCCTCAATGGCAAAGGCACTTGCAATGTCTGGGCGCGAAAGGGGACGACCTTCATCGCTAAGTAATTGCAGAATTAATTCACGACTGGGAATAGGATTGTCATATTTTTCAGCTTCGCGTTCTGCGAAAGGATCATTTTTTGACGCGAAATCAACAGGATGTTTAGACTTTGATGGCATTTTTTTTGGGCAACTTCTTTTAGAAAAAATTCAATAATAATTTGCCTGTTATCATACAGGTTTAACGCTCAAGGTAAAAGGCGCAAAGCTAAATGATTCAAAGGTTTTTACTCTAAACGTGTTTTTGGGTTAGCATTGACAAACGTGGCAGCGCTGCGTATAGTTCGCACCGTCCATGCCGAGGTGGTGGAATGGTAGACACGCTAGCTTCAGGTGCTAGTGGGCGCAAGCCCGTGAAGGTTCAAGTCCTTTTCTCGGTACCATATACTTAACGTCGATTGAGTATCTCCAACTATATACTGCATAACTTATTGTTATAATGACAATAAAATCAAAAAACTCTAATTATTACTAACAATGATTCGCTTCATATAAACACTTAAAAAAAATGGCGCATTGTTCAAATCAAGAGGAAGAAAGTCAACTAAGCCGAAGGTGAAACCGACATTCCGCACCTATAAAAAGTGATTTGTGATTTAAAATGTAGCCATACAGAAATTCATAAGAGAGTAAGCCATAGAAACTTCATACAACAGCT
>JBDLQG010000180.1:0-4732 GCA_039800705.1 Pseudomonadota bacterium
TCACCCATCATTATCCCTCTCTATACAAAACAAAATATACATCAAAATATATGTACAGTCTATTAACTAAAATTCACGTTTTTGTTTACCTTGGAAATGAGCTTGGACTTAGATAGTCACCTTTGCAGACTATTTTAGCCTAAAAACGACTGGTGTTATATTTAACGCTTATAATAGGGCAATCAAATTTCTTTTTTTAATTCATTTTAAGGTGTATTTTTTATGACTTTAGGCACGGCATTAACGTCTAGCGCAACAAAAGCGTTGTTACTTGGAAGTGGTGAACTCGGTAAGGAATTGGTCATTTCATTGCAGCGTTTTGGGGTTGAAGTGATTGCGGTTGATCGTTACGCTAACGCTCCGGCACACGCGCTAGCACACCGTTTTCATGTGATTGATATGACGGATGCCAGCGCATTAAAAGCCTTAATCGAGGAAGAAAAGCCAGATTATATTATTCCCGAAATCGAAGCACTCGCAACAGAGGCGTTGCTTGAAATTGAGCAGCAAGGCAACTGCGTGGTTGTGCCAAACGCGCGTGCGATTCAATTAACGATGAATCGTGAAGGTATCCGCACACTGGCGGCAAAAACATTAGGTTTACCGACGTCAAATTACGCCTTCGCGGACTCCTTTGAGGAATTGGTCGCTGCCGTTGAGGGGGGCATTGGTTATCCTTGTTTTATTAAGCCGACCATGTCATCCTCAGGCAAAGGGCAGTCCATGGTAAAAAGCGCCCAAGAACTCAACGCCGCTTGGGAATACGCAGGCAATAGCGGGCGTGTTGATACGGGTAAAGTGATTGTGGAAGGTAAAATTACGTTTGATTTTGAAATTACATTATTAACCGTTCGTGCGCTAAATGCGCAAGGTGACGTTGAAACCACGTTTTGTGAGCCGATTGGCCATACGCAAGAAAATGGCGATTACCGCGAAAGTTGGCAGCCGCAAGCCATGAGCGAAAAAGCGTTGCAAACAGCGCAGCATATCGCCACAGAGAAATTACGACTGCCATTGGCGGATTGGGTTTATTTGGCGTGGAATTATTTATTTGTGGGGATGATGTTTGGTTTAGTGAGGTGAGTCCGCGTCCACACGATACGGGCATGGTCACGTTACTCACGCAAATGCAAACAGAATTTGATTTACACGCACGTGCAATTTTAGGATTGCCAGTTAATACCGCGTTAAAGAGTGCTGGCGCAAGTGCAGTTATTTTAAGTCCAATTGACGCGCAAGGCTTACATTATAAAGGCTTGCATGAAGCGTTAAGCCTACCGAATACAGACATTCGTTTATTTGGAAAACCGCAAGCATTTGTTCATCGTCGTATGGGCGTCGCTTTAGCAATCGCTAATTGTGCCGATACAGCACGCAGTAATGCAGTGAAAGCTGCTGAAAAAGTGGTGATGACAACAGGCTAAAGGTAATGAGGTTATGCGTAATTGTTTGGTTATTTTTTTCATAATAGGATACTGTGGGCAGGTCAAAGCAGATATTTATAAAAAATCGGTGGATGCAAATGGTATAGTTATCTATACCAATAAGGCACCCGTGCCAGCCGCAAAACCGATCATTAAAACGCCTGTATTGGCAACAACACCCACGACAGGATATTTTTATAAATACCAAGACGCTGCAAAGAGTGTTATCTATACAGACAAACCTCGCACGGATGTTGCTTTCATTAGTAAAACAAAAGTGATTGTGCCAGCGGCCACGCCAATTTCTTCTGTGAATAAAGGTTTTTATGTGCCGCCGGTGAGTGTGTCAAATACGCCTTATGATATTGCAGATAAAAATAAATTTAATCAATTAGTGTCGCAGGTTGCCGCCCGTCACCAAGTCGATGAAAAATTAGTACACGCTGTCATACAGGCTGAATCAGCGTATAGACCCAATGCAGTGTCCACTTCTGGTGCGGTGGGCTTGATGCAACTTATGCCCGCAACAGCGAGTCGTTTTGGTGTGCTAGATAGCAATAATCCTGAGCAAAATATTGATGGTGGAACACGTTATTTAAGGCATTTGTTGAATTTATTTCCCAATAATTTAGATCTCGCTATTGCTGCGTATAATGCGGGCGAAAATTCCGTGTTGCGTCACAATAATTCCATTCCGCCTTACCCTGAAACGCAAAATTATGTGAAACAGGTAATGGCACTTTATAAACAAAAATCTTAGTTTTAAAAAGGGTATAACGCGATTAGCGCGGCTAATTTTGAGTGATTTTTTACTTAAAAATCATTAAAAAATAAATGGAAAAGTCACGTGAAAGGTAATTAAATGCCCATTTGTATTTGAAACATACATAAGTTTAGATGGATTAGGCAGAGTTTATGAAATTTAACGCCATAAATTCAGTAAATGACTTGTGTTACAATACGGTTGCTTCATTAACTTTATGAATTAGGGTAACTATGGACGATCAAACAAGTACGAACACAACAAGTAAAAAAAGAATTCTAGTTATTATTACTGCGGTTATAGCCCTTATTGTTTTTCAGCGCGAACTTCTTATTCCTATTGCAAAAGATGCTGCAACCTCTGATTTATTTTTGGTAGATAGCAAAGATCAAGGCAGTATGATGTCGCAGTCCTCGGATATGACGCAATTTGCTTTTCAACATTGTAATGCACATCTTAAGGCGAGTTTAGACGAAAAAACAACGGTAACTCTACCCGAAAAGCCGTTAAACGCATGGAGCTTGGGTAATTATGAATACGTTGTGAGTGCAGAAGCGGATGTGATGAAAGAAGCGACACCACCTACAAAACATAAATATGTGTGTCGTATTAGTTACAAAAATGGGGATGATACCAGTGGTGCTGCAGAGTTCAGTAACTGGTCATTAGATGGTTTGTCAAAAGTTGATGACGAAAATCAACAATAAAACTAAGTCTACAATCGATGCTCAAAAGATAAAGGCGTAACGCACCGTGTTACGCCTTTTTGGTTATAGCAGTCTAATAAAAATAAACTAACATCAACGAAAAAAATAAGTGTCAAGCGCGTGTCACATCAAAACTTAACACATCCGAAATTGCTGCGCTTTTTTCCAACATCATCAGCAGTCTATCAAGACCGATGGCAATGCCCGCACAATCGGGAAGTCCTGCCTCTAACGCAGAGATTAAACGCGTATCTTTTATCGCTAGGGGTAAATGTTCATTTTTTCTCATGGAAATTTCAGCGTCAAAACGCGCATTTTGCTCCGCCGCATGGGTTAATTCGTAAAAGCCATTGCCCAGTTCCACCCCATTGATAAAGACTTCAACACGCTCTGTGAGCAAGGGATTATTCACATTTAATCTAGCAAGCGATGATTGGCACGCAGGGTAGTCATAGATCATACATAACGCGTTTTTACCTAAATGCGGTTGCACGCAAAAACTAAACAAAAAATCCAGCCATAACGCATGATTCTCACCACATAAGGTGATCGCATCGTGTAGATTTTCACGTTTCGCAAAATCGCAATAGGCTTGGTGTGAGAAAGTCAGCGCATCGAGTCCAGTATGGTGAGCAAAAACGGTCGAATAAGCGATACGCTGAGGCGTTCCTAATTGATTATCAAACAAGTCGTTAAATAAGGCTTCCACTTCATCCATTAAATGCGTTAAATCAAATCCCACCCGATACCATTCTAAAATCGTGAATTCAGGATTGTGGAAACGTCCTACTTCGCCATTACGAAACGCTTTACAGATTTGGTAAATCGAGCCGCTGCCACTGGCGAGTAAGCGTTTCATCGCAAATTCTGGCGACGTTTGCAGAAAAAGGGTTTGCGTGATGGGTGGCGTGTTGTAATTTGAGGTAAAGAACGCGAGTTGTGGGTCCGTGCCGCTGGCATGACTTAGGAGGGGGGTTTCGACTTCAAGAACGCGTCGCGTTGCAAAGAAAGCGCGAATGCGACTTAGCATCCACGCTCTACGTTGCAATGATTCAATCGAGCAACTAGGTTGCCAAGGGGATTGCAGAGTAGATTGCACGTTTTGTTATTCTTTTACGCGTGAAATATATTCTGCTGTGCGCGTGTCGACTTTGATTATCTCACCTTGTTGTACAAACAACGGAACACGAACCACCGCGCCTGTTGATAATTTTGCTGGTTTTCCACCGCCACCTGACGTATCACCACGCACACCGGGATCGGTTTCGACAATGTCGAGTTCCACAAAATTTGCAGGCGTCACAGCAAGTGGCGCGTCATTCCATAATGTGACGGTGCACATATCTTGATCTTTGAGCCAAAGCGCGGCATCACCCACAATTTTGGCATCCGCTTGGTATTGCTCAAACGTATCTTGCATCATGAAATGACGGTATTCACCGTCGTTGTAGAGGTATTGCATTTCCATATCAACCACATCCGCCCCTTCAAGTGTATCACCTGATTTAAACGTGCGTTCAATGACGCGAGCGGTTTTTAAGTTACGGATTTTGACGCGATTAAACGCTTGCCCTTTACCGGGTTTCACAAATTCATTTTCGATAATTGCACAAGGATCATTATCAAGCATGATTTTTAAGCCAGATCTAAATTCGTTTGTACTGTAAACAGCCATTGTTTTCCTCAGAAGATTAAATAAATGAAAGCGGCATTATAAAGGTTCATGTTGCATCCTAAAAACTTTAAATCAGATTTTAAGCTGAAAAATCATTCGAATGTGTATTTTTTAACTGTATCAAGGTATGTAGGGCAATAAATATCTTCCAGTAGTACTTTAT
>JBDLQG010000181.1:0-3804 GCA_039800705.1 Pseudomonadota bacterium
ATTTTGAAATAACGCTATTTCAATGCGTCCCCAAAGCGAATTTGCGTTATTTTGATATTTACACTGTATTCTGTCAAATAACACGTTAGAAATGGAAAAAATTAATATAATTTTACAATTTTTTAATGATAAATAATTGTATTTGCTAGATAAATATTTTTTATTTTCTTGCTCACATGCAAATGCTATTAAGAGTATATTTTTACTGGATTGCGCAATATTGATATATGGTGGTAATATTTTGCCGTAAGAACGAATACTATGATGAATTTGGTGCACTTTTCACAAAACACGCGTTTCAACAATGTGACTGTTTATTGAGATTTTTTACGTTATTCCAAATTTTTGTGGTGTCGTAGTTAATTTCTTAGAAACTTGATTTCTATTTTTGAATTTAATAGATGGCAATGAAAGATAAAGTGAGCCCCTCCCTTGTGTTGACAACACCTAAAAAAGGGTCAAGCAATATTGCGTTAAATCAAGATTTAATGATGATATTTGATAGAAATATTCAAGTTGGCACTGGAAACATTGTTATATCTAACGATGCAGGTGATGTACAAACCATTTCTTTATCATCATCTTCCAGTCAATACAGTCTCATCGGTAAGACACTTGTTATAAACCCAGCTAGAGATTTTCTTCCCAACAGTCACTATAGCGTTAAAATTGATAACAATGCGATTACAGATTTAAATAGTAATAAATATGCAGGGTTTCAAGATTCCATGACGTTGTATTTCGATACGATTGATACAATTAAACCCATATTAACTAAAACTAGCTTTGATGCAAAAAAAACAGGTATTGCGTCAACTGATAATATCGTGCTGACGTTTAGTGAGAAAATTCAACGAGGTAAAGGTAATATCACACTGATTACTGATAATGACTCACGAACTATTTCAATTACCGACAAACAAATTACCGTCTCTGGTAATACGCTAACAATCAATCCCCTTATTGATTTAAACGTAAATAGTCTTTACAAATTGCACATAGAGGATAGCGCGTTAGGTGATGTGACATTAACACCCAATCTGGTATCGGCAATTGATTTAAGTTTTAAGACGATAGCAACGGGAGATAAACAAACTCCCATATTGCAGCAATATTCGGGAAAAGGCGAGGTTGGTGACAATCTACAGCTTGAATTTCAAGAGCCAATTAAAATCGGTAAAGGCAATTTTACACTAAATGATGGAACAACTCAGATTCTTATTCCCATCACAGATACCCAACAAGTCTCTTTCCAAAGCAATATATTAACTATCCACCCCACGCAAAATCTCAAGTCTGAAAAAATTTATACGTTAACGTCGCCCAAAGGTATTGTGACAGATTTCGCAGGCAACGCGTTGACTGCGCTAATTGGAAAAAACGTTTTTACTTTTGATACGCACGATAAAACTAGTCCCACCTTAATTATTACAGATGACAAAGGTGCCTCAACGAATAGTTCTATTCTTTATACATTTACACTCAGTGAAGCGAGTAATACGTTTAATGCTGACAGTATTAGCGTCACCGGTGCTGAGAAAGGCGCGTTTACTTCGTTAGATCCTACGACATATACGTTAAATGTGCTGCCAAATGCCAATTCAACCGCATCAGTCACAGTCGAAGTCGCTTCAGGGAAATTCACGGATCTTGCCGGTAACGGCAATATTGCGTCTGAAAAAATTAGTCAATTTGTAGATACGCTCGCACCAACTTTGCTAAATACATCGCCCGTCAATCATAGTATCGATGTCGCTAAAAACAGTAATATTAGTCTATTTTTTAATGAAAATATTAGCGCCGGAAGTGGCGATTTTATTATTAGTAACGGAGTTGATTCGCAAACGATTTCTGTAAAAGACACTACTCAAGTATTTATTAATAATAAAGTTGTCACAATCAATCCAACTAAAGATTTGATGGAAAATACTGAGTACAACGTCACATTTGCTGAAGGTGTTATTTTGGATAAATCAGGTAATGCCTTTGCAGGTTTAACATTACCAACGCAATTTACGCTTAAAACGCTGTCAGTGGTAAGCACAACCAAAGATACCGCAAGTCAAACACAAACCTTTGTTGATAAACTCAAAGCAAAAGCGCTTGATGGCTATTTAAAAGGCGCGATTGTTTTTGCAGATAAAAATGGTAACGGCATTCAAGAGCCTGATGAAGCCAGTGCCATTACAGACGAATATGGTAATTTTGAATTAAACGATCCTAAAGGTAGTCTGGTTCTTTCGGGTGGAACCGATTTATCTACAGGAAAGCCTTTTGCCGGCACACTTCGGGCACCTGAAGGCTCGAGCGTAGTTACCCCACTCACTACGGTGCAACAAGGATTCATTGATGCAGGTCAAACACTAGCACAAGCAGAAAAATCAGTTGCCAAGGCATTTGGGTTTGATTCGGAAAAGCTGGATTTAACCACCTACGATCCGATTGCTGAAATTGTCAAAACGGGAACATCGAGCGAAACACAATCTATAGCAACACAAATTATGGCGAGTTCAGCGCAAATTGCGAATTTTCTTGTGACGACAAGCCAAGTTCTTCAAGGTGCTGCTGGGGGAAGTGATAGTTTATCTCAAGAAAATGCAAGTAATGCGTTGATTAAATCCTTGGTCGTTGCAATTTCAAATGATGAAAAATTAGACGATGGCAAAATCAATTTGGCTGACGCTGTATTATTGAAAAATGTCATTGTAGCGGGTGCCAAGGAAGTCAAATCGTTTGCTTCTAGCGTGGATGTTCCTAATTTTAATGCCGAAAACTTCATTACTAAAATGGATAAAATGACAGCCACTCTAACTGACGTTTTGAAAACGGCTGCTGATAACATTACAACTGCTGTTGTAAACAGTAAAGATGGAAATGGTCTGACCTTATTAGGTAATTTGGATAAAGTCAGTTCATTTGTTCAAAACGATGCGGGTCAGTCATTACAAAAGGTTGCGGTTAAGTTTGATGTCAAAAATCCAAATGCGATTGATGCCGCTTTGAAAGCACAAAGGGATATATTTACTGGTGATGCAGCAGCTAAAGCAATTAATAATATCGTTGTTGATACGCAAAAATCTGTTGGAGATATTATCGCAGCTGACGCTGCAGCAAAAAAAGCCCTCGAAGATGCCCGAATCGCTGCCGAGCAAGCTGCTATAGAAAAGGCGGCAGCGGAGCAAAAGGCTATCAATGATGCCCGAATTGCCGCCGAACAAGCGGCTATTGAAAAAGCGGCAGCGGAGCAAAAAGCCATCAATGATGCCCGAATTGCTGCTGAGCAAGCAGCGATTGAAAAAGCCGCTGCAGAGCAAAAGGCTATTGAAGATGCCCGAATTGCTGCTGCGCAAGCCGCTATTGAAAGAGCAGCAGCGGAGCAAAAAGCCATCAATGATGCCAAAATCGCTGCAGAAAAAGCGCGGATTGCAGACTTAGCGGCAAGAACCATTAATGGTAACTCAGGTGATGATAATCTCACTGGTACATCTGGAGACGATACAATTACGGGTTTTGAAGGCGATGACTTGTTAATGGGTGGTTTAGGAAATGATTCTTTATTAGGTGGAAGTGGTGCTGATGCTCTTGTAGGCGGCGATGGTAGCGACACTTTACTGGGCGGTGACGATGGTGATCGCCTTGATGGTGGGCTAGGTGACGATATAATCGATGGCCGTGCTGATGGGCAATGGGGTGATATTGTTGATTATCGTCAATCACTCAGTGCTGTAATTGTTACATTAGGTGAACGGACTTCTGCAGGTTCTGCCACTGGTGGTGAAGGGAATGACACGTTAATTAATATTG
>JBDLQG010000182.1:0-4759 GCA_039800705.1 Pseudomonadota bacterium
TACTAAAATAGTCAATCTGCTCAGCAACTTAGGCTAATCAGTGTAAATGAATCGCTCTCACATCTCAAAACGACATAAGCGACAGCGATATTATCTCGATGAGTTGTTATCGGTTCATTGTGTGAAAGTTTAAGTGGATTTGTGGTTATGTTAAGATAGTATTTGATTTATCAGCGTTTTTTTCTCTTTTAGGATAGAACTTACCAAAAAATAGAACCTTTTTTTAATCAAGCAAAATCCGGAGGTGAATTAACTCACACTACTGTCTCGTCAGCACTTTCAAAAAAAGGAATCCTTGGAAGGGTGTATTCCTTTTTTGCGTGATGAATTATGGATTTTGCATAGCCACCAAACGCTCTTTTTGTTTGCGCAAACGTTCTGCTTTGTCTAATGCTTCTTTTTCTTTGCGTTGTTGCCGTGCGTCGTAGCGTTGTTTTGCATGAAGATTACTTGGAGCGCGATTTGGATTCTCTAAAATTTGCATCGTAATACAATCAACAGGGCAAGGCGCGATACATAATTCACAACCTGTGCATTCTGAAACGATAACCGTGTGCATAAATTTAGCCGCACCTAAAATCGCATCAACAGGACAAGCAGCGATACATTTAACGCAACCAATACACATTTCTTCATCAATAATAGCGACGCTTTTGGGTTTATGTTCACCAAATTGCGTATTGAGTGGCTTGGATTCTACACCGAGCAATTGCGCAATTTTTGAAATACCTAAATCGCCACCTGGAGGGCATTGGTTAATGTCGGCTTCACCTTCAATAATAGCCTGCGCATAAGGTCGGCAACCTTTAAAACTACATTGTCCGCATTGTGTTTGGGGCAATATATTATTCAGTACTTCAAGCATGTTGATTTAACCTGTTCAAATAATCGGTCACGCCCGCTTTGACATCTAAAAATTCATGGTCACAGCCAATTGCGCGTAGGGTCGATAAATCCGCTTGGGTATAACTTTGATAGGCGCCTTGTAAATGCTCAGGGAAGGGGATATAGCTAATTTTTCCGCGCCCATGCCAATCTACAACCGTTTGCGCCATGGTATTAAATGTCTGCGCTTTTCCTGTACCGACGTTAAAAATACCGCTGCACTCAGGATGATTCAAAAACCATAAGTTAATTGCCACAACATCATTTACATACACAAAATCACGCTCTTGCTCGCCATCAGCGTAACCATCACATCCTGCAAATAATTTCACCTCATCAGATTGATGCAGTTGCGCATTGAAATGATAAGCCGTACTGCTCATACTGCCTTTATGCTGTTCACGCGAGCCGTAAACATTGAAATAACGCAGCCCTACAATTTGGCTTTGCGATGTAGGCAATAGGTTGCGTACATATTGGTCAAATTGAAATTTAGAATAGGCGTACATATTAATCGGTTTTTCACAGGCACGATCAACCGCAAAGCCATTTTCACCCATGCCATAAACCGATGCCGATGAGGCGTACACAAAAGGTATTTTTCTATCTTGACACCAATGCAAAAGACGTTTGGAGTAATTGTAGTTATTTTCCATGACATAGTGACCGTTCCACTCCGTTGTTGCTGAGCAAGCACCTTGATGAAAAACGGCTTTGACGTTAGGTAAAAAATTCACCTCTTCAAGTCGGGCGATAAAATCCTGTTTATCCATATAATCCGCAATTGTCAAATCGGCAATATTGTGCATTTTATGGCCATTGGTTAAATTATCGACCAATAAAATATCATCGTATCCTTGGCAATTTAGCGTATGAATTAAATTACTACCGATAAATCCAGCGCCGCCTGTCACTATAATCATGTTTCTCTCTATTTCTTTTTGTGTTGTTTTTAGACTTAATTTTTTTCAAATTTAGTTTTTTAATTAATGGAGATTTAATATACAATCTTAGATTGATTTAATATAGCGTTTTTTCAATAGCGCTCAATGCCTTCTGGAAATAGCCCAACGATTTATGATGATTTTAAGCGCTCTCCTTTGGACGCCCCCTCTAGGTGTACTTGTTCTCACCTTAATTCCCCGCGAATATCCTCAATTACTTAGAATGACGGCGCAGTTTTTTACCGCGCTCGCTTTTTTGATATGTTGTAAATTAGTAGTCGATTATGATGCGTCTAATGTGGCATCACAATTTAGTGAATATTTTCCGCTTAATCCCAAATTTGGCAGTAGTTATGCACTGGGCATTGATGGCTTATCACTGCCGATGGTGACGTTAGCTACGCTACTCACCTGCGTGGCATTATTAGCGTCACGATCTATTAAAGAGCGTGTCAAAAGCTATCATATTTGTATTTTATTGCTTGAATTTGGCATGCTGGGCGTTTTTTTAGCGCAAGACTGGGCAATTTTTTATATTTTCTGGGAAGTGACGCTCATCCCGTTATTTTTTCTCATCAATCGTTGGGGCGGAAAACGTCGCCATGCCGCAAGCTTGAATTTCGTCCTTTATACAATGGGTGGCTCTATTTTTATGTTGGTGAGTTTAATTGCCGCCTATGAATATGTCCCACAACACGCCTCACTTATGCAGGCGATGTCTGTCGTGTCAGAGAATATGCCAAAAACGCAGCAGATTTGGGTGTTATTGGGCTTTTTGATTGGCTTTGGCGTAAAAATGCCTATTTTTCCACTGCATGGCTGGTTGCCACTTGCGCACGTTGAAGCGCCAAGTCCTGTGAGCATTTTACTGTCGGGTATTTTGCTTAAAATGGGAGCTTACGGTCTGATTCGTGCTGTAGTGATGCTACCTCTAGCCGCACAAACGCTACAGCCATTGCTAATTATTTTGGCATTATTTGGCATGATTTACGGTGGTTTGCTTGCATGGCGACAAAGTGATTTAAAAGCGATGGTCGCTTATTCCTCGGTGAGTCATTTAGGCATTGTGCTTCTTGGCATTGCGTGTTTGAACGAAACGGGATTGATGGGCGCGGTACTGCAAATGACCGCGCATGGATTCATTGCAGGTGCGATGTTTTTATTGGTTGGCCTGCTTTACGAGCGGACCCATACACGCAATATTCAAGATTACAGTGCGTTAATTAAAATTACCCCTCGTTTTGCATTTTTAATGACGTTTGTTCTGTTCGCCGCGATGGGACTGCCTGGAACAGTTGGATTTGTCGCAGAACTTCATGCGTTATTAGGTGGTTTTGAGCAATGGGGCGCATGGATGGTGTTTTTTAGCCTAAGCGTTTTGATTAGCGCGGCTTATTGTATGCGAACGATTGGGCTTTTATTTACGGGAACAAGTCAACCAGCGATGGAAAAAGTGGCTGATTTAAAAAATCATGAATTATTTGCCGCAGGCATTTTGGTTATAGGCATTGTATTTTTTGGTTTATTTCCTTCGTGGCTTATCAATTTGTCATCTGTCACAGTTTCGCAAATGACTCAAATCATTCACTTACAACTCACGCCGTTGACCTAAAATCGCGTAGTCTTTGACGGAGTATCCATGTCTGCACCTCTTGAACATTCAAACTCAAATTCCATGACGCCACGCGAAATTATTGCTGACACGCTTGCGCATATTGATCATATTCTTCCCGCTCAAGGACCTATTTTAAATTTCGTTCATCACAATACGATTCATGGCTTTCAACATCTGCCTTTTGAAGATGCACTGGCGGAAGTTGAACAGTTAACTGGTATTGTCGGTTATTTGCCAGAGCAAATGATGCGTCAATTCTACGAGAAAGGGCGTATTACAGATGCAGACATTTTTGCGGCATTAGCAGAGAAAAAGACACTGCGTTGCGTGAACGTGTATTTTCCAGCGCAAAAAATCAAGAATCCTCTATTTATGAATTATGGGAAGTGATTTTAGCGAAATTAAATTTAACAAAGACGTCTCTACACAGTGAAGATTTGTTGAATTTAACGTCAACGCAGATTGACGAATGGTTTGGGCAAAACCTAGTTGAAGAACATAATAATGTACGCGATGCGTGGTCAAAGAAAGCCAATAGTTTATTGAAAGAGTGTCTTTTATCACTTGGCGAAACAGTGACTTTGCGTGGATTGATTAAGCAGCTTACCGGCATAGATTGTTTAGAATTTGTACAGCCGCAACTGATTCGATTATGCGCAAGTGCGCTTGATGAAGGCGTTGCATCATGGTTGCTACCTGAGCGTAATCAATTAGGCTTGTATGGCGCGTGGCGAGCGATGCTCATTTACGATGTTAATGCCCATTTAGCGCAACTGCCTACTGCACAGCAAATCATTGAGCAACTTCCCGATAATGCGATTGATACTATTATTTTTCATTTATCTGCACATCATATTCCGCAAGAAAAGTGGGGAGTCTATTTACAGCGTTTAGCGTTAGAGTTACCGGGTTGGGCGGGAATGATCAACTGGCGCGAACATCATCGTGAATACAGTCCAGAAAATGATGTTAAACCTAAATTAGCGGATTTTTTGCCTGAAATGGTCCGAAATATTGCATCTGATTTGGCTGTTACCCCTAGCCATGTCAACCTCAAGGCCAAGACCAACGAATCTCTCGGGCACCTGGGCAGGGGAGAGGGCATTGCCGTCCATGCGGTAGCTTTGCTCTACAAGGCCTAAATCCATCTCTAAAACCCTAGGCATTGTAGAATTACGGTCTTTAGAGTGAAGTCTAAGCTTGGCAGTTTGCGGATATTCGCGAGGATGGCGAAATTGGTAGACGCACCAGGTTTAGGTCCTGACGCCAGAAATGGTGTGGGGGTTCGAGTCCCCCTCCTCGCACCACAAGATTG
>JBDLQG010000183.1:0-3731 GCA_039800705.1 Pseudomonadota bacterium
TCAATTTAATGAACAATGGTAGCATAGGTGTTATTTTTATTTTAGTAGTACAACATTATTATGTGGAGAAAATGAGTTACGCAACAATTGACGCCCTTTTAGGGCAATATGACGCGGATTTATCCGCCGCACAAGCGCAGGGAATGGCGAGTGGATTATTAGCCGTCAATATCAATTTCAGCGGGGCGCAGTGGCTAGAAGAACTACTTCGTCATTCACCGCCGATAAATGATGAACATAAAGCCATACTTGACGGTTTATTTGAAGATACGCAAGATGTGCTGCTCAATGATGAATTTGAATTTGAACTTTTTCTGCCCGATGAAGATGATTCAGATTTAATCGAGCGTGTTGTCGGATTGCGTGAGTGGTGCAAAGGATTTTTGCTTGGCGTTGGCTTTGCTAATACGGCACCTCAGTTTTCAATTCAAACACAAGAAATCTTAAAAGATGTTGCTGAAATGACAAAGTTAGACAGTGATATTGCGTTAGATGATGACGAAGCTGAAAACGACTTTATGGAATTAACCGAATATTTACGCGCGGCTGTGCTTGCATTGCGTGACAATTTTTCTGAGCACTAAAATGAATCAATCCGAATTTAAAAAACGTCGTAAACAGCTTATGCAGCGCGTAGGGAAGGGAAATATTGCGTTAATTAGCAGTGCCGGTGTGCGCGTGCGCAATCGTGATGTGGACTATCCTTTTCGACAAGATAGCGATTTTTATTATTTAACGGGATTTAATGAACCCGATGCGCTGGCGGTTTTTATTCCTGGTCGCAGTCAAGGCGAATACATTTTATTTTGCCGTGAATTTGACGAGAAAAAGGCACTTTGGGAAGGCGCACACGCTGGACTTGAAGGTGCCATTAAGCATTTTGGTGCGGATGATTCGTTTCCCATTGACGACATCGACGATATTGTTTCAGGCATGCTCGAAAATAAAACGAAAGTGTTTTATCCCATGGGGCGTGACACGGACTTAGATCATAGTTTGCAAGAATGGATACGTCATATTCGCAGTCAATCGCGTAGTGGCGTGGTAGCGCCTGCAGAATTGGCCTCAATTGAGCCGATCGTGCATGAAATGCGTTTGTTCAAAAGTGCTGCTGAATTAAAACTGATGCGATACGCAGCGCAAGTGAGTGCACAAGCGCATGTTAAAGCCATGCAGCTCTGCTTTGCGGGAAAATATGAATATCAAGTTGAAGCCGACATTGTGCATCATTTTATGCAATCGGGTCTGCGCAATGTGGCGTACCCATCGATTGTGGCAGGTGGCAAAAATGCGTGTACACTGCACTACACAGAAAATAGCGATAAATTAAAAAATGGCGATTTATTGCTCATTGATGCTGGCGCTGAATGCGATCATTATGCTGCCGATATTACGCGTACATTTCCCGTTTCCGGCACATTCAGTGAACCGCAAGCCTTGCTGTACCAATTAGTTTTAGATGCACAATTCGCTGCTATTGAACAAATCAAACCAAATGTACCATGGAATGCTGCACACGACGCCTCGGTTGAAGTGTTAACAAAAGGCTTAGTTAAGCTCGGTTTACTCAAAGGCAGTGTGTCTAAATTAATTAAGAACGAAAAGTATAAGCAGTTTTATATGCACCGCATTGGTCACTGGTTGGGCATGGATGTGCACGACGTAGGTGATTATAAAGTCAATCAAGAATGGCGACTCCTGCAAGCGGGAATGGTGCTGACCGTTGAGCCTGGACTTTATATTCCCGAAAACTGTAAAAGTGTTGATAAAAAATGGCGTGGTATTGGAATTCGCATTGAAGATGATGTCTTAGTCACGAAAAATGGTTATGAAATTCTTACACATGAAGTTCCTAAAACCATTACAGAAATCGAAACGTTAATGGCAGAGGCGAAAAGTGGATGTTGATTTAATTATTGTCGGTGGCGGTTTAGCGGGAAATTGCCTTGCACTATCACTTCAAAATACCGGTTTAAAAATTGCTATTATTGAAGCACAGTCACGTCAAACACTCGATAGCTCCGCGTTAGGTGATCGCGCCTTAGCTCTTGCCGCTGGAACCGTTGACGCGCTGCGCTCGCTCGATTTATGGGATGGAATTTCACACGCGGCAACGCCTATTGAAAAAATTCATGTCTCAGACCAAGGCCATTTTGGCAAAACGCATTTATCCGCCAAAAAAGAAAATGTCCCTGCATTAGGTTATGTTATCGCGGCTCGTGATTTAGAAAGCCACATTGCCAACCATGTTGCTGAACGCCAAAATATCACGGTATTGTATTCTACGCGTGTCGCAGGAATTATTTCTGATGAAAATGCGGTGTTTGTCAGTTTAAAATCAGCGCAAGAATCAATGAATTTACGTGCAAAACTGGTTGTCGGTGCGGATGGTGGACATTCTTCAGTGCGACAATTATTAAATATTACGCAGCATCGCACCGATTACGGGCAATCAGCTATAGTGACGACCGTTAGCACTTCAAGACCGCATCAAAATGTCGCTTATGAGCGATTTACATCATCAGGGCCTTTAGCATTACTGCCTTTAGGAACACATCACTGTGCGGTGGTTTGGACACGCAAAAGTGATGAGGCTCAGGCGTTGATGCAAGGCAGTGAAACCGATTTTATCGCGCAACTCCAGCAGTGTTTCGGTTATCGTCTCGGTGAATTAACGTTGAGCGCACCAAGGCACGCCTTCCCATTATCGCTCATTCGTGCAGACGATATTATTGCTAATCGTGCCGTCATTATTGGTAACGCAGCGCATCAACTCCATCCCGTTGCTGGGCAAGGTTTCAATTTAGGATTACGAGATGTCACGGCGTTAGCAACGATGATTGCCATGCAAAGTGATAATGATATTGGTGCGCCTGATTTTTTAGCGCGTTACGCAAAAAAACGTGAAAGCGATCAATCACGCACTATTCAATTCACCAACGCGTTAGTCCATGTTTTTTCTAATGAATGGCTCGCACTGGCTGCTGCTCGAAATTTAGGTTTAACGTTACTTGATACCCTTCCTTTTGCGAAAAGTATTTTAGCTAAGCATGCAATGGGATTACATTTGTAGTGGATTCGCTATAATTTTTATTTTTTTGAGGAGAAAAACATGACAGAGATCATTTATGTATTGCTAGTGGGTTATGCCGCGTATGTGATTTATACGGCAATGAGCGATGTTAGCGTAGCCAAAAAAACTGATATACCTAGTGCAGCCGCGTTTACTGCGCCACCACCCTTAATGCCCAATATCGAATCAAAATTACTTGTCAAGCCAGAAACGGCCACTAAAGTAGAAAAAACGGATGAGAAACCATCGAAAGTAGCCGCTGTCAAAAAAGGCTTAAAAAATCCAAAAACAGGCGAAATCGCATCAAGTTATGCCAATTATCGTGTGATGAAACGTTGGATTAAAGAAGTTTTAGTGTCTGAAGGTTTGCTGGAAAAAATTTATAAAAATAATGAATTAACGCCCGACATTGAAGCAAAAATCAAAAACGCTATTATTCAACTCGAACAAAACGAAACCTATCGCGCTTAATAAAATTTACCATTATTTATGACATTTGAAAATACCAATGCGCCACCCCGTATTCGCAGCTTTGTGAGACGTAAGGGCAGGGTGACACCGGGGCAAAGTTTTGCATTAGAAAACCACGCACCACTTTATTGTCTTGATTTTAACCAAGAAGATGTGAATTTTGACACGATTTTTGGGCAAAAAGCAC
>JBDLQG010000184.1:0-3704 GCA_039800705.1 Pseudomonadota bacterium
TATCCATCTAGTTTGCCAAGGCCTCACCGCCCCTTATAGGCAAAGTTATCTTCTTGAGCCAAAAGAAAACACAAGAACTTGCTTAACATTTCGCTTTGAACTACTTGAACTAGAAATGTTCATGCGACCGTTTCAAAAACTCATTCGCTATGCCATCGAAGATGGTGCGGAGAGTACTGTTGAAAATATTAAAAATCTCATCGATGTTAAATGTTGATAAAAATAAATACACGATGTCATTATTTTTTAAATCTACTTTGGAGTTTTAATTATGCCTTTTATTGTTGAAAAAGATGGTGGTGGTTTCATTCCACAGGTGCTTTCTGCGATTTTAGATGAATGCGTGAATGGCGTTACCTTAGCGGATCCTGATTTAGAAGATGCCCCTATTGTTTATGCAAATAAAGCCTTTGAGCGTTTAACGGGCTATGGGCAAGAAGACATTATCGGTTTAAATTGTCGTTTTTTGCAGGGCACTGACCGTGATCAAGAAGCACGTCAACAAATTGCACAGGCTATGCAAAATAATGAAGCCATTGAAGTAACACTGCGTAATTATAAAAAAGACGGCACTTTATTTCATAATAGACTAAAAATTACCCCTCTGTTTGATAAAAAACATAGAGTTATCTATTATCTTGGCGTTCAATACGATATTACTGATCAAGTGACCGCAAATAACGAAATCAAAGAACTCAACGTCTTAATTGATGCGTTATCAAAATAATAATAACTAAAGAATCGTTATTTTAACGTTACTTTTTGTGTTTGAGAAAAAGGTGAGTTTTTATGAATGAAACAGAAATTGTCGCCAAAAGTGGTGGCTTAATTTTTAATGAAGCGCTTTTTGGTTTAGCGATTCTTGCCTTTTTTTTCTTGCTTATGCTTGAGAAAAAAAAGCCTTTACGTACGTTCTCATCTAAAATCTATAAAGAATCGTTTGTGACAAATACTACGGCATTTATCATTAATAACGTTATTCTAACAACACTTAGAGCATCTTCATTATTTCTTGTCGCGCAACAATTTTCCACTTACGGTGTATTAAGCGGATTATCCGATGGGCCAATTAAATGGGTATTAGCGTTTGCCTTCTTTGACTTAGCAATTTACGTTTGGCATTATTTTAGCCATAAATATGAAGCGTTATGGCGTTTTCATAAAATCCATCACAGTGACAAAAGTTTTAATGTCTCTACCGGCTTTCGATTCCATGTATTCGATTTATTACTTGAAATTGTCTATAAATGTGCCTTTGTTATCATTATTGGTGTCAATGCGTATTTAGTGCTGTCAATTGAAATTATTGAGTTATTTTTTATCTTTTTTCACCACGCCAATATCGCCATTAAAAATGAGGAGGCTGTGTCAAAGTTTATCATTACGCCTTCACTGCACCGCACTCATCACTCTACACTACGCGCAGAACATGATAGCAACTACGGCATTGTGCTTGCTTTTTGGGATCGTATTTTTGGAACCCGAAAAGAATTAGTACCCGAGAATATCGGTTTAAATTTAATTGAAGCGGATAATTTTGTGCAACTGTTCTCCCTTGCCTTTTTAACAGAGCGTAAATTCATGAAATTGCGCAGTTTAATTCCAAAAGGCAAAAAATAACAACCGGTGATATATCAAATCATCATATTATTTTAGGAACATTAGCGATGATTATAAAAACCACAAAAGCAATTCCAAGCCATGAAATCACCGATGAGAAAGTATTTAAAGAGCGACGCACGCTAATTAAATCTATGATGGCAGCAACACTCGTTGGAAATAGCCAAACGCTTTTAGCGCAACGTTCAGCGAAATGGCCAACCCTTGCACAAAGTGATTTGTCAGCCAAAACACTCACGCCAACACCCGAAAAATTGGTCAAAGAATACACAAATTATTACGAATTCAGCTTCAATAAAGAAGATTCCACAAAACTTGCTCAATCACTTGCCATCGATCCGTGGTCTATTGAGATTAGTGGTGAAGTGGAAAATGCAGGGAAATTTTATTTAGAAGATATTTTGAGTAAACAAACACTCGAAGAACGTATTTATCGTTTTCGATGTGTGGAAGCGTGGTCAATGGTCGTCCCTTGGGTAGGCTTTCCATTGGTCAATTTACTCAATATGGCAAAGCCGCTATCGTCCGCTAATTTCGTGAAATTCACTACCGTTCAACAGCCGGATGTGATGCCAAATCTGCGCAGTGAATCCGTTTTGCATTGGCCCTACATAGAAGGTTTACGCATTGACGAAGCGGTGCATCCACTGACCATTTTAGCTGTGGGTATGTATGGTGATGCCCTGCCAAAACAAAATGGTGCTCCCCTGCGTTTAATTGTGCCGTGGAAATATGGATTTAAAAGCGCTAAGGCCATTGTCAAAATTGAACTATTGAAAAAAGCACCACTGACCAGTTGGAATAAATCTGCGCCTGACGAATATGGTTTTTATGCTAATGTCAACCCGAGCATTCCACATCCAAGATGGAGCCAAAATAGTGAGCGTCTACTGGGCAGCGGCTTTTTTACATCACGACGTCAAACTGAATTATTTAATGGCTACGGTGACCAAGTAGCGGGGTTATATAACGACATGGATTTACGGCACTTCTTCTAATGATGGAAAAAATAACAACATTACTCTCTATGATTCAGAGCAAAAATCATCGCTGGTCTTTGATTTTCACTCTTTGCTTATTGCCATTGTTGGGACTACTACTTGATATTATTTTTGGTAATTTAGGCTCAAACCCGATTCAAGCGCTGCATATTCGATTAGGTGATTGGTCACTGCGCTTTCTTGGTATTACGCTTGCGATAACACCGATTCAAACCATTACGCACTGGCGAGGAATGTCGGATTATCGAAAATTATTTGGTTTGTATTCGTTTTTTTATGCCACGTTACATCTATTGACGTATATCGCTGTCGATAATAATTTCATGTGGGGGCTGATTTGGACAGACATTCTTGAAAGTCCTTATATTTGGTTTGGTATTGTGACTTATGTCATTGTATTTTTGCTTGGCATCACGACGTCCAATTGGTCAAAAAAATTGCTAGGAAGAAATTGGAAGAAATTACACCGTTTTATTTACATCGCAGGAATTGCAGGCGTCATTCATTATTTTTGGCAACTCAAAGGCAATCTTGCCGAACCACTACTTTATGCGTTAATTTTATTTTTCTTACTCGGCTTTCGTGCATTGGTTGAATTTACACGTCGTCGCTTAAGTAAAATGATGATTCCTCGGCGTTTTGAGTAGATGATGTTTTTAGTATTTTGACTTTTCCCATCTAACCAACGATGTTAGATGGGGTTATTTAAATGATCTGATTGAAACCCTAAAACCCACGCGCCAAATCCGCTTTAATATCATCAATTGATTCTAAACCAACCGACACACGAACCAAATTATCGCTGATACCTGCTTTAGCACGTGCTTCTGGCGTCAAACGCCCATGCGTGGTAGTTGCTGGATGCGTAATGGTCGTTTTCACATCACCTAAATTGGCTGTAATAGAGAGCATTTGTGTTGAGTCAATGAGTTTCCATGCCGCTTCTTTTCCACCTTGCACTTCAAAACTCACCACACCACCGAAATGACTTTGTTGTGTTTTCGCCAATTCGTGCTGCGCGTGTGACGTTAACGCAGGATAATTCACCTTTGAAATACTTGGCTGCGTGGTTAACCACGCAGC
>JBDLQG010000185.1:0-3699 GCA_039800705.1 Pseudomonadota bacterium
CCGCGTGACTTGGTTGATTGGCTAATTCTTTGATGAATTTATCAAAATCGTCAACGTCTTTGCGCCCGAACTTATGCACCAGCGAACACAACAAACGCGGTTTATGTTGACCCAGTAGCGCCATCAATTCTGCGCCACTGTTACTGCGTTGAATTGGCTCGCCTGCCTCCGTAAAAACACGCTCAATTTGTTTGTCGAGTTCGTCACGATCCGTCACAATCGCAATGCGGGCATTTGGGTTATTTTCTAAAATCCATTTTGCCAGCAACACCATCACAATACTTTTTCCGCTGCCTTGCGTATGCCAAATAATCCCGCCTTTGCGTTGTTTGATATGCGTTTGCGCGGCTTTTATCCCAAAATATTGATGCACTCGCGGCAATTTTTTCACACCGCCATCAAATAACACAAAATCAAACATCAACTCCAGTAAGCGTGATTTCTCGCCCATTTTGAGCAAATATTTATCGAGTTTGTAGCGGTCATTCTCTTGCTCGTTTTCTTTCCAGCTTAAAAAATACTTTTCTTGTGTGCCAATCGTGCCATAACGCAACCCCTCGCTATCATTGCCCGCAAAGATAAATTGCACCGTTGAAAAAAACCACTCGTTAAATTCGGGGCGTTGATTGGAGCAATTTTGTCGAATGCCATCACCAATCGACACGCGACTGTTTTTGAGTTCAATCACGCCAATGGCGATGCCGTTCACATATAACACCAAATCGGGGCGGCGTGTCTGCTCACCTTTGAGCGTCACTTCCTGCGCAATCGCAAAATCATTGTCAGTGGGATGTTTCCAATCAATAAAATGAACGGTTTGCGTGTTTTCGCTGGCACTGATTTTTACGGGCGCACCGTAGCGTAGCAAGCTATAAACGGCTTTATTTTTATGATAAAGATTTTGGCTGTGATTACTGGCTTCGTTTTGTAATTTGCCTATCGCTGCGCTGATTTGCTGGGCGTGATACCCTTTTCTGGTCAAATACGCGGTGAGTATGGATTCTTCGATATTGCTATTATTGTCACGCTCGTGAAAGTCACCCAAATAACGGTAATGCAATTCATCACGAAATAATGCAATCACGCGGTTTTGTGTGTCGCGTTCGGGTTTGCCGATGTTGTTCATGTTCTTATTTCCTACGAGTTATCGCATTATTGTAAACAGCATTTCGTTCACGTTTACCAACAGAAATGACTATTACAACTAATTCGTTATCACGCACTTCATAAACTAAACGATAACCTACCGCACGCAGTTTAATTTTGTAACATCCTTTTTGTCCTGACAATTTAGATGCTTGATGATGTGGATTTTGTAGGCGCTCTGATAACTTTTGTTTAAATTGATCTCGAATGGGGGCATCAAGTGATTTCCATTCTTTAAATGCCGTTGGATGAAAATCTAAATTATAAATCATCGAGCAATACTCGAATCAACGGCTGACCATCATTTAAGCGTTCATTCACAATTGCATTGAGCTCAATATCATCTAATTTTTCTAACAATTTTTCATAAATAGCAGCAGGCACACAATAAAATGCGGGTTCGTTCCGATTAAGAATAGCAACTGGCATTCCTCCACCGGCTGCAACGGTTTCTAACGGATTTTTCTTCAGCTCTGAAACACTAGCTGACATATCGGATAAAATAAGATGCGGCATAAATGAATCTCCTAAAAAGTTAATATATTGTTTTATAATATATTTTTCTCATAATTTATTTTTCCCCAATGGTACAGGAACAGAAGGTGCAATTTTTTCAATTAAATTACGCGTTCCATCGGGAAAAACTTCAATAATACTGTCATTTTCAGCGATTAGCACACTATTACCCGACGCCAAAGCTTGCCAATAAGCCTGCTTTGCTGCGGCCTCTGCTAATTCTGGAATGTGGCTTTCCAAAAAATCAATCTCTTGATCTGTTAGTTGATTCATAAATAACGCCCTCCCGTTAACCGAATTCGCCCCGTCAATAACTCCTGCATCATCCCCTGTTTTAGCTCGCCCATTTTCGCGCGACGCCCTTCAAGTTGGCTGATTTCTGCGTCCATATCAATCACCATTCCCCCGCTTTCAACAAACACGTTTGATAAACTCTATTTGAATACCATCGCCCTTTTACAATCAGTTCATCAAGTATCGGCTTTATGTTTTCGATATGACCTTTTTCTTTGGCTTTCAGCAAAATAGACAGTGTTCTAATTGTCGTCAATCCTGCATTATTAGCGATTTTATAACCCAAATTTTCATCAATAATAACAAAATCTGCGTTCAATTCTTTTGCCAAAATAATGGTTTCTGCTTCACCTAAATCTAATTCTGTTAGCAACAGATCACGGTACAAATGCCCTTTAATTTCTTGCACTTCAATAAACGCCGCTTTGTCAATCTCGTGAAAACCATAATTTTGTTTCGCTTTGATTTCATCATAAACCGCTTGCGCAATAATAACTTTATCAAACATTTTTTCGAGAATATCCAAACGCTCGATTGATGCGAGTGAAATAATCGGCGTAGTATTCGCTACAACAATCATGGCAATTTATTCACATCCGCAAAAATATCATCCATTTCTTGCTCATTAAAATCAAAAATCGGCTCATTTTCTAAACGCAATTTATCGATAAAATCGAGTTTCGTGTAACCCGCTAATTCTGCCGCTTTGCCTAGCGATAAACGATTTTTTCGGTACAACATCAACGCAGACATAAAACGCAAATTTTGGGTGAATTCATCGGCATTTTCTTTTAACGATAACAAAATGTCTGTTTTGACAGGAAAAGATATGTTCAGTGTGTCGTTTAGCATCGTGTTGAGTCCTGTGTATTTAGGCGAATTCGCCCCGTCAATAATTCCTGCATCATTCCCTGTTTTAGCTCGCCCATTTTCGCGCGACGCCCCTCAAGTTGGCTGATTTCTGCGTCCATGTCGCTGAGAATGTTAGCGATGGCGGTTTGTTCTTCGATTGTGGGAGGAATTGCGATTGGACAATCTAAGACTTCTTTCTTTTTAAGATTTGTTTGACCCGAACCACTGTCAAAAGCAAGAAAATACTTATTACGGTTTAATTTCCAAAATAAAAAAATGTTGTTACATGCACTTGATTTTATAGAGCAAATACGCTGATTTAACGTGTATTTATTATTTTCGTCAACAAAAAAACATTTCGCCAGAGCCTTACCGTTTGGAATATCACTCATTACCATAGCAATGTCACCGGTTTCCAGTAAAGCAAGAGCAGAAACGGATTTTTTGAAAACTTTACCCTCTGTTGAGACGAATTTGGAATTGATTACAATGTAATTACCAGTTTCATTAATAAATTGTTCGTGTCCCTTTCCATTTGTGAAATAAGCAATATTTCTTAGCGTTTCAACCTCCCAATCTTCAGGAATGATGCCGATTTCGGTTTGTTTATATTTTGAAGTTGATCCAAAACCAGCCAAGCGTTTTTTGCCGGTCAAAAGCTGTTGCATGGTGGCTTGTTTGATGCCCTGCTTTTTGGCGATGAGTTTATCCAATTCGCCAATTAACGCATCGATGTCCGATAGGGCTGTGGCTATGGCGGTTTGTTCTTGTAATTTAAGTGGATAAATTAGTTGAAAATTTAATAGCCAAGGCACTCTCAAGCTAGGTTGAGCTTGATTCATCATTACTTGATCTAATTGTTTTTTAAAGCTATTTGATTTTGTCCAATAA
>JBDLQG010000186.1:0-3636 GCA_039800705.1 Pseudomonadota bacterium
GACTAATTGCGCTGTTAACCCCTTAGGCACAACACCAATCATAAAATGCGGTTTTAGATTAGACGTCACATTGTCTGTATGACTCACCCCTTCATCGGTTTCTGGCGTCATGTCTGGTGCAACAGTGGGCGCACTAGGCGGCGTGGTATCCACTATCAATTTAAGCGGTTCGCTTTCGCTGCTTGTTCTACCCGATGGCGTCACAACGCGATATGTAACGGTATGTTCACCCTCACCTATTGGGGATTTAGGTGTGAGTGTCACATTGCCTTTTTCATCGGTGGTGACAACGGTATCAACCGGTTTACCATCAACAATCAACTCTGGCTTGGTGCCTGTTTGAATTTGACCAATGGCAATATTGGGCAGTGTATTATGTGTCGATGCCTGACCAGTCGTACTTTCAGTTTGATGACTTGAATTTGTTTCAGTAGTGGTTTCTGCTGTGCTTGGTTGTGTTTCTGGTCTATAGGGAATAACAGTATCTGTCAAAATATCCAAAATAGCACTGGTGCCACTTAATTTTCCATTGGCAGTCAAAAACTGATAAGAAATTTTATGATTGCCTTCGCTTAAGGGATCTTTAGGCGTTAAATAATACTTCCCTTGTGCATCTTGCTCTAAAATCGATTCAACCACTTTTCCGTCAACAATTAACTGCGCAGTCATGCTTTTTGGCATGCTGTGAATGCTAAATTTTGGCGTATTGTTTGGCAGTTTTGAGGCTTGATTTACTGGATGAATCGAATCAACCGTTCCCCCTTCCATTTCAACAGGTTTCGTCAGCGACAAAATGCCCGTTGATTTTTTACTGCCACCACCACTCATTCCAAAAGCAACGCCCGCGCCACCAGCCGCAAGCGCAAGCCCTAGTGGAAGGGCAATATCAGAAAGCGTTTCCATCATGCCACTGCCAGCCACTTCTGCTGCGCCAGATTGCGCTAAATCGAGTGCGCCTATATCTTGCGATTCACCGATAACATAATCAAACACCTGACCCTCTTCACTTACGCCAGAGAGTTCATTAGGAAGTACGCTTTCATCGTAATAATTATCAATAATCAAATCTGGCTGCGTGCTGCCTTCGAATTGAATATGTAAATGATTACCAACGCGTTTGGTAATGATTTTTTTTATTGAGGGTGAAATACCGGTTTGCGCATCGTGAAGTTCAAAACGCTCTCCGCCTTTAGCTTGAATGTGCGTTGTGCTACCTTGAACAACGTCAATTATTTTATTAACACGCGCAATACGGTTTAATTTAGTTGCAGTGATAATGACTTTATATGTTTTGTTCATCGCTTCATTCTTCCCTTAGATAAGCCAGCATTCAACGCGGTGACATGATTTTTCATGTTGAATGTTGTTTTATATGCGTTATTTTTTATTAAAATTTAGTTAATGAAATTAAAAAAGAACCAGTTTGAAAATGACGCGATTTGCTGTACTATCTTGGTTAGTGCTAGTGCTTACCGAGCACCTCCCCTATTTGCCTTTCAATAGCACGCAGGTTTCCCTTAACCTTGCTTTTTGGGCAACGCCATTTCTTTATACTGGTTTCTAACCGCGTTTTAATCCGCTGATTAGTTAACTTGCATTTAGTTTATCTAACAATTTTCAATAAATCCTAAGTTTAGATAGAAATTGTGAAGTACCTCACAGTTTATTTTTTACCCCCTACTTTAGATGGATATGCTTATATTACAATCACATGCCCGTTAAGACAGCATCGCCATTGCCATGACCGCCATTCTCACCGCCACGCCATTGCTCACTTGCTGCAAAATCACGGATTGGTTGCCGTCGGCGACTTGTGACTCAATTTCAACGCCTCGATTAATTGGCCCCGGATGCATTACAATCGCATCTGGCTTAGCCAGTTTCAATCGACTTTGCGTTAATCCAAAGCACTGAAAATATTCTCGTTCACTAGGCAGTAGCGCGGAAGTCATACGCTCTTTTTGTAAACGGAGCATAATAATCACATCAATATCCTCAAGTCCTTGCGCCATATCGTGCGACACACTCACGCCAAGTGTTTCAATTTTCGAAGGCAATAAGGTTTTGGGAGCAATGACGCGAATCTCTTTCACGCCTAAAATAGTGAGTGCATGAATTTCAGAACGCGCCACGCGCGAATGTAAAATATCGCCCACAATCGCCACGCGTAAATTGGAAAAGTCTTTTTTATGCTGGCGAATGGTGAACATATCAAGCATCGCTTGCGTGGGATGGGCGTGTTGACCATCGCCTGCGTTAATGACGCTAATATGCGGCGCAGTTTGCTGGGCGATAAAGTGCGCTGCCCCACTCACCGCATGACGCACGACAAACGCATCGACAAACATCGATTCTAAATTGCGAATGGTATCGAGCAAACTTTCGCCTTTTGACGTGGCTGACGTGGCAATGTTCATATTCACCACTTCTGCGCCCAAATGCTTTGCCGCCAGCTCAAACGTCGTGCGCGTTCGGGTGCTGTTTTCAAAAAATAAATTCACCACCGTTTTATCACGCAATAGCGGCATGGATTTGATTTTCACTTGCGATGCACTTTGATCAAAAAACGTTTCTGCTTTATCGAGAATGTCTGTTAATAAAGTCGAACTTAAGCCTTCAGGCGTTAGAAAATGTTTTAATTTGCCCTCGGCAGTTAATTGAAGATTCGTTGTCATCATGCTCACATTTTTTCGTGTAATTTTAAAAATCGTAAATAACGCGATGAGGAAATATCACCGCGCTCAACGGCCGCGCGTATTTCACAGCCTTTATCTAAATTATGGCTGCAATCGTTAAATTGGCATTGCCCTAAATAAGGGGAAAATTCTCGATACCCTTGTGCGAGTTGCGCAGGCGAAATATCGGCTAAACCAAAAATCGCCACGCCCGGCGTATCAATTAAATCACCGCCTTCGGGCAAATGATAAAGCGTGGCCGCAGTAGTCGTGTGCCGTCCGTGTTTTGTGGTTGCGGAGACGGTATTGGTTTTGAGTTGTTTGTCGGGAATAATGGCGTTCGTGAGTGACGATTTCCCCACGCCCGATTGCCCCGTGAAAATATTCACCTGATCGCGCATAGCTTGTTTAAGCTCACCTAACGTTTCTGGATTATTCGCACTGACGCGATAAAGTGCATAGCCGCAATTCACATAAGTAGCGAGTTCGGCTTCAATATCGGGCGCGATAGGTAAATCGGTTTTATTTAAAATCAATGCGGCATTGAAATTTCGATTTTCACAAATGGCGAGATATTGATCGAGAAGTAGAAAATCGCAATAAGGTTCAACAGCAAACACGACATAAACGGTATCAATATTTGCTGCAACAGGGCGAATTTTCTCGTTGCGAGAAGGCCGCGTCAACACAGAGCGACGCGGCAAAATGGACTCAATACGCCCTTGTTCGGGCGCAACGAGCGACCACATTACGCGGTCGCCAACGGTGACGGTGTCTAATTTTCTCAGCGGCTGGCATAAAATGATGTCGCCTTCGTGTTCTACCGCGATGCCTTGCCCTAAATGGGCAAGGACTAATCCTTCAAGCGTATCCGCACTCATTTGTCGCCCATTAAATGGGCAATACGCACCGCTGCGGGCGGGTGGCTATAATAAAATGACGCGTAAAGCGGGTCAGGTGT
>JBDLQG010000187.1:0-3623 GCA_039800705.1 Pseudomonadota bacterium
AAATCAATATTTTTTAATGATTTAACCTCATATACTTAAAATAAAATAGGGAATAAATACAGCATATCCCGCACTTCTTTTAAAAAATGGGGGATATGCATCAAAAACCAAAAAAGTCATCGTAAAAGGGGTTCCAATACTAAAAGTACGAAAACGTACGCTAAGGAATTTCAATTTTCATAAGCGACTAATTTCATTTAATAATTTATAAACTGTCGATTTTCCGATTCCCATTTTGGTAGCAATTTCAGTTGCGCCAAATCCTTGATCCGTCAACAGAACCTAATATTTTATTAGGCTCTATATGGATTCCAATGTCTTTTTGACAAGAGTGGAAAGTAAAGAGGAAAGCAGAGTTTTACCGCGTTTTCTATATTTAACGACGTGTTAGAACAGCATATTTAACAGCTAAATATCATCGCTATTTCACCTATTTTTCAATAATTCTCGCAAGTAAGTCAATAAAAAATATGATCATTTTACCCAGTTTATTGAACTTGCTTCACTGAGAAATTCTAAAAAACTCTTTTTTTATCGTCAGATACCAAAAGTTATTCATATCACACACTTTTTTAAAAAAAATAGGTCATATCCAGCACCTTTTAATTTTTAACATACGGAGTTCCTCCTTAAAACATTAAAAAATATCTGAAATACAATACCTTTTCATTTATGGCAATTATTTTGCTATTAGGTATTACGTTCAGAACCATGAGGTCTTTTGAACATTTATCGAGTTTATTAAAATTTAACCCTTTGACTTTATTGGGGTTTTAATGAATTTCTTTACTATTTTCGAGGAATAAAAATCAATGAATACATTATTAAAAAAAGTGAGTCTTTTATGCTTCATCTCACTAGGTGGAGTCAATCTTGCCAATGCAGCGGCTGCAACCGTTAGCTGGGCGCCAGTACCCGTCGATTTAACGAACAAATCCACCCTTCTCGCACAACGTGGTGCGTATTTGGTTCGCTTAATCAATTGCCAAACTTGCCATAGTACTGTGAACCAACCAGCAGGAACTGATCCTGCCCAAGTCGGATGGAAAGTCACGCCACAATATTATTTATCAGGTGGGAAAGTTCAACAAGGAGCAAAAGTGGCTAATTTAACGCCCGATGCACTAGGCAACCCTGCTGGACTTTCATTAAAACAATTTAAAGCGGCAATGAAGCAAGGCGCTTCATCAATTGATTCAAGTAAAAAACTCGTTAGCATGCCTTGGTATAATTATGCCGAAATGACTGACACCGACGTCAAAGCTATTTACGAATATCTCCGCTCAATTCCCCCTCTTGCGATGGGACCTGCTACTGCCCCAACCACCACAGGGACTGCAACAGGCACCACTACAGGCACAACAGGAACCACTACAGGCACTACTACAGGTACAACAGGAACCACTACAGGTTCAACCTCAAGCACTACTGGTACAACAACCACCACGACTGCAGGTCATTAGTTTTGTTTTTATCAACTGAAAATTCATTTTTAATTTAGAAGGATAACAACAATGACTACTCGTTTAACCGCAAGTAGTCTTGCCAACCCAATAATAAAAACGGTCAACACCACTTTTTCTGCTCCTAATCCAAAAGTAATGTCAGACGTGGAAGGACCATTTTTTATTGCACTTGGCAAGACTTCAAAAGGGGCAATAGCCACCGTTAACTTAAAAAGTATCGGTGACGCTGCTGCAGCCAAAACCACATTGATTCTTGAGGGCGCAAGTACGGACTATACTTTTTCAACAAAAAGTGGTGCTGTTACCGTATCAACTATCGCTAAAGGTTCACAAAAAGCCACAGCAGTTGCGACGCTTGATTTAAACAATGCGTTTGATACACCCTTAATTAAGTTTGCTGACTTAACAGCGAAGCTACATGCTGCTACAGCCAAATCACAAGCAACATTAGTAATTCTTCCATTCCCCACGTTCACATTAGCTAACGATACAGGCGTTAGTTCAACTGACGGCATTACCAGTGATGGAACATTAACAATTTCGAGTCATCCTGGCACAAAAATATCCTATAGTTTAGATGGTGGTGCCAATTATAAAGATCTCATTGGAAACTATTACTCTGGCGCATCTATTCCTCTTGTAGCAGGTAAGTATGCCGCTGGTAGTATTAAAATAATTGAAAGTCTTAATGGCTCCGTGAGCAAGGTGACGTCATATCCCAATGATATTCTTGTGGATCAAACGATCGCAACGCCCACGTACGTTGTTGCTGAAAACAACACTGTGAGCCAAGCTGAAAAGTTAGCTGGCGTCACAATAACCGGTAATGCTGAAACTGGGTCAACAGTCGCGGTTTCAGTTGATGGTGGAAAAGAGACTTTAGTAAATGTCGTTAACGATTCTTGGAACTACAAACTTTCAACAGCGCAACTACAACTAAAAGAAGGCACCATCAAAATTACGGCTACCTCCACCGACAAAGCCGGAAATAAAAGTGTTGCCGTAGTTAAAAATGTAGATGTTTTATCTTCATTTGGAACCATTGCTGAAGACGGCGTGATAAATGCGGAAGAAAAAGCATCCGGTGTGGTGATTACTGGTGATATCAAAGCTGGCTCAAAATCCGTATCCATTCAAATTGATAACGGCACAGCAAAAGCCGCCACTATCAATGCCGATGGCTCTTGGAGTTATGATTTGCTACCCAGTGAAATCACGGGGAGTAATCTGACAATCAAAGCCACTTTCACAGATAAAAATGGCATTGTTTCAAGTGAAATCACTGATGTTATTATTGACTCAGAAGCCACCTCGCCTACGTTTGATATCATCGCAGAAAACAACACGCTTAGCGAATCTGAAAAACTTGAAGGCGTGACGATTACCGGCACAACTGAAATTGGATCAACTGTAGCTATTTCAATTGATGGAGGCGTTGAGGCTTTAGCCACTGTTCTTGATGGCGTGTGGAACTACAAACTTCCTACAGCACTAATAAAAGACGCTAACATCAAAATTACTGCAACAGCAACCGACAAAGCAGGCAATGAGAGTATTCCAGTTAATACTTTCTTAGCTCCTTTTTTCGGAGTCATCGCTGAAGATGGGGTTATTAACGCTGAGGAAAAAGCCTTGGGCGTTGTCATTACCGGTGATATCAAAGCGGGCTCTAAAGCCGTTTCTATACAGATTGACAATGGCACCGCTAAATCTGCCATTTTGAATGCTGACGGTTCATGGAGTTACGATTTACTTCCTAGTGACATTGTGGGGAATAACCTGTCGATCAAAGCCACTTTCACGGACAAATACGGTGTTGTTTCAAGTGAAACTAAGGATGTCATCATTGACACAGAAGCAACATCACCCATCTTTGACGCTATTGCTGAAGATGGAATCATTAGTCCTGCTGAAAAGTTGGAAGGTGTGACGATTACCGGCACGACTGAAATTGGATCAACTGTGGTCGTTGCAATGAATGGAGGCAAAGAAACTTTAGCCACTGTTGTTGATGGTGTATGGAACTACAAACTTCCTGCCGTACAAATGAAAGAAGGCGCCCTCAAAATCACAGCAACAGCAACCGACAAAGCAGGCAATGACAGTATTGCAGTTGACAAAACAGTTACGATTGAAAAAACAAATGCGGTTTCCGTT
>JBDLQG010000188.1:0-3614 GCA_039800705.1 Pseudomonadota bacterium
AACCCCAACATTTTTAACCAGTTTGCCTTTTTTGGTTGCCGATGGTTTTATTGATCATAATGTCTCACCTTCATGGTTGGTTGACTGCTCAATGCCTGCCGACAACAAGTTTGGATTTTGCGTACTGGGTAAAGTTATCGTTTTGATTAAATGCCCTAAAATAAGAAAGCCATGTTTTCCCGAAAAAATGGAGTACATGGCTTTTGCTTTATTGGGAGGATACCATTTTGAATTATTGAAGAGCATCGTATATGATACGTTGCCGACAATTAGGAGACATTGACTAAATATGTCGAGAACAATTATAACCGTAAGTTATCATTGATAAAATGCGACATATTGTCGCGCGTCAAAACCGCGCATTATTTTTACTGTTTTGATAAGCGTTATTTACTTTTTACTCTAAAATCGCGTAACAAACTGGTGTTAAAATCAAACTGGCTAACATTCCAAAAAGTAATCCTGCTGATAATGAAAGCGTCATAGGGACAAGAAATTGGGCTTGAGGACTGGTTTCAAGTAATGTGGGCAGAAAGCCAGCAAAATTTGTCATAAAAGCTAAAAAAATTGGACGAAAACGTGTAGTACACGCGTTGCAAATACGTTCAAAGAGAGGAAGTTCAACGTTATTTTCGCCTTCTAAATAATCAAGCAACACTAAGCTATCATTCACTACAACTCCACTCGCTGCAATCATTCCAACGAGTGATTCCATTGAGAGTGGAAGTTCTATTATGCTATGTACGATAACAGCACCACACCATGCCACTGGTGCAGCAAGTAAAAATATGAAGGGCTTGGTATAGGATTTGAACGCCACGGCAATTAGGCAATAAATGGTTAATAACGCAATCCCGGTATATCGTATTAAAGCGTGCATTGTTTGCTGTTGCTCTTGATAATCCTGACCTAACGTAATATCAATATCGTGGTAATGTGATCGGATACGTTGAAACTCATTATCATTTAAACTTTCACTTAGTTTGATGACATCCAATTTCTGGGTATCGACACGGGCTTGCACTTTGATAACTCGATGACGATTTTGACGACTAATTTTAGAAGGGCTTGCAACAAAACTAATGTCTGCTATCGTTCCCAATGTAGTAAATTCACCATTTGTTAAACGAATGGGTAAAACGCGTAATTCATCGAGTGATTGCCTTGTGGACAAGGGTTGGCGAACAATGACCTTGATTTCATTATGACCGCGTTGTAAACGCTGAACTTCATCGCCGTAGTACGCATCACTCACTTGTTTCGTTAGCATATCTAACGTTAAACCAAAATGTGCAGCCCTATTTTTTAAAGTTAATCGTAACTCAGGTTTGCCTGCCTCGCTAGAATCGACGATGTCAAATACACCCGAATAACTAGCCAGTGTGGTCTTTACTTCATTACTGGCTTGCTGGAGTAATTCTGGATTACCAGACGTAATATCAAATGAAATGTCGTAGGGTACATCACCTTCTTTGTAGAGAAAATCAATTTTAGCCGTTCCTAACTCGCCAATTTTGTCTCGCCATCGCGCAATAAAATCTTGTGTTTGCACTTGCTCGCGTCCAGTTGATGAGAGTTCAGTCCAAAATCCTGCACCATGTTCAAAAATAATGGTTTCAAGCCCAACTACAACACTTGGTTTTCTAGGGTATTGCGCATTAAATTCATCTCGCACTGTAAAGAAGGCTTCTTCAACTTGTTTGGCACGTCTTTGTGATTCATTATAGGATTGATCTTTAGGAAGCGTGAGGGACACCCAAAAGTTATCTTTTGTCACATCGGCTTGGAGTGCTAAACGAATATGCCCTGTTTGTACCCATGTGAAACAGAGTACAAGTAAAACCAAAAAGCAGGCAATAGTGGTATATCGCCATCGAATTGTCCAATTTAGTAAAGGGTAATAATAACGCAATACAAAACGATCAAGCCGGGCATTTAGAGCAGTTTGCCATGTATCGAACAAATGACCTATTTCACCATGCGTCTGGGGAGGAGAGGTGAGATGCGCCGGCAAAATCAACAAGGCTTCAATAAGAGAAAAAAACAATGTTAATATCATCACGATGCAAATAGGCTGCATCATTTTTCCGGCCCAATGTGGTAAAAAAAGCCCTGGTAGAAAAGCAATTAACGAAATCAGCACGGAGAGTATGACAGGTGAGCATACCGATTTGACACCGGCTATGGCGGCAAAACTATATACCTGTTTATCATTAGACGTTTTCGTACTTTTAATGGCTTGCTGATAAACATGCACACTCTCACCGATAATAATCGCATCATCAACTAAAATACCCATTGCCAGTAAAAAACCGAATAATGACAACATATTGAGTGATATATCTAAAACTGCCATGAAACATAACGCACCCAGTATGGATGTAAAAATGCCAAGCCCCGCCCAAACAGCAACACGAAATTCTAAAAATAAACTCAAAACAATAAAGACAAGTAAAAAGCCACTAATACCATCCTCAATTAATGTTGAAATACGTTCATCATAACTTTGTGAATCGTCCCACCATGTGAGGATATGAAGTTCTGGGGGAAATTGTTTTTGTTTGTTTCGCACATAGGCTTTCACACGTTGTGCCACTGCAACGGCATTACGTTTCGTGTGTATTTCCCATCCTTGCGCATTTTTACCATTATGGTGCCATTGTGATAATCGTTCGGCCAGACCATCATGTATGGTGGCTATATCACCCAAACGAAGTTCTGCTCCATGTGGTGTTTTTAAACGTAATTCATGAAAATCTGTTTTGTTTTCGGCCTTGTTTTTTACGGTGAGTTGTAATTCCCCTGCAGAGGATTTAATTAATCCTGTTGCTTGATTTAACGATGTTGACTCAATTGCTTGAGTGATATCATGGAGCGTTAAGCGGTAACGTTTGAGGATTTCTGGTGCAATATCGATGGTGATTTGATAGGGAATCTCACCGTAATTTCTAACCAAACTCGCCCCTTCAATACGTTCTAAATCATCGCGTAATGTTTCACCGTATTTCTGTAAATCCAATGCTGAGGCATCTGCATATAATGCGACCCAAATCACGCCATCATCACTATCGCCTTGACGGCTTGCTGGTTTTACAGTGATCGTTTCAATTGTCTTAGGTAATTGGGTGAGGCTTTGAATTTTACTTCGCAGCGCATTCATGGTGTTTTCTTGATTCGCATCAGCCGCAAGCGATACTTGAATGCTGCAGGTTTCTTCCACTATGTCGCTGTCTAGCGTTTTTACCCCGACAACATCATAAATAGCCTCTTCGATACGAATACAAACACTATTTTCAATTTACAGTACTGACGCATTAGGATACGTAGCAACAATTTCGACTTTTTGCAAATCAAAACGAGGGAAGACTTCTTTGTTAACGAGGTTAAACCCAATTATGCCACCTACCATAATAAGTAGCATCAACAAGTTATCTGCAATGGGATGACTCGCAAACCATCCAATTAAACCTCGACGACCGTATTTCATGGTTTCTCAATGCTGACAGTCATATTTTCTATTGGTAAGTCTAGCTCCGAGATAACTACGTGCTCACCCTCCTCAATTCCTTTATCAATAAACAATGTATTTCCTTCGTGTGCAATAACATTGACTT
>JBDLQG010000189.1:0-3604 GCA_039800705.1 Pseudomonadota bacterium
GTGCTGATAAATTTGTTTTTAATACCGCTTTAAGTTCATCTAATATCGATACAATTACGGACTTTGCACATGGGGCGGATAAAATTCAATTAGCTCGGAGTATTATGACTAATGTTGGTGTTGTGGGTGTTTTAAAGAGTGCTGATTTTAAATTATCAACTGCAACACTTGATGCTTCAGATCGTATTATTTATAACAAAACGACAGGTGAATTATCTTATGATTCAGATGGTAATGGATTAATTGCGGCTATTAAAATTGCTATCATTGGCGCATCGTCTCATCCGACGTTAAGTAATACGGATTTCACGATTGTTTAAACGCTTTTAATTTGAGTGGGCGTAATCTTGCAGCGTTACGCCCATTACTAAAACAGTTTATGTTTTAATTCCCGTTCCACGATACAGCAAAATAAGTGAAAATAGCGCCAGCACAAAAATAAACCCACCCGTCATTAAAAATGCCAGTGTTACGTCAATATCTGATACACCAATAACACCAAAACGAAACGCGTTCACCATATATAGAATAGGGTTGCCAAGCGAAATGTGTTGCCAGATAGTAGGTAGCATATCTACGGAATAAAATACGCCCCCCAAATAACTCAGCGGTGTTAAAACGAAATTAGGGATAATCGAGATATCATCAAAACTTTCTGCCAAAATTGCATTGATAAATCCCGCTAAAGAAAAAAGCGTTGCTGTAAGGAAAACAATGGTTAACGCGATAAGCCAATTGTGAATATGCAGCGGAGTAAAAAATAAAGATATAAACGCTACAACACTCCCCACAAGGATACCACGCAAAATTCCCCCGCTAATATAACCTGACAAAATAACCCAGTTTGGAATAGGTGCAACGAGTAATTCTTCGATATTGCGTTGAAATTTTGTAGAGTAAAACGAAGACACAACGTTTGCGTACGAATGCGTGATAACCGACATCAAAATAATTCCAGGTACAATATAATCCATATAGCTCATGCTATGAATTGTCCCGATACGATCACCAATCAATTTACCAAAAATCAAAAAATAAAGCGCCGTTGTAATAGCAGGTGGCAAAAGTGTTTGTGGCCAGATACGAATAAAACGGTAAACTTCTTTACGAACAATCGTGCTAAAAGCAATAAACACACTCATGCGATTTCCTTTTGCGTCTTATTTTCAATTAAATCAACAAATAACTGCTCTAAACGATTGCTTTTATTTTTCATACTAATAACTTGAATATTTGCTGCACTCAGTTGCGCGAAGAGTTCGTTCAAATTGTTCTCTTTAGGAACGCCTACCTCAATGACTGTAGGCGATATTTGTTTTAATGTGTAGTCGTGAACTGTTGGCAACACGTTAATTGGCTGTGCTAAATCGAGCACAAAATGATCGACATGCAGTCGCTTAAGAAAGGTTCCCATGTCTGAATTTTCAATAATTCGCCCTTGATCGATAATGGCAATATTACGGCATAAGCTTTCCGCTTCTTCGAGATAATGCGTAGTGAGAATAATGGTTGTGCCTTGTGCATTTAATTCTTCCATCATTTGCCACATAGACCGACGAATCTCAATATCAACGCCAGCGGTTGGTTCGTCAAGAATAAGTAATTTAGGGGCATGTACCATCGCCCGAGCAATCATTACACGTCGTTTCATGCCGCCAGATAAACGTCGTGAAATCACGTCACGCTTACCCCATAAATCAACCTGTTTTAAGCACGTTTCCATGCGCTCCAGAGCGATTTTACGCGGAATGCCATAGTAACCCGCTTGATTGAGAACAATGCGCTTTGCGGTGTCAAATTGATTGAAATTAATTTCTTGTGGGACGAGTCCAAGGCAGCTTTTGGCTAAATTCGTGTCGGATTTGATATCATGCCCAAAAATAGTGACTGAGCCGCTGCTGGCAGTAACTAGTGAGCTAATAATGCCAATAGCCGTGGATTTTCCTGCGCCGTTCGCGCCAAGTAGCGCAAAAAAATCGCCTTCTTGAACGTCTAAATCAATGCCTTTTAAGGCCTCAAAGCCGTTGGAATAGGTTTTACGAAGATTACGAATAGAGAGTGCGTTCATATCGAAAAGAAAAAGTGATAATTCGCGTAGTTTAGCAGTTTTTTCTAAAATGGATTGGCAAAAGAAAAGCCGCATGATAAAAAATCATGCGGCTTTATCGGGCGAAAATAAACGAATATATCGCTTATTTGCTACCTAAGTAAGCATAAAGTGCGTCAACTGCTTGATCTTCTCCGTAGCCCGCTTTTTTCACAGGACCCACTTCCATGATTGCAGCGATAGCTTTTGGCATGCCACCTTTACCGTTTTGTAAAGTTTGTTCAAAGCTTGCACGTGACAATTTACCTGATTTTACTAAATCAAATAATTGTGGATTTGATGCGATATCGTGGCAAGTGCCGCAACCGCGACCAAAAGCGCGTTCATAAATTTTTGCACCGATTTCTGTTTTTTCGTCAGCGAAAGCCGTAGAAGTCAAACCAATTAGTGCAACGCCAGCGAAAGCTAAAAGTGCTTTTTTCATAAATAATCCTCTCAAGGGGAGATAGTAAAGGTTGTTTTTCTTTTTTTATATATTCAATTAAAAATTTGAACAGTGCAAAGGATAAGGAGTTTGGCACTAAAATTCAACGATTTTGTTAAAAATCCTTTTGCGTACTTAATCATTATTGGCCAAACCAATTTAATTTTTCATGCAAACTCACCACGTTGCCAATAATAATTAACGTCGGGGCTTTGAGCGTTTCATGTCGAATCTTATTTGGCATCGTGCGGAGCGTTCCTATAATGACACGTTGCTGCGGGGTGGTTCCTTTTTCAACCACGGCAATAGGCAGCGTGGGATCGCTTCCGTGTGATATAAGTGCCTCACAAATTTTCTCAAGTCCAATCAATCCCATGTAAATGACAATCGTTTGATTGGGGACTGCGAGTTGTGTCCAATTGAGATTGATTGAATCATCTTTTAAATGCCCCGTGACAAACACACACGATTGCGCATAATCACGATGCGTCAAAGGAATTCCCGCATAACTCGCGCAGCCATTCGCAGCCGTAATACCTGGAACAACTTGGAAGGCAATATTTTGTTCCATCAGCGTTTCTATTTCTTCACCGCCACGCCCGAAAATAAAAGGATCACCGCCTTTGACACGCGCGACCCGTTTGCCTTCTTTAGCGAGTTTGACGAGTAACTCGTTAATTTCCTCTTGGGGGAGGGCGTGTTGACTGCGTTCTTTACCGACATAAATGCGATCTGAATCACGACGTGCCAAATCTAAAATTTCAGCGGACACTAAGCGATCATACACAACGACATCGGCTTGCTGCATTAAACGCAATGCACGAAAAGTAAGTAAATCCGCTGCGCCCGGACCAGCGCCTATTAAGTAAACTTCGCCGTGATTGGCATGATTGATTTGCGATTGAATTTGTGAAATGGCGTAGGTTAATTCACGCTCAGCTGAGTCGTTTTGACCCGAAAACACCAACTCTGCTACGCGACCTTGCAACACATTTTCCCAGAAAATTCGGCGATTTGAGGGAATAGTGATTTGTTTTTTGACAGTATCACGAAATTTTTCAGCCAGTTTTGCT
>JBDLQG010000190.1:0-3586 GCA_039800705.1 Pseudomonadota bacterium
TTATTTTAATTTAAAAAAATGGGTTATGCACAGGTTTTTGGCTCCCTAATAGTAATAAAGAGATAAATTAGAAATAAGTTATAATCTTTAAATCTACTATATTTATATATTTTATATTGATTCAAATTTTAAAATTTTCCCCCACTATACTTTTGAGATACCGTAATGAAATTTGTAATTAACCGTGAATCGCTTTTAACACCACTACAGCAACTTGTCAGCGTCATTGAGAAACGTCAAACCATGCCTATTCTCTCAAACGTCTTGCTTGTCATTCAAAACGAGCAATTGACCATGACTGGAACCGACTTAGAGGTCCAACTGATTGCTAAATTAGATTTACCCAATGCAACAGAAGGTTCAATTACGGTTCCTTCACGTAAATTTTTAGATATTTGCCGTCTTTTGCCTGTTGGCTCTGAAATTCGCTTTGAACAGCATGAAGACAAAGTAAAAATTACATCTAACCGCAGTCGCTTTTCGCTTAATTGCTTGCCTGCTGAAAATTACCCTGAATTCTCAGAAGGCGAGTTAGATCATCAATTCACCATCAATGCCGGACAATTTAAGCGGGCGTTAGAAAAAACCACGTTCTGTATGGCTAATCAAGATGTACGCTATTATCTCAATGGCTTATTGCTTCATATTTCCAACAACAAACTTGAATTAGTTGCGTCAGACGGTCATCGATTGTCCATTTACGAAGATCAGTTAGAAATGGCAACAGGATTTGAAGCCAGAATTATTTTGCCTCGTAAAGGCGTGTTAGAACTCAACAAATTGCTTGATGACAATGAGGCGGAATTAAAAATCGAGTTTTCGAGCAGCAGTATTCGAATTTTTATCAAACACTTAGTTTTTTCTGCAAAATTAGTGGATTCAAAATACCCTGATTTCAGCAAAGTATTTGCACAAACGTTTTTAAGCCCACTTGAAATTGAAAAATCTGTTTTGAAAAACGCACTCACTCGTGTTGCCATTTTGTCGAACGAAAAATTTAAAGGCTTAACGTTTGATATCAACTCGGAATACTTAAAAATTAGCACACACAATCCCGAGCACGATGAGGCAGAAGAAGAACTTGCTATTATTTACGATGATGAACCGCTATCCATTGCGTTCAATGCGCAATATTTGTCTGATGCGATGTCAAATTTAGATGGTGATACAGCGTTACTCACCATTGCAAGCGATGCAAGTAGTTGCTTTATTAACGAGCCGGTCAATGATAAATACAAATTTATTGTCATGGCTATGCGCTTATAACTACTGCTATTAAGCGTCTTAAAGGCTATAATGGACGGCTAAGCAGCGTTTACGCTTTAAAGCGATATGTTTTAACAAAAAAATCAGCAACAGGAAGAATAGACACCGTTATGAGTAATCCAATCGATCAATACGACAGTAGCAATATTCAAGTGCTTAAAGGGTTAGATGCCGTGCGCAAACGACCTGGAATGTACATTGGTGATACCGATGATGGGTCGGGTTTGCATCACATGGTCTTTGAGGTTGTTGATAACTCCATTGACGAAGCCCTAGCGGGGTATTGCAAAGAAGTTCGCGTGGTTATTCAGACGGATGGCTCGGTTAGCGTGTCAGATGACGGGCGAGGAATTCCTGTTGATATTCACGAAGAAGAAGGTCGCTCAGCAGCTGAAGTGATTATGACCGTGCTGCATGCTGGTGGTAAATTTGACGATAATGCGTACAAAGTTTCTGGTGGTCTACATGGGGTGGGCGTGTCGGTGGTGAACGCATTATCGGACGAATTACATCTCGAAGTGCGCAAGAACGGACAACTCTACAAACAAAGCTATAAAAATGGCGAACCAGTGGCCCCTCTTGCGTCGTTTGGAAGCACGGAAGGTTCAGGCACCTCTATTCGTTTTCTGCCCAGTAAAGCCACGTTTACGGACGTAGAATTTCATTACGATATTTTGGCCAAGCGCTTGCGCGAATTATCGTTTTTAAATTCAGGGGTGCGCATTAGTTTGCTAGATGAGCGCAGTGAACGTGAAGATGTGTTTGAGTTTGAAGGTGGTATCAGTGCATTTGTCACGCATTTAAATAAAAATAAAACGCCTCTCTTTCCAGACGTGTTCTATTTCACCGCAGAAAAAGAAGGTGTTACCGTTGAAGTGGCGATGCAGTGGAATGATTCGTATCAAGAAAATGTATTTTGCTACACAAATAATATTCCACAGCGTGATGGCGGCTCACATTTAGCGGGTTTTCGCAGCGCGTTAACGCGTACGGTGAATCAGTACATCGAAGGCAACGGTTTAGCCAAAAAAGAAAAAGTATCAACAACTGGTGATGACGCGCGAGAAGGCTTGACAGCCGTGTTATCGGTCAAAGTTCCTGATCCGAAATTTTCATCACAAACTAAAGACAAACTGGTTTCTTCTGAAGTAAAACCGCTTGTTGAATCCACCATGAATGAAAAATTGCAGGATTTTTTACTTGAAAAACCGCAAATTGCCAAATTGATTGTTGGGAAAATTATCGATGCTGCTCGGGCGCGTGATGCCGCAAGGCGTGCGCGTGAGATGACGCGACGAAAAACGACGCTCGATATTGCCGGGTTACCCGGTAAATTAGCCGATTGCCAAGAAAAGGATCCTGCATTATCAGAATTATTTTTGGTGGAAGGGGATTCGGCGGGTGGCTCTGCAAAACAAGGGCGTGATCGACGCACACAAGCCATTTTGCCGCTGAAAGGGAAAATTTTAAACGTGGAAAAAGCCCGTTTTGATAAAATGATTTCCTCAGAAGAAGTCGGAACCTTAATCACCGCGTTAGGTTGCGGTATTGGCAAAGATGAATACAATCTCGATAAATTGCGTTATCACCGTATTATCATCATGACCGATGCTGACGTAGACGGCTCGCATATTCGCACATTATTGCTGACATTCTTTTATCGACAACTGCCTGAAATTGTTGAAAAAGGCTATATTTATATTGCACAACCTCCCCTCTACAAAGTCAAAAAAGGCAAGCAAGAGCATTACGTCAAAGACGATGCCGAATTAAATCGTTATTTAATTCAACTTGCGCTTGAAAAAGCACAGTTAATCACGCATCCAACTGCGCCTGCGATTCAAGGTCAAGGCTTAGAAAAACTTGCACAAGCGTTCTTAGATGTGAATGCGATTATTACGCGTTTAGCACGTCGCTATGACGATATTTTCTTAGATCAATTTTGCTATATTTCGCCATTAGACGATACGATCAAAGCGTCGGCGCAATCGGTGCAAACGTGGCTCGATAATATTCATGAGCGATTAACGCAAGCTGGTGGACTTGCAGAGTTTACAAGTGAACTTGATTATCATAGTCCAGACGATTTCAAAGTGACTATTACCAAACGTAAACACGGTACGAGTAAAATTTTCGTCTTGCCGATGGCGTTTTTTAATAGCACGGATTATCAACGTATTTCAGCGTATGCTAACGAAACAGCGGGGATGTTTAATGCTGAATCTGTGATGCTCATGGGTGAGCGTCAACAACCTGTTGATAATTTCAAGCAAGCGTTTGAATGGATGATGCGCGAAATTAAGAAAGGTCAAACCATTCA
>JBDLQG010000191.1:0-3514 GCA_039800705.1 Pseudomonadota bacterium
GAAACTTTTAGTGGTATAGTTCAAGCGATTAAAAAATGGCTTTAGTATGGAAACCTCTACCGCTATGGTGCAACAAATGGTCAGTTCCACAGCGGACTTGATAAAAGGTCTTTCGCCATTTCTTGAATTGCCGTCACAATATCTTGCATCGTCTGACCAGCATCCGCTACTTGCTTGCTGCCGCCCGATACCCGTTCAACGGAATCGCCAATCAAACGCTTAATTTCACCAGCGGCATTTGCGGCTCGTTGCGCCAAATTACGCACTTCAATTGCCACTACAGCAAAGCCTTTACCTTGTTCACCCGCGCGAGCCGCTTCCACTGCCGCATTAAGCGCTAAGATATTCGTCTGGAAGGCAATATCATCAATAACCGAAATAATATCAACAATACGCAGTGAAGACTGATTAATATTCGCCATAGTGCTCACCACTTCTTCAACCACTAAGACGCCTTTATTGGCAATTTCAGTCGCACCAGATGCTAAACTATTGGCTTGTTTTGCATTATCGCTATTGTGTTGAACCGTTGAGGTTAATTCCTGCATACTTGACGCCGTTTCTTCTAAGCTTGCTGCTTGCTCTTCTGTTCGATGCGCTAAGTCATTATTTCCTGCTGCAATTTCAGTCGATGCTGATGAAATAATTAACGTGATTTCTTGAATTTCAGACATTAAATTTTTGAGGTTTTCTGTCGTCGTATTAACGCCTACCTTGACCTGCCCAAATACACCGGGATACTCATCATCAATGGTGTGTGTCAAATCACCTTGCGCCAGCGCGTTTGCCACGCGCAAAACATCTTTTAATCCACTATCCGTTACGTTAGATAAACGGTTTAACGATTCAGCAATCGTTTTGGTATAACCTACTTTATCGTGTAAATCCATTTTATAACTAAATTCACCACGGTTCGCTGCCGCATCAACCATCCCTTGAATTTCATTCACAATTTTGGTTAGCGCATCAACCGTAGTATTAACCCCTTTAGCCGTTAAACCAAACAATCCTTTATAGTCTTGTGTGATTTTTTGATTAAGATCACCTTTTGAAAGCGCATCTGCCACACGAATTACATCATGTAACCCTGTGTTAGTAATGTCTGATAGGCGATTCAATGCTTCAGAAATATCTTTTGCATAACCATTTTTGTCTGATGTGTCGATTTTATGACTAAAATCCCCTTTTACGGCAGCAGAAACCGTTTTTTCAATATCTTTAACCAATGTACTCAATTTATCTTGCATGATTTGCATCGCATGCAATAACACGCTAATTTCATCACTTGAATCAATCACAATGCGTGAACTTAAATCACCTTCTGCAATAGCAGTGGCAACTTTTTGCGCATTATTTACTGAACGTGTAATACTTAAAATAATGGCGCGTCCAACAAAGAAACCAGCAAGCAATCCCACCAAAGAAGTAATAATTGAAGCAATTAAAATAATTCGATAAAGCGCTTGAGCCGCTTCATATTCTTTTTTCGCTACAACAATTTGAACATCAATAAGCTCTGAAAATTTCCCGCTAATGGGATCAATTGCTGGGTATAATTCATTTATCGAAAAATCAGCAACAGCTTCTTGGTTATTTTGTTGCAGAATATCTTGTAATTTATCGATTTTAATTTTTGTTGACTCGAATAATGGCTTGATTTGAGCCACTAACTTTTCTTCATCTTCCACTAAAACCGTTGATAAATAGGCTACCCATTTTTCATTAATCATCAATTCAGCGTCTTCTACATTTTTCATGGCATCATTCCATGAAATATTGCCATTTCTCACTTTATGCGTCGTATCGACGATATTGACTGCGTACATATCTGCAATAATTTTTAAGTCTTTAAGCGGCACAAGTCGGTCAACATAAACGGTTTGTAATCTATTATTACTATATTGAATACCAAATAAACCAAGCGCACTCAACGCAAAAGCCAATAAAGACATGGCGCTAATAATAAAAATTAATCGTGAGCGGATAGAAAGATTGCTTAACATAATGGGTAACATTCCATAAATCGAAAAAAGTAAGTAAAAAGAACCACCGCGTTTTACTCTTAAGTGTAGTAAGTCATTATATCGACATTCATTTAGAATTTATAAATGCGAATGAATAAAATAAAGTTTTGTATGAAGAATGCGATAACATATTGGAAAGTACCTCTCTCCTCAATTTTTATATAAGGCATTATTTATGCACTCATTTTTCATTAAAAAAAAGTCGTCTGTCGTGGCGATTTTGACTGTATTTTTTCTAGCACAACCGTTCAGTTATGCCCAGTCTGAGCCCTCCATTAAAAGCGCTGGTGCGGATTTAGCGAATTTTCCTAATAGCGCATTTACGTTACCGCAAGGTCAAGCCTATGTTGAGGTATCACCGGTCAACTACAGTGGCTCAAATGCGAGTTCACCCTCACAATATAGCGCAGGGTATTTACTGCGGTATGGCTTATTTGATGATTTAGAACTGCGTTTGATGTCGAGCGGTATAACCGTAGTTGATGATGCGCAAAAAACAACAGGGATGAGCGCCCAAACTTTTGATTTTAAGTGGCATCTTATTGATGCAGATGAAGAATCTAATTTACCGGCTGTTGGACTTGAATTTGCGCTACAAACCAATTTAGCAAGCCGTGCTTTTCAAGGTGGAACCAATCCGTCGTTGAGTGTAAATTTCGATCAACGCTTACCGTATGAAATTGATTTTGAATATAATCTTGGTTTTGTATCACAACAAACGGAATTAGGACAATCACAATATCAATTAGCGCTTTCATGGGCGTTTCAACGTGAAATTGTCACCGATGTGGCAGTATTTGTAAACGGCTACACCAATACAGCTAATGGATTAACAACCTCCGCTATTGGCGGTGGTGCACAATGGATACCGATTGAACGATTAGCCTTATTTGCTAATGTCAGCGGGGGCGTAACCAAAACGACCCCCTCAATTTATAGTTTAATTGGGTTTGCGGTTGCATTTTAAATGTTGCACTCACGTAATGGATAAAGAAAAACCACTTTTAAATCGCTATAAAAAGGCGATTTCGCAAAATGAATTAACGTTTGATAGCCACCAACAAGAAGCGATTGCGCATTTACAGTGCCTACTTGATGAACTACATACTTATGGCAATAAACGAGTGCGCCTTAAACGCTGGCAATGGAAATCACCAACGGTCAGTCCATGGCAGGGACTGTATTTGTTTGGTGACGTAGGCCGTGGCAAGTCGATGCTGATGACGTGGTTTTATGATAGCTGCGAACTTGCCCAAAAACGGCGCGTGCATTTTCATGTTTTTATGCAAGAAGTGCATGCGTTCATTCATCAAAATCAAGCACAAAATGCCCTGCCGAAATTGGCTAAAACTGTCCGTCAAACAACACAACTGCTCTGTTTTGACGAGCTCTACATTAGCGATATTGCTGATGCAATGCTGCTTAGCCGTTTATTTTCGGCACTGTTCACAGAAGGGGTGATTATCGTCATCACATCCAATTACCATCCT
>JBDLQG010000192.1:0-3497 GCA_039800705.1 Pseudomonadota bacterium
GCTTGGGTACAGTTTAATTTGGGTAGTTTTTATCCAATTTCGAAAATCACGGTTTTTGCTCGAGATGCATTTGGCGCCAGATTAAATAATGCACAGATATTTACTTCTGTTAATGATATGAGTCAAAAAATGACAAATCAGTTGAATGCTGATCCCAATGTTAATGTAATTAGCCCGATTAATAATTTAGTAAATTTTCCTTATGGTGATCCTACAATTCCTGTGCAAAAAGTTGATTTCCAGTTTTTACTACAAAACATTATTGCCACAGAAACTGTATCAGGTTTAAGTAATTCTACGAATGCGACAGTCAATAATAATGGTACTTCAGGCAATGACACAATAGTAGGTGGAGATGCTGACGACCATATTGATGGTGGTGAAGGTTCGGATTCAATTAGTGGTGGATTAGGCGATGATTACCTATCTGGAGGTCAAGGAAGTGACACGATTAACGGTGATGATGGTTTTGATATGGTTAGTTATCGAGAATTCAATACACAAAACCAAACAACTGCAACGACTGGTGTAATTGTTAACTTATCATCTGGAACAGCAACCAATGGAACAGCAACTGATAATTGGGGAAATACGGATACCTTATTAAGTATAGAAGCCGTTGAGGGTTCTGACTTTAATGATTCAATAGTGGGTTCAATAGGGAATGAATTTTTATTTGGAAGTCAAGGGAATGACACGATTACAGGTGGAGGAGGTAGTGATCATCTGCAAGGTGGAGAAGGTGATGATTCAATAACAGGCGGAAATGGAGATGATTTTATATCTGGTGACCAAGGAAATGATATTTTAATTGGGGGAGGTGGTTCAGACCACATTCAAGGCGGGGAAGGTTCAGATTTAATCACAGCAGTTGGCGCTGGGGATAATTTTCTATCAGGTGACCAAGGAAATGATTCTATAAGTGGTGGCGATGGCTCAGACAATATTCAAGGAGGCGACGGCGACGATTCAATAACAGGCGGAAGTGGAGATGATTTTATATCTGGCGGCGCAGGCATTGATACCTTAACAGGCGGCAATGGCAACGATATTTTTGCATTAAACTTAGGATCTCAATCAATATCTAGCTCAAACGTAACAGATGTCATAACTGATTTTGCGAGAGGATCAGACAAAATTGATTTTGGAATTTCCAGTAGCGTTATACAGTTTGTTAGCCAAACATCGGTTGTTTCGAATTTAGCCGCTTTACTCACCACAGTTAATGGAATAAATGATACTGCCCCGAACAAAACTGATGGAAAAATACTTTTCTATTTTGGTGTTGTTGCTTCAGATGGTTATTTAGTCACCGAGGACGACGCAGGTGTAATAAACAATATCATTAAATTATCTGGGGTCGGAACTATTGCCTCAACGGATATAGTGGGGATTTAACATGAAAAAGAAATTAAAAAACAATCGTGAATTTATTTTCATTTCTTTTTTGTTAACTTCAAACGCATGGGCTGTCGGAGGTTCGGAGTCAACTGATCTTTCAAATTCAACACCACCAACTCGCCCCGCCTATTTGACAGAAAAAACTGGATTCACGCTCCCTAACATATCCAGTTCAACGACATCTGCACCTAATCAAGAAAAGGTTTTTATCGAGCGATATACCTTTAGTGGAAATACCGTTTTTGATGAAAAAACACTGCAAGAGATTGCACAGCCATTTACAGCACATGAGATTCGAATTGATGAACTTGAAGAATTGCGTCAACAATTAACTCGCTATTATATTGATCATGGTTATATCAATTCAGGTGCACGAATTTCTAAAAATGCACTTCAACATGGTGACCTTCACATTGATATCGTCGAAGGAAAACTCGATGACGTTATTATTCATGGGCAAGAACATTTACGCGAAGGTTATATTAAAAATCGTCTATTAATGGATGAACCGCTAAATGTCACGCAACTTCAAGATAAGTTTCAATTATTGCTCGTGGATCCGCTTATTTCAAATATGAAAGGGAGTTTACTCCCTAGCGCAAACTCTAATAGTAGCGTACTTGAAGTGGATGTGACACGTGCGCGACCTTACCAAATGACGTTATTTAGTAATAACTATCGTCCACCATCCATTGGCGCAGAAGGTGGCGGGGTGAGTAGCTGGATTCGGAATTTGACTGGTCTTGGCGATATGCTGGATTTTACGTTTCAGGGCAGTGGCGGATCCCTGCTCTATAGCGGTGGTTGGCACGTTCCGGTTTTCGATCAAGGAACGCAAGTTTATGTTAATTTTACCGAAGGTGATTCATCGGTCATTGAAAGCACGAATGAAAGACTCGACATCACAAGTCAAGTGCACAATATTGAAGCGGGCATTAGTCACCCTGTAATGGAGAGTTTAAAACGAAAGTTAACCATTGGGACGAGTTTTGCACTGCGCGAAAATGATACCACTTTACTTGGGCGACCTTATTCATTTGTGCCGGGCGTTGAGGATGGACATACTCAAGCAACGGTTGTTCGTTTTTATCAAGAACATATTGAGCGCATGGAAAAACAAGTTTTAGCATTGCGTTCAACGTTTAGCGTGGGGCTCAATGCCTTAGGTGCAACCGTTCAAAATAATCAAAAACCAAGTAGTGAATTTTTTGCGTGGCTGGGGCAAGGACAATATGCGCATCAATTCTTTGATAATGGCTCACAAGTGGTATTGCGAGGTAATGTTCAATTGAGTAATCACGCACTTTTACCTCTTGAGCGTATGGCGGTGGGTGGAGTGAATACCGTTCGAGGATATAGAGAAAACGAACTCGTTCGTGATGAAGGATTTAATACAAGTGTAGAATTCCATTATCCTTTATTTGGTGAAGCAAATTCGTCACATCGTCTCACGTTAATGCCTTTTATGGATTATGGCAGTGCATGGAATCAGAATGAATCGGCAAATGATTTACATTCAACAGGATTGGGTTTGAATTGGAAATTTTCTCAGCTAAATGCCGAATTTTATTGGGCACATAAAATCAATGCCCCACAAATTCGCCAACACACGAATCTTCAGGATGAAGGAATTCATTTTCAAGTAAAACTGGACGCTTTCTGATGAAAACATTAGTTAAACCGCTATCTTTAAGTATTGCATTATGGTTTTCCAGTACAGCGCAAGCGACCGATTTTGATATAAATTTACGTGATGGATTGGCATGCAAACAACAAGGCCTCATTCATCAAGCAGAGCAAAATTTGCTGCAAGCACAGTTAGCAGCGCAGACACCACAGCAACAAGCGAAAGCGGCTGGTGAATTAGGTGCCATTTATGCTCGACTTCATCGCTATAGTGAAGCGAAACCGTTACTTGAGAAAGCTTATCAAGTCTCGCAAGATAGTCAAAAAGCCACTTACGCGAATTGGTTAGGTAATCTTTATAGTGCGCAGCATGAGAGTAAACAGGCGAATGAGTACTACACGCAAGCGGCAGGACTTGCTGGTGATAATCAAGCGTTGGTTTTGCGTATCAATCTCAATTCAGCACGCGG
>JBDLQG010000193.1:0-3489 GCA_039800705.1 Pseudomonadota bacterium
GATCACCTCTTCTTTTCCAATAGCTTGTTTTTTTAAATCACCGTCCACGTTTGCAGGTGCTTTGCCGTATCCTCCTTGCAAATACCGTTTGACTTCATTGGTAATTGTTTCATAACGTTTGCCCGTTAACACATTTAAAACAGCTTGCGTCCCAACAATTTGTGAGGTTGGTGTCACGAGAGGCGGGTAGCCGAGGTCTTTTCGAACTAAAGGAATTTCTTTATAAACTTCACTAATTCGATCTAAAGCATTACGCTCTTTAAGTTGATTAGCTAAATTAGAAATCATGCCACCGGGAACTTGAAATACATGTACTTGTGTATCAATACCCGTAAATTCACTTTCGTAGCGATGATATTTTTTACGAATATTTGCAAAATAATCATTCACTTCTTTTAATTTTTCTAAGTCGAGTTCAGTGTCATAAACCGTTCCTTTTAAGGCTGTCACTAAACTTTCAGTCGGCGGATGACTTGTTCCACCAGCCCATGAAGAAAGGGCTGTATCAACATGTTCACAACCTGCTTCAATGGCTTTAATTTGACACATTTCCGCAAGACCGGATGTAGAATGACTATGTAAATGCAAAGGCAAATCCACAGTATCTTTAAGTGCCTTCACCAATTCGCTAGTGGCGTATGGCGTTAATAATCCTGCCATATCTTTAATTGCAATCGAATCACAACCTAAATTTGCCAATGATTTACCTAACTCCACAAACACGCCAATGTTATGCACGGGACTTGTGGTATAGCAAATAGTTCCTTGAGCATGTTTACCTGATAATTTTGTCGCTTCAATTGCCGTGATTAAATTTCGAACGTCATTTAACGCATCAAAAATTCTAAACACATCCATACCATTCTCAGCTGCTCTAGCAATAAAAGCACGGACAACATCATCACTATAGTGCCGATAACCAAGTAAATTTTGCCCACGCAACAACATTTGTAAACGGGTTTTTGGTAAAGCGGTTTTTAATTTTTGTAACCGCTCCCAAGGATCCTCTTTTAAAAAACGTAAGCAAGCATCAAATGTCGCCCCACCCCAACATTCAAGTGACCAATAACCAATCTCATCAAGCATTTTACAAGCCGGTAGCATATCGCTTGTTTGCATACGTGTTGCAATTAAAGATTGATGTGCATCGCGTAAAATAACATCTGTTAAATGAACTTTTTGCATTATTTTTTTCCTAAATAAATTAAAGGCCAGTATGTGCAGCCATTGCAGCTGCAATCACTTTTGCGAGTTCCGCGGGTTGGAGTTTGTTTGAGTAATTAACCAATTCTGGATATTTTTCTATAAAACCTGTATTAAAATTCGCTTCTTGAAAATCATTATGTTTGAGAATTTCCAAGTAATAAGGGATCGTGGTTTTAATTCCAAACAATCCCATATCTTTCAAGCTTCGCTCACCGCGTTTGATCACATCTTCCCAAGTCATTGCACTTACAATTACTTTCGCTAACATGGAGTCATAGAAGGGAGGGATTTCATAACCAGTATAAATTGCTGTATCTGTTCTCACGCCAGGTCCTCCGGGGGCATAATAACGAGAGATTTTGCCAAAACTGGGTAAAAAATCATTTTGCGGATCTTCAGCATTAATACGAAATTGAATCGCGTAACCACGACGAAAAATTTCATGTTGCTTAAAGCGCAACGTTAAACCTGCCGCGATGCGAATTTGCTCTTCTACAATATCAACACCCGTAATGGTTTCGGTAATCGTATGTTCAACTTGCACGCGTGTATTCATTTCCATGAAATAAAAACGCTCATTTTCGTCTAATAAAAACTCGATGGTTCCCGCGTTTGTATATCCAACCGCCTTAGCCGCTAAAACAGCAAGACCACCAATGTATTGACGCTGTGCTTCTTCAAGCTGCGGTGACGGCGCTATTTCAATGAGTTTTTGATTTCGACGCTGTATTGAGCAGTCGCGTTCATAGAGATGAATGGTATTACCGTGCGAATCAGCTAAAATCTGAACTTCGATGTGTCGAGGGTTGACGATGCATTTTTCTAAGAACACATCCGCACTACCAAATGCTTTAGTCGCTTCAGATATCACCCGTTCATAATTTTTCACTAGCTCAGCAGATGAATCGCAACGGCGAATGCCACGCCCACCCCCACCTGACGTTGCTTTAAGCATAATGGGATAACCAATTTTTTCTGCCGCTTCAATGGCTTGCTCTAAATTATCTACATTTCCATCCGTACCAGGGGTAACTGGAATTCCTGCAGCAATCATGGCTTGTCGTGCTTGAGTTTTATCACCCATTCTTTCGATTACATCCGCGTCAGGGCCAATGAAAATAATTCCCCTTTCTTTACAAACTCTCGCAAATTGTGCGTTTTCGGAAAGAAAACCATAACCTGGATGTATTGCATCACAACCTGTTGCTGCAGCTAAATCAACAAGCGCATAGACATTTAAATAACCTGCAAGCGGTTCACTACCAATAAAGTAAGATTCATCCGCTTTTTTAACGTGCAAACCAAAACGATCCGCTTCAGTATAAATTGCAACAGAACGGATACCCATCTCAGTACAGGCGCGAATAATCCTAACCGCAATTTCACCCCGATTAGCTATTAATATTTTGCGTAACATAATACTTCCTCAAAAAAATAGGTAATTAAGTCTAATGGGAGATATTTAAACTAGAAAACACTAGGGATTCGAGAAACAAAATAATATCTGCTTCGTTTTTTTCATCACCAAAATCGGTTAATGCAGGCAAATGATGCATGAAGAAACTTTGAAAATGCGCCATTTCAATAATGGTACTGGATAATGATTTTGGATACAGATAATCTGAATTGCATTCCAAGATGATATTGCCTATTTTTGCGCAGAGGTCTTTATAGGGTTTAAATAGATGATCTTTATTATCAATAGATACTTTTTTTGTTAAATACGCTTTCGTACCTTCAGTAATAATGATTTGATGCAAAATGCGCTCATTCACATATGTTGTGGTGATACTGTCATCAATCGGGGTTGCTAATAACTTAATTGTTTTCTTAAGTTTTATAATTGGATCTGCAATATTGTTTAAATGAAAAGTAACCTGATACTCAAGCCAACTCCAATACCACGCAGTGATATAAATTAAAATTCGATGTTTATTTTCAAAATAACGATAAATTCCCGCTTCGGTTGTGCCGATACTTTGCGCTAATTTTTTGAATGTAAAAGCCTCAAAACCCTCGTCATGAATCAATTGCACGCTATGCAATACGATCTTCTTTCCTAGTTCGGTTTGTTGGGGGTCTTTAATGAATAATTTTTTGTTCATTTTAATCTGTAACTGTAAATCCATCTTTATTGCCTCAAATAAAAAGAATGGTAGCTATATAAATAAGTAGCTAAATTATTTTTTATGATATATATACTATCATTAATGACTCTAATAATCTACAAAATTAAAAAATGGCGCATTCAACGCTACTGTCAATCGTATGCTATAGATCGGA
>JBDLQG010000194.1:0-3487 GCA_039800705.1 Pseudomonadota bacterium
CTGGTGCTGGAAATCGGTTTTGGTGACGGGGGCAGTTTAGCGAAAATGGCTGCTGAAAATCCCGATACGAATTATCTTGGCATTGAAGTGCATCGCGCAGGTGTTGGGCATTTACTTATGTTGATTGAATCACTTCAATTAACTAATGTACGAATTTATTGCCATGACGCCATTGAGATTCTTGAGCAACGTATACCAAATGCAAGTTTGGCGGGAGTGCATTTGTTTTTCCCCGATCCATGGCATAAGAAAAAACATTTTAAACGCCGCATTGTTCGTGATAGTTTTGTGGAATTATTAGCACAGAAACTCGCGCCAGAAGGGTATTTTCATGCGGCAACCGATTGGGAGAATTATGCGCAGTGGATGATTGATATTTTAAATCGTGCGCCACAATTTCAGAATCTCAGTCCAACAAACGATTATTGTGAGCGTCCAGATTATCGTCCACTCACAAAATTTGAACAACGCGGCATACGCCTTGGTCACGGTGTTTGGGACGTCATGTATATTAAGCGTTCGCTAGATTAAAAATGATTTTACCTGCTTTCAGGGTGTGTGTGACGCGCCCTGTGAGTGTTTCGCCCCAAAAAGGCGTGTTGATACCTTCACTTCGCCAATTGTCCGCATTCGCCAGCCAAGTTGCGTTAGGATCAAAAATGCAAATATCGGCTGGTAATCCAACTTCAAGCTTTCCAGTTTTTAATCCTAAAATAGCAGCGGGTTTTTCATTAAGTAACGATAACGCACGTGGCAAATCGATCATTTTCTGATTCACCAATCGCAATAATAACGGTAGTAGTGTTTCTAAGGTAGACATGCCAGCTTTTGTTTCAGGAAATGCCGCTAATTTTGCATCTATGTTACGAGGTTGATGATCAGAGCAGATACTGTCAATTGTGCCGCTAATGAGGCCACGACGAAGATACTCTAAATCCTGCCTATCGCGCAGTGGTGGCAAAACATGATAATGACTATCAAAAGGCACAACATCATCTTGTGTTAAATGCAACTGGTGCATAGCGACATCCGCTGTGACATTTAACCCATATTTTCTGGCTTGTTGAAGTTTAATCACTGCTCGCCGAGAACTTAATTGTCCAAAATGTACACGGCAGCCGGTCAGTTGTACCAATTCTAAACATTGCTCTAGTGCAATCGTTTCTGCTGAATCGGGAATACTCGGCAAACCATAACGCGTTGCCATTTCACCTTCATGGGCACATCCCCCATTGCTTAAACTAAATTCATTTGGGCGATACATAAATAATAAATCATGGCTTGCGGCATATTCCATTGCGCGGCGCAAAATCAATAAATTTTTGACTGGAAATTGCCCATTACTGACAGCGATGCAGCCTGCTTTTTTGAGTGACAGCATCGAACTTAATTCGCTACCATCGAGATTTTGCGTTAATGCCCCAATGAAACGACATGAGGAATAACCGGCCTGTATTGCTAATTCATCTAAATGTTGGACGACTTCGGGCGTATCAATAATAGGCGAAATATCAGGTTGAACGCAAAATGTGGTTACACCTGAACAGGCAGCAACATCAGATTCTTTTGCGATATTAGCTAAACGTACACTCAAATCCACAAAACCTGCACAGACCACTTTTCCTGTTGCATCAATAACGTGATCTACCTCAACATTGGCTGGAGGTTCATGGATGGCGATAATATGACCTTCAGCAATATAAATATCCCCAGTCATATCCAATTGATTTGCGTTATCAATAAGGCGTCCGTTTTGGATTTTTATTTTCATAAAACTTACAATTTTCCGTAATAACCTTCTTTTAGTGCATCAAATAAATTGGCTGCACTGTGAATTTCACCATCATATTCGATTTCGTCATTTCCTTTGAATTCAACGTTTGTACCGTCATCGAGTGTAAATTGATAAGTGGTATTTTCTAAATCGGATTCTTTAACGAGAACGCCTTGGAAAACCTCAGGATTGAATCTAAACGTGGTGCAACCTTTTAAACCTTTGTCGTAAGCATATTCGTAAATAGATTTAAAATCTTCATACGGATAATCTGTTGGGACATTAGCGGTTTTTGAAATTGAGGAGTCAATCCATTTTTGTGCAGCAGCTTGTATATCAACGTGTTGTTTTGGTGTGACCGTATCCGCTGAAATAAAATAGTCTGGCAGTGGTTGATTCTCAATATAGGGCATCGCGTCTGGGTTGATGAGTTCGCGGTAAGCTAATAATTCATAAGAGAAAACATCGACTTTTTCTTTTGATTTTTTGCCGGCACGAATCACGTTACGCGAATAATGATGCGCAAAACTAGGTTCAATACCATTGCTTGCGTTGTTTGCGAGGGATAGCGAAATCGTGCCTGTTGGAGCAATTGAGCTGTGATGCGTGAATCTTGCACCTATTTCAGCTAATTTTGCGACCAATTCAGGCTCAACTTGTGCTAACTGCTGCATATAACGGCTGTATTTTGCATGAAGCACGCTGCCGCGAATATCGTCACCAATTTTATAGCCATCGTTGCGCATTTCGGGGCGTTTATGCAGCATTTCCCCCGTTACTTTATATATTTTTTGTAAAATGGGCGCAGCACCTTTTTCTTGTGCTAAATCTAAACCGGCTTTCCAGCCTTCAACAGCCAATACTTGCGTGACTTTTTCAGTGAATTCAACAGATTCTTGATCGCCATACTTCATACCCATCATGGTAACGGTAGAACCTAATCCTAAATATCCCATACCGTGACGACGTTTATTGGTAATTTCATCGCGCTGTTCGGGGAGGGGGAGGCCATTGATTTCAACAACGTTATCAAGCATACGGGTAAAAATTTGAATAGTTTTACGATAACGCGGCCAATCAAACGTCGCTTTGTCTGTAAAAGGATGGCTAACAAAGCCTGTTAAATTAATCGAACCCAGTAAGCAGCTGCCGTAAGCGGGTAGGGGTTGTTCACCGCAAGGGTTTGTGGCACGAATACTTTCACAAAACCAGTTGTTATTCATTTCGTTGACTTTATCAATCAAAATAAAACCGGGTTCGGCATAATCATACGTCGAGCTCATGATAATGTCCCATAAGCGACGAGCGGGCATCGTTTTGGTAACATGACAAGCACACAGTCCCGCTTCGTTACTTGCATAATCCGACTTATTCGGTAAATCACGCCATATAATTTGTTCAGGATTATTGACATCAAATTTTTCGCGATCAATTTCTTTTTGTGTCACAGGAAACGAGAAGGCCCATAATTGATCGTTTTTGACGGCATCCATGAATTCAGACGTAATCAGCAGCGATAAATTGAACTGACGAAGACGTCCATCTTCGCGTTTTGCGCGAATGAAATCAATCACATCGGGATGGCCAATATCAAATGTAGCCATTTGTGCACCACGACGACCACCGGCCGACGATACGGTAAAACACATCTTATCGTAAATATCCATAAACGATAATGGACCTGATGTATAAGCGCCAGCACCTGATACATAA
>JBDLQG010000195.1:0-5884 GCA_039800705.1 Pseudomonadota bacterium
GAATATGGAATGTTATTTTTTTTGTCATTTTTATATTTTAGATTTAAGGAATTTTTTATTTCGCTAAAAAGGCGAATGCTACCACACGGCTCGCAGAATTTAACGAAGATAGTCTATTAGCGTATCGTTAAAATAGGTTTGTGTACATGGGTAATTTACGTAATTGAGTTTAAAAAGCTTTCTGACACCTGTTACACTATCACCGCTTTATGCGTGTGATAAACAAAACACCTAAGAGCGAATATTTTAACAATAATAATTAATAATAATGGGGTTTTTTCATGTCAAAAATAGTTAATGAAGTCATGCTTGCCAATCGTGAATATCTTGCCAATTTTACGAAAGGTGATTTAGCGATGCCGCCCGCGCGTCAATTTGCCATTTTAACGTGTATGGATGCGCGTTTGGATCCTGCCAAATATGCAGGATTAAGCGAAGGCGATGCGCATGTTATTCGTAATGCGGGTGGTCGTGCAAGTGACGATGCGATTCGTTCACTAGTAATTTCATACAAATTGCTTGGCACAAAAGAGTGGTTTGTTATTCATCACACGAATTGCGGCATGGAAACATTTACTGATGAGATTATGCGTGATTTGTTAGCGAGCAGCTTAAAAACAGCGTCAGTAGACGAAAATGGCTGGCATGATTGCTGTGAAGGTGGAGGTTCACATGAAGCGAAACACATTTCGTGGCTTACCATTAGCGATTTAGCACAAAGTGTTGTCGAAGATGTTGAGCGTATTCGCCATCATCCGCTTGTGCCTTCTAACATTCCTGTTTATGGATATATCTATGATGTCACAACCGGTGGCTTAATCGAGGTTCCTGAAGCAACGCGTATTGGCCGCGCAGGTTAATTTTACTTTGTTGTCCACAGTGAAAATAGTTATCGTATGAGGGTGTTTCTCGCCTATATTTCGATGATTTTATTGTGGGCAACAACACCTTTAGCCATAAAGTTAAGTGTTGAAGGATTTGGCGTTATTTGGAGTGCGACGTCACGCATGGCTATTGGCTTTATCTGTATGGTTTTTATTTGTGTTTTAGTGAGAAAACGCCTGATTTTTTCGCGTACGGCGATTTTTACCTATGCCGCTGTTGCGTTGCAAATTTATGGCGCGATGTCCGTTGTTTATTGGGCGGCGCAATTTATTCCGTCTGGATGGATTTCGGTTATCAGTGGTTTAACACCTTTAGTGACTGCATTATTTGCAGCGATTTGGTTAAATGAGCGTAGTTTAACAACAGGTAAATGGCTGTCTTATCTTTTTGGCGTGATGGGACTTGGTATTATGTTTGGCTCGGCAGAAAAGCTTAGTTCACAAGCACTGCTTGGTATTATTGGCGTATTAATTTCAATTTCACTTCAAGCGTTAAGTGCCATTGCAATTAAGCGACTCCATTCTACTTTACCCGCATTGACGCAAGTGGCGGGAGGACTTTTGTTTGCATTACCTTGCTATTTTGTAACGTGGGGAGTGGTTGATGGACATATTCCTTTGCAATTTACACTCGTGAGTTTTCTTGCTGTACTGTATTTGGGTGTCATTGCAACGCCTATTGGATTCATGCTTTACTACTATTTGTTGTCGCAACGCTCAGCAACGCAAGTATCGCTAGTGACGTTACTTAGTCCCGTTATTGCACTGTGGCTTGGCCATCGCGTGAATGATGAACCTATGACGTTGTCAATCATTATTGGCACAACGTTAATTTTACTCGCGTTGTTGGCGCACAATTTTTTCGATCGTTTTTACCGCGCACTTTTTAATCGATAGGTTCTTTTATGTCAGATCCAAAAACGTATGATGTTCCATCACATGTAGCGAGTTATGCGCATATTAATGCGGATAGCTATGCTCGACTTTATGCGCATTCGATTGAAAATCCGACGCAATTTTGGGCGGATCAAGCAAATGAGTTTTTAGATTGGCAGCAGCCTTGGCATACGGTGTTGACGCATGATTTTACAAGTGCACACATTAGATGGTTTGAAGGCGGTAAACTCAATGTCAGTTTTAATTGTCTTGATCGCCATTTGGACACAAGAGCAAATCAGACGGCCATTATTTGGGAAGGCGATAATCCTGAGCAAGATAAAACATTAACGTATAAGCAACTCCATGAGCAGGTATGTCAATTTGCTAATGTGCTCAAAAAGCATGGCGTTCAAAAAGGCGATCGGGTGTGTATTTATATGCCGATGATTATTGAAGTTGCTGTGGCTATGCTTGCTTGTACACGTGTTGGTGCTATTCACTCTATCGTTTTTGGTGGATTTTCAGCTGAATCACTTAAAGAGCGTATTTTGGATTGTGATTGTCACTTCGTTATTTGTGCAGATGAGGGCGTTCGCGGTGGTCGAATTGTGCCGATGAAAGCAACGGTAGATAAAGCATTGATAAACTGTCCAAACGTTGAAACGGTTTTTGTTATTCGAAATACCGCAAATGCCGTGGATTGGGAAAGCGGGCGTGATGTGTGGTTTCATGAAGCGATGCAGAACGCCTCGATACTCTGTGAACCAGCGTGGATGGATGCAGAAGATCCTTTGTTTATTCTTTACACATCGGGCTCAACAGGAAAACCAAAAGGCGTGCTACATACGACGGGTGGTTATTTGCTTTATGCTGCGATGACGCATAAATATATTTTTGATTACCATGACGGCGATGTTTACTGGTGTAGTGCGGACGTGGGTTGGATTACAGGGCACTCTTATGTCATTTATGGGCCACTCTGTAATGGTGCGACAACGCTTTTATTTGAAGGGGTACCTACATACCCTAATGCTGATCGATTTTGGCGTATAATTGACAAACATCAAGTGACTATTTTTTATACAGCGCCAACGGCTATTCGCGCTCTCATGGCACAAGGCGACCATTTTGTAAAACAAACATCACGAAAAAGTTTACGCGTTTTAGGTAGTGTTGGTGAGCCAATCAACTCGGAGGCATGGGAATGGTATTATCATGTCGTTGGTGAAGAGCAATGTCCCATCGTTGATACATGGTGGCAAACTGAAACGGGCGGGATTTTAATTACACCACTCATCGGTGCGACAGCACTAAAACCGGGCTCGGCAACACGTCCTTTTTTTGGCGTTCAGCCTGTTATTTTAGATAATGAAGGCAAGGAATTGCAGGGAATTGCAGAAGGTGTTTTAGCGATTCGCTTTCCTATTCCCGGTTTTGCGCGATCAATTTACGGTAATCATTCACGATTTATCGAAACATACTACACACTTTATCCGAATTATTATTTTACGGGTGATGGTGCTCGACGTGACAAGGATGGCGATTATTGGATTACGGGGCGCGTTGATGATGTGTTAAACGTGTCAGGGCATCGAATGGGGACGGCCGAAATCGAGAGTGCGCTAGATTTGCATGAAAATGTCGCTGAATCTGCCGTGGTAGGTTTTCCGCACACCATAAAAGGGCAGGGCATTTACGCTGTTCGTGCAGAAATTGGCGTCATTGCTACCATTGATATCATTCAGTGGGCACCTCACTTACCTAAAACGCGTTCGGGGAAAATTATGCGCCGTATTTTGCGTAAAGTGGCTGCTGATGAAATGGATTCGTTAGGGGATATTTCAACGCTTGCCGATTCGTCTGTTGTAGATGACATTATTACGCAGCATCTTAAACTGACAGCGTTAATTAATTGAATAAGCGGTAAGAATTTTGTCACAATATACAGCTAACGTTTTAATGAAAATGCGTTTATATGCAGCGCATAAGCGTTTTACAGCAAAATAAATTTAATGTAAATAATGTTATTATTGTTCTATAATCATGTTTTATTTACTATTTTTAATAAGCGAGTATTTTAATTATGTCTGCAGTGATGGAAGATAAGACGTTTCGAGGTTTGCGCGAAATTGCACTGTTGAGTGTCATTGCTGGAGCATTGTTTTTTCTTATTTCGCTCATTACATTCAGAAATGACGATGCAGGCTGGACGCATAGCGGATCAGTGCAAACGATTACTAATGCAGGCGGTGTTTTTGGTGCTTGGCTCGCTGATTTTATGCTCAGTTTTTTTGGTCTTTGCGCGTACATTTTTCCGTTTGTACTGATTTGGCAGGGCTATTTAACCTATACTCAGCAACGTAGTGAACAGTCGCGCTGGTTGATGGCAATTCAGTGGTTTGGTGCTGTTGTGAGTATTACCTCAGCAGACGCACTATTTAGTTTTTATTTTCTGCACCTCAATATTGAACTTCCTCATAGTGCTGGCGGCATTTTAGGGCAAGAGTTTGGCGCATTTTTGGCCGTTGCTTTTGGTAGTACAGGGGCTACGTTACTGCTGCTTGTTATTCTTTTTGCAAGCTTGCGTTTATTTACGGAAATTTCCGTAGTCAGTGTGCTCGATTTTGTGGGAAAGCACAGCTTTAACTTTAGTCGTGCGTTTTATCAAAATGTTTCAAAAACACTTCAGCAACATCGTAGTACACTTGAATCGGAAGATGTAGTGGTTGTTGATGAAGAAGTTATCGTTGATGAAAAGAAAAAAGAAAAAAAACCTCGTAAACGGGGCTTTTCTAAAATAAACCCAGTTGCTATCCCTAAATATGCTGAGCCGGAGGATGACGAACTTTCAAATTTCGATGAGTTTTTTGAGGAGCTTGAAGATGATGTATTTGAAGAAACTGCCACCAAGGCTAAGGCTAAGCCCGCTAAAAAATCAAAGCATAAAGAGTCAGAAGATTCAGAAGATATAGATGCTGATGAAGACGATGCAGACGAATCAATCAATAAAAAATTCAGCAGTTTCATTGAAAAAGTAAAAATAGCGAAAGCGGAAGTCATCGATAAAGTGGCTGAAAAAAAGGCATTAAAAGCGGCGACAGCTAAAAAAGTTAAAGCGCCACATTATCCAAAACGCAATAAATTACCAACACTAGACTTACTCGACGAGCGTGATACGCATGTGATTGGCTATTCCGAATCGGATTTAGAGGAAATGTCACGTTTAGTGGAAGATATTTTAAATGATTTTAATGTGATTGTAACCGTAGTGGGATTCCACCCTGGGCCTGTCATTACACGCTTTGAGGTACAACCAGCTGCTGGTGTGAAAGTAAGTCGTATTAGCGGATTATCCAAAGATTTAGCACGCGCATTGTCTGTTACTAGTGTGCGTATTGTGGAAATCATTCCAGGTAAATCGGTGATTGGCCTTGAGATTCCCAATCAAGAGCGCGAAATGGTGACGCTGCGCGAATTGTTAAAATCAACGCCATTTGACTATGCAAAATCCTATCTTACGTTAGCGTTGGGTAAAGATATTGCTGGTGTTCCCATGGTGGCTGATTTAGGCAAAATGCCACATGCACTTGTCGCGGGTACAACGGGTTCAGGAAAGTCTGTTGCAATCAACACCATGATTTTAAGTTTGCTTTATAAAGCGAGTCCAGAGCAAGTTCGCTTGATTATGATTGACCCAAAAATGTTAGAATTGTCGGTTTATGAGGGAATTCCGCATTTGCTCACGCCTGTGGTCACTGATATGAAAGAAGCGAGTAATGCGCTGCGCTGGGCAGTTGGTGAGATGGAGCGTCGCTATAAATTGATGTCAAAAATGGGTGTGCGAAATTTAGCCGGCTTTAACCAAGTGATTGAAGACGCGGCGAGTCGCGGTGAAACCATTCGAGATCCGATGTTTCAGCTGATTAATCCGCTTGAAGATGGGGAAGATTTTCCAACACTGTCTACTTTGCCAAGTATTGTCATTGTGATTGACGAACTTGCTGATATGATGATGATCGTTGGTAAGAAAGTAGAGGAATTAATCGCACGTCTTGCACAAAAAGCACGTGCTGCGGGTATTCATTTAATTTTAGCAACGCAACGTCCTTCCGTTGACGTGC
>JBDLQG010000196.1:0-3443 GCA_039800705.1 Pseudomonadota bacterium
AGTCTGAATTTATAAGCTGTGATAACCGGTTTCTTCGTGTAAAACAATATCTAAACCTTGGACTTCTTCATCGCTCGTGACGCGTAGACCAATAAGTGCATCAATGAGTTTTAAAATGCCGTAACTTAAGGCCCCACTCCAAATTGCAGTAGTTGTAATTGCCAGTGCTTGTACGCCCATTTGATGACTAATACTGACGCCTTGCGATAGACCCAAGCCACCAAATTCAGTGGCGGCAAATACAGCGGTTAAAAGAGAGCCGATAACGCCACCTACACCATGAACAGGAAAAACATCTAACGAGTCGTCTATTTTAAATTTACGTTTAACAATCTGCGTTGCATAAAAACACACCACACCTGCTACTAAGCCAATGACAAATCCGCCTAAAGGCCCAACAAAACCGGATGCAGGTGTAATAGTGCCTAATCCTGCTACCATTCCCGTTACAATACCGAGCATACTGGGTTTACCAAAACGATACCATTCGATAATCATCCAAGTTAGTGCGCCAGTAGCAGCGCCAATATGCGTCACGAGAATTGCCATGCCCGCATGACCATCTGATGTTAGTGCACTGCCACCATTAAAGCCAAACCAACCTACCCAAAGCATACCTGCACCAGTCACTACCATGGTCATATTGTGTGGTGGCATAGCAACATGGGGGAAACCTTTACGTTTTCCTAAAACAAGTGCCGATACTAATGCAGCCACACCTGCATTGACGTGGATAACAATACCGCCTGCAAAGTCCATCACGCCCATTTTAGCGAGCCATCCACCACCCCAAATCCAGTGACAGATAGGTAAATAGACAAAAATCAACCAAAGCGAACTAAACCAAAGCATAGCCGAAAATTTCATACGTTCAGCAAAGCCACCCACAATAAGCGCTGGCGAGATAATGGCAAACGTCATTTGAAACATGAAATACACTGTTTCGGGAACATCGCCAATTAAATCCGTTGTATTAATATGAGGTAAAAAGGCTTTTTCAGTGCCACCAATCCAGTCTTGCCAGATTCCCCCATCAGAAAAAATAAGGCTATAACCACCCGCAAGCCATAGAATAGAAACAACACAAGTAATGGCAAAACATTGCATTAGGACGGACAGAACGTTTTTACTGCGAACGAGACCACCGTAAAACAAAGAAAGCCCTGGAATTGTCATAAACAATACCAAGGCTGTTGAAGTGAGTACCCATGCTGTATTTGCTTGATTTAATTCGCTAGCAAATGCCATTTTAGGTGTAAAAAAAGACGCTGCTAAAAGCAGCGCCATAAAATTCCGATTTGTAGACATCATTTTAAATTGCTTCTTCACCTGTTTCGCCTGTTCTAATACGAATCACTTGTTCTAAATTGGATACAAAAATTTTTCCATCTCCAATTTTGCCTGTGTTTGCGGCTTTAACAATCGTTTCAACCGCTTTATCGACAACATGGTCAGCAACGGCAATTTCTAATTTTACTTTTGGCAAAAAATCAACCACGTATTCAGCACCACGATATAACTCCGTGTGTCCTTTTTGACGGCCAAAGCCTTTTACTTCTGTTGCGGTAACCCCTGCAACCCCAATTTCAGACAAGGCTTCGCGCACATCGTCCATTTTGAATGGTTTAATAATTGCTGTGATGAGTTTCATAAGTTTTCTCTATTAAAAATTTAAGGGTAAAAACAAGGTTTTTAACTTTTCCTTGTTAATCATAGTGAAACAATAAGTTGGGTGCAAGGTGAAAAGGTAAAATTGAATAGTGAATTTTCACGCTTGCACGAAGTGTTTATTTTTATGAATGATAAGCTGTTTCACCATGTGCTGAAACGTCTAAACCTTGACGTTCATCTTCTTCATTGACACGTAAACCAATGAACATATCGACTATTTTATAAGCAAGATAAGAGACGATAGCTGACCAGATAACGGCAATCGCTGCTCCCCAAAATTGACTGATAAATTGTGTTACAAAACTATATTCACCTACGCTATTTGATACATAATCCCAAACACCTGTACCACCCAGAGCAGGGTTAGCAACAACGGCTGTACCAAGTGCTCCTAAAATACCACCAACACCATGAATACCAAACGCATCAAGTGAGTCGTCATATTTGAATTTGCTCTTTAGCATGGTGACAGCCCAAAAACAGACGCCACCAGATACTAAGCCTAGAAAAATGGCTCCCATGACACCAGACCAGCCGCATGCCGGCGTAATAACAACTAAACCAGCTATAGCCCCCGAGGCACCACCAAGCATACTGGGTTTTCCACGAATCAACCATTCTGCAGCCATCCAAGAAAGTGTTGCAGCGGCGCCAGCAAGTAATGTGTTGAGTAAGACTAATGCTGCCAAACCATTTGCTTCTAAGTTGGAGCCGACGTTAAAACCAAACCAGCCAACCCAAGCAATAGACGCACCGACCATTGTCAATGTGACACTGTGTGGTGCTAGAGATTCACGACCATAGCCAATACGTTTTCCAATTAATAGAGCGCCAATTAAGCCAGCAATGCCTGAGTTGATATGCACAACTGAGCCACCCGCAAAATCTAATGCACCTTTTTGAAATAAAAATCCCGCAGTTGCACTAGCTGCTTCTGCTGCACTGGCATCAGTATAAGCATCCGGACCAGACCAATACCACACCATGTGTGCAAGCGGTAAATAAGAGAACGTAAACCAAAGGAAAGTAAATGCAAGCACTGCCGAAAATTTAATACGCTCTGCAAATGAACCAATGATAATGGCTGGTGTAATGGCGGCAAATGTTAACTGGAAGGCAACATAGGCAAATTCGGGAATATACACGCCTTTTGTAAATGTTGCAGCTAACGAATCAGGTGTGATTCCTTTTAAGAATACTTTACTAAATCCGCCAAAAAATGCGTTACCTTCTGTAAAGGCAATGCTGTAACCGTAAATTGCCCAGAGAAGCGCAATCATGCAAAAAATGACAAATACTTGCATTAAAATAGAAAGCATATTTTTAGCGCGAACCATGCCGCCGTAAAATAATGCCAATCCGGGGATAATCATCATGATAACTAAAATTGTTGACACCATCACCCACGTTGTATCGCCTTTATTGGCGATAGGCGCGGCAACGTCGTCGGCATAACTCAGTGCCGATGCACTCAGTAACGTTAATGCGATTAGACAGCGCGAAAGTGCTTTCATTTTTCCCCCTTGGAAATTTAGAAATGATTTTAGAAATTAACTGAAAAATCGGTAGAGAATAAGAATTGATCTTGTGCAGAACTATTATCAAATGGACGTGAACCGTCTGCCCAGTCATAACGCACGTTTGGACGTAAGTTCAACCATGTTACGGGTTTCCAATTTAAACCAGCAGTCATCGCATAATAACTCGCTCCATTTAAAGTTCCGCCTGTTCTAGCCACATAAATATTACTATGACTACATTCGTTGGCTTCA
>JBDLQG010000197.1:0-3438 GCA_039800705.1 Pseudomonadota bacterium
AACGGAAATCAAATTCTTGATATTTACCGTGTTGAATGTAAAGATGCTGCAGGTAATTGGCAATTGTTACAGCCATACAATGAAAACCTAGAAATTACAGCTCTTGAAGCTCAGGCAACTTCTAGAGGAACACCTTTTCGTTACTACAAAACAGCAAATGGAATTAACAGTACAAATAAAACAGCTATAACAAATAAAACAAACGTGCCCAAGTCTATCCCCTTAATTATTGATATTTAAATTCGTTTATAGCATTGATTATATTAATAATAATGAAAAACACTAAAACGCAGTTTATCCGTGATTACAATAGAATGATTTAATTTCATCGTTTACATTGTAGCTATGATTTACATAGAAATCACGGTAAATTTAATTTATTGTATTATCGATTTTGAAGTCCACAACTCAATTTTTTATATACAATTTGAAGCAAAAACATGACTTAATCCATCTTATGAATCAGTTAAGACTAAATAACAAAAAATTAAACGGTGCATTTCAACCACTTTTCCGTCTTAGAATGGTTAATATAAACAGCAACATGACTACAATTAAGAAATCGACCAATTGAATGAAATTCAATAAATTTTGACAGTGAAGAAATTGCGGTTTTAGTTTCAATTAGGTGAATTTGAACTTTTCACAATTTGATTAAATATTCAATACATTGATTTATATAAAATTTATTGAATTTAAACATTGAGTATGGCGTTCAAGATTTAATTGATATATTTTCCAAATAACAACGTTTACAGTTTACAAACGATCAAAAACAGAGCCATTTGAAGGGGTAAAAATTTTATGATAAAGACGTGTGGCATATTCATCAGTATCACCAGCGATATAATCGCAAATAATACGCCGCTTTGCACTTTGTGTGTCTTGGCGTAAATATTTGTCATAATGCTTCTTTTCAAGTAGTCGTTGTGGATTACTATCAATCGCCTCAAACAAACGTACAATCATTTGTTGGCCTTTATAGACTAGTGTTTGCACTTCAGGAATTTCAATAACATTTGTTGCAACAATATGCTTTAAAGCCGTTAATTCCGCACATACATTCTCGGGCATCATCGCTTTCAAATCCAGTAATTCATGTTTGAATACCCTCTGTTTTACCATCTCAATTTGACTCACAAAATAAGTCACCAAATAACTAATCGCTTTTTTGCGTATGCGATTTTTTCCCGAAAATAAATCGTCACTGATATTTGCAACCACGCCCCCGCGCTGATAGGTCGGGAAAGAATGATTGATTTTATCAATCACTTCATGTTTCCACTGTTTTTGTGTTATTAATTGAAGTGCGATTGCATCTTCTAAATCATGTACACCATAAGCAACATCATCTGCGAGTTCCATAATCGACGTATCAAAGCTTTTAAACTGTGTTTTGAAATGCGAAGTGGTGTGATTAAATTCGGTGAAGCGTTTGATATCCTCACTGCAAAAAGGCGCTATAATCCATGAAAAATACGCACTGTCGCAATCAAAAAAACTGCATTTAGGTGGTTTAAACGAATCAATGTTTAACGGTGCTTTTTTTTCATCATAAATAGCATGATTAACCACCTGTGAATAAGTCGTTGGATATTTGATTAACCCAAGCAACGTACGTCGTGTTAAATTCAACCCATCGTCATCGGAATATTCGCCAAGTTGCGTGCAAATACGCATCGTTTGAGCGTTACCTTCAAAGCCGCCATCATCGCGCATCACATAATTTAACGCCACCTCTCCACCATGACCAAAAGGCGCGTGACCAATATCGTGCGCAAGTCCAATAGATTCAATTAGGTTTTGCGAGGGAATAAACCTTGCGTAGTCCGTATGTTGATATTTTTCATGTAAATATTCCACGATGCCGCCTGCAATTTGCGCCACTTCAAGAGAATGCGTTAAACGCGTGCGATAAAAATCACTTTCCCCCAAACCTAACACCTGTGTCTTGCCTTGCAAACGTCTAAAAAAGGCTGAGTGAATAATTCGCGCTCGATCACGCGCGTAATCTTCACGTTCGCGTGTAGATGCACCTTGTTTTCGCTCTTGCCATGGTGTGTTGACGTGAATATCGCTCATTTTTGTCCTTTATTTGTTAACCACGCCAATGCTCCCAACCCCGCCCAGCGACCTGTTGCCAAACACGCTGTTAGTAAATACCCGCCTGTTGGTGCTTCCCAATCAAGCATCTCGCCTGCGCAAAAAATGCCTTCCGCATGACGCAGCATGAAAGCGTCATTAAGCTCATCAAAATTGACACCGCCTGCTGTACTAATCGCTTCATCAATAGGACGTGGAGTGATCAGTGTCAATGGTAAGGCTTTGAGTGTGTGACCAATTTTTTCTAAATCATTCATCTCTTCTTTAGAAAGTATTTCTCTAAGTAAACCAGCTTTGACACCATCCATGTTCAGTTGTTTTTTGAAATGCGTTGAAAGACTGCGTTTGCCACGGGGTTGATTTAGTTTGCTCAAAAGGTGTTCAAACGTGTGATTGGGCATCAAATCAAGATACATCACTGCATTGCCATTGCGCGATATTTCTTCCCGCAAAAGCGCCGACAGTTGATAAATTAAACTCCCTTCAATGCCCGTTTGGGTAATGACCAATTCGCCCATTTCGTTAAATGTTGAGCCTTGCGAATCACTGAATATTGCGCGAATTGATTTGAGCGGTTGCCCAGAAAAACGCTCAAAAAAGAGCGGTGAAAAAAGCATATCAAAACCACAATTCGCTGGCTTAAGTGTTTGAACTGAAATGCCCCGTTTTTGAAATTCATGTACCCACTGACCAGTACTACCAAGACGCGCCCAACTTCCTCCGCCTAGTGCAAAAATGACGGCATCTGCCTCAATGACTTTTTCGCCTTCGGGGTGAGAAAAAAGTAAATGATCTTGCATATCCCAGCCAATCCAGCGATGTCGCACATGAAAATTCACTCCCTGCCCGCGCAAACGATGCAGCCATGCTCGCAGTAGTGGCGCGGCTTTCATATTAACAGGAAAGACTTTTCCAGAAGAACCAACAAACGTATCAATACCCAGTCCCAACGCCCAAGTACGTAAATCATCCGCCGTAAAAGCATTTAAGATAGGCGTTAAATTTTTCTCTTGCGCGGCATAACGTGATAAAAATAGGTTCCAATTTTCAGCGTGTGTGAGATTTAAACCACTTTTCCCCGCCATTAAAAACTTTCGCCCAACTGACGGCATTGAATCATAAAGATTCACCTTCACGCCTGCATGACTTAACACGTCCGCCGCCATCAATCCCGCAGGGCCCCCACCAATGATAGCCACTACGGGATTGTTATTTTGCCTACTTTTAATCTGCAAATTAAGCCGCTAATGCTTGATCTAAATCCGCTAAAATATCGTCGATATGTTCAATACCAATCGATAAACGCACCATATCCTCACTCACGCCTGCATTGAG
>JBDLQG010000198.1:0-3435 GCA_039800705.1 Pseudomonadota bacterium
ATTGCTGCGGCTAATCCGTATTTAGCGGTTAAACGGCATTTTGAATCATCACCTATACCGTTTTCAACTTATCACAAAGTTCATGTGATTGCCTTCGGTAAAGCGGCGTGTGCTATGGCAAACGCTGCGCAAGAAATTATTCCTGCCGCTTTGCTTGGAAACGCATTTGCGGTGACCAATTACGAGAATGTCAGTGCTGTTCCCCATGTTGAGGTGATTGGCGCATCACATCCTTTGCCAGATGAGCGGGGATTTGCCGCAGCAGAACACATTATTTCGTTAGCGAAACAGGCAAAAGAAGATGAATTAGTACTCGTGTTGATCAGTGGCGGTGGTTCTGCGTTAATTCCGTATCCAGTCGAAGGTGTCACCCTTGAAGAAAAAATAATCACCACCAATCTGTTACTGTCTTGTGGCGCAACGATTCATGAAATGAATTGTGTTCGCAAACATTTATCGCAAATTAAGGGTGGGGGACTCGTTAAATTTATTCATCCTGCAACATGCTACACCTTAATTTTATCAGATGTACTAGACGATGATTTAAGTGTGATTGCAAGCGGAACAACAGTGGGTGATAACACGATATTCACAGATGCTATCCGTGTTTTAAAAACTAAAGGTATTTGGGATTTACTCCCTGAGTCAGTTAAATTGCATTTAACGAAGGGCGAGCAAGGTGTCATTGCGGAAACGCCCAAGATAAATGACCCTATTTTTGATGACGTCACTAATTACTTAATAGGGAGTAATATGGTGAGCGTGAACGCCATGCAAGAGGCTGCGCAATCACTTAAATATCAAGTCATTTTGTATCAACATCCTTTATGTGGTGAAGCACGTCAAATTGCAGAGCAGTGGGTGCATTGGTTGAAAATTGAAATACTTCATTATGTAGGAAGTTCGTCTGTAAAACGTATTGCGTTTTTAACCGGTGGCGAAACGACCGTAACTTTGCGTGGTAGTGGCCGTGGTGGACGTAATCAAGAAATGGCACTGGCTTTTGCGATGTCAGCAGAAGAACAAAAATTGGATGGAAAATGGATTTTTCTTAGCGGCGGCAGTGATGGAATTGACGGTACAAGTCCTGCTGCAGGTGGAATCGTTGATGCTAAGACACCTCTACGTATTCGCACTATGCGGTTAAGTCCGGAGGAGTTACTTGAAGATAATAATTCCTATTGTGCACTTAAAGCAGCAGGGGATTTACTCTTAACGGGCGCAACTGGGACAAACGTAGCAGATTTACAGATTTTATTGTTTGAATTAGACGCGTAAAATGCCGTCTTATTCTTAAATTATAGATATTCTTGATTACATTTTGATTAAAGCGGTGATAAAAGCACTATGAACACACAAAAAATTGGCTTTATTGGTGGCGGTAATATGGCAGTAAGCTTGCTGAATGGACTCATTACCAGTGGTCATTCGCCACAACAAATTTGGGTTTCAGATACCAATCCCGACACGCTTGCGTATTTATCTGAGCAATTTGGTGTATATACGTCGAGCGATAACAACGAAATTGCACGTGAAGTTGATGTAGTCGTGTTAGCAGTTAAGCCGCAGATTTTAAAAGATGTTGCGCAGCATCTTGCACAGACTATTGAAGAGCGTAGACCATTAGTGGTTTCTATTGCAGCAGGCGTGTCACAATCGAGTTTAAGTACATGGTTGGGCGAGAATGCCGCTATTGTGCGTTGCATGCCAAATACGCCTGCATTAGTGCTTACTGGTGCAACCGGTCTTCATGCCAATATGAACGTATCAGATCCGCAACGTGATTTGGCTGAAAATATTCTACGTGCAGTAGGTATTGCGCTGTGGGTACAAACGGAAAGTGAGCTTGATGCGGTCACCGCGATTTCTGGTAGTGGTCCTGCGTATTATTTCCTCCTTATGGAAGCGATGGAAAAAACGGCTATTGAATTAGGCCTTCATGCAGAAACAGCGCAATTATTGGTTCAACAAACAGCCCTAGGCGCAGCAAAAATGGCTCTCGAATCGCAAGAATCACCACAATCATTGCGTCAGCGTGTCACATCACCTAACGGCACCACGCAAAAAGCAATCGAAACCTTCGAAGAAGGTGGTTTTACAGAACTCGTGTCAAAAGCACTCCATGCTGCGCGTGATCGCTCAGTTGAACTTTCAAAACAAGAAGTGTGACTATTATGGGAATGACTTATTTTACCAATCCAGTGGTGTTTGTTTTAGACAGCGTCTTTTCGTTTTATATTATCGCTGTATTTTTGCGGTTTTTATTACAATGGTGTCGTGCCGATTTTCGTAATCCCATTTCAAAATTTTTAATTACGATTACACATCCGCCCTTAAAAATATTGCGTCGATTTATTCCAGCCATTGGTAATATTGATACCGCGTCTTTGGTATTGCTGTTTGTTTTACAGTTGCTTTCTGATGTCACTATCGGGTATTTGCAGGGCGTTATATCCTTGAATGCGTTTAGCGTTGGCGGTCTTATTTTGACCGTCTTTGCGCAGCTACTGGCGTTGCTTTTGCACGTGCTTTTTTATGCCGTATTTGCACGCGCGTTATTAAGTTGGTTTGATCAAGGCGGCTATAATGATATTTCACGTCTGCTTTACAGTTTAACAGAGCCTATGTTGCGCATTTTTCGCTCAATGCTGCCAGATTTAGGGGGGCTGGATTTATCGGTTATCTTGGCTTTAATGGGATTGCAACTTGCTGAAATGTTACTTTTGCCACCGCTTTATCAATTGGCGAGCTTGATTGGTTAATGACAACAGGTTATCAGTGGCAGGAATCGGGGAGCGTGCTTGTTTTAAGTTTGCACGTTCAACCTAAAGCCAGTAAAGATGAGTGGGTGGGGCTTCATGGTGAACGTTTAAAACTGCGCATTAAAGCCCCACCTATTGATGGAAAAGCCAATCAACATTTACTGAAATTTATTGCAAGTGAATTTGGCGTTAAACAATCTGCTTGTACGCTGCTTACCGGTGATAGCGGTCGTGATAAACGTGTATCAATAAAAGCACCACGTGAATTTCCCGCGTGTTTGAATATTCAATAAATACATTCCCTCTTTCTTAATTATTCCCCGTCAAAGGGGATTTTTTATTTTTACATCATGAAAAAAAGCGATTTCAATTACTTTCTCCCTGAAAACCTAATTGCACAAGTCCCGCTTGCGCAAAGAACAGCAAGTCGATTGCTGATAATGAATCGACACACAGGCGCTCTGCAAGACGGGCAATTTACGGATTTTATCGATTTAATTTCGCCACAAGATTTACTTGTTTTTAATAATACAAAAGTGATTGCGGCCCGATTATTCGGCACAAAATCAACAGGCGGCAAACTTGAAATATTAATCGAGCGGGTATTAAACGATAAAGAGGCTCTAGCGCATATTCGCTCAAGTAAATCCCCAAAAGCGGGTGCTGTTATCGC
>JBDLQG010000199.1:0-3432 GCA_039800705.1 Pseudomonadota bacterium
CACAGTTTACGCCAGCCAGCCAGCCAGCCAGCCAGCCAGCCAGCCAGCCAGCCAGCCAGCCAGCCAGCCAGCCAGCCAGCCAGCCAGCCAGCCAGCCAAAAAATTATGTGGTCATTTTAGCGAATGTCAAGTATTTAATTGCCTTAATTTCGAAGTTCAATTCATATAAAACCGCTATTGCGTGGCATTAGCGGTTTTTTTATTAGGTAAATAAATCATGCAAACATTACTTGTTATCGAAAATAACCTGAACGTCGAATTATTGAACAAATTGTTCAGCAAAATCCATTTTGTTTCTCCAATTTATTTTCAAGACCCCGCATTAGCTTTGGAATGGTGCGAGTCAAATGAAGTCGATGTGATATTAGTAAGCCTATCAAAACGCGATGCACTCCATTTTGTAGAACAATTTAAATATGTGTTCAATAGTCAGTATGTTCCCATCATTATGGTAGCAAGCACACGGGATCTTGATTTAAAAATCAAAGCATTAGAATTGAGTGTCTCTGATTTTATTTCTTTTCCCTTAGAGCGGATGGAGTTTGTTAATAGAATTAAGAATGCCGCCAAAATGCGTATACATCAAAAAAGTCACCTGCTTGCGCAAAAAAGACTTTATGAATTACAAAAGCTTGAGGCGGTGAATTGCTTAACGGCTGGCGTAGCACATGAATTTAATAATTTGCTCATGGGAATTCAAGGCTTCTCTGATTTAAATCAGTTAAACGCGCAAGATATGAAGCAAGTTCCACTTAGTCTAGGCGTGACAAAGGAATTAAGTGACGATTTTTTGTCTAATTCACAGCAAATCAGCCAAGCTATCGTCAAAGGAAAATTATTAGTTGAGCAAATGCTTGCATATTGTCGACGTGATGAAATGCAACATCATCATTCAATTAATTTACATGATTTTATGAGAGAAAATTTTAGCCATGTGTTCAAAAATGAACCGAATAATATTCAAACAATCATACATTTGAACACGCTAAATAGGTCGATATATCTCGAAAATATTGATGCGACAGACTTAGCGCAAATTTTTTGGAATACGTTGGGAAATTCGCGTGATGCGTTAAACGGTAAAAATGGCAAAGTAGACATCACGTTTGAACTTACCAATTTAAGGTATGTTTGTAGTTGCTGTAGCGTAAGCTTCCAAGGTGATTTTATCAAAATTGATATTAGTGATGATGGTCATGGCATAGATGCGCAATTATTACCGCGTATTTTTGATCCCTTTTTTACCACCAAAGAAGTAGGAAGTGGGACGGGCTTGGGATTGTCTGTTATTGCTGGCTTAATTCATAACGCAAAAGGCTATATTCAAGTCACCTCTATTCCCGATGTGAAAACTACTTTCTCACTCTTTTTCCCCTATTCAGTATATTAGACTTTAAGGTGCTTTTTTTATGACACTCAATACGAAATTTAACGATGAACAAATTGATAAAATACGTCATCAAGGGTTTATCTATGCCTGTGCTTGTCCAAGTCAAGTCAGTGAACAAATTGGAAATTTGCGGCACTTATATCAATATGAACATGGTTGTATGCAAGATGAAAACTCTTTTCTCAGTATGAAAACCCATCAAATCATTGCTGAGGCTACGCAAAGAGCGCATGACATTATGGAGCAATGTTTACAGGATATTTTAATTCACGAAAAATGGGATTTGGACACATTAACTATGCCTGAAAATTTACGTCAAAAATTGGAATCGACGATTTAAGTATATATCCGGTTAACAACGCCTTTTACTTTGATTTATAAATATTTTTCGTGATTTGATAATAGGAAAATGACTTCTCCAAAATAAGCAATGTCAATCCAGTCACTTTAGGTGTCCATAATGCTGGATTGACAGGAAATTCCCGTTTCTCTGACGTCAACTTATAGCCTCTGCGTTCATAGAACGCAATCAACTCGTGTCGACAATGAATCACTTCCAACACATAACGCTCAATGAGCCATTTCTGCGCAGCGTAGCATTCTGCATGCTGTAATAATTGCTTACCAATTCCTTGACCTTGATAATGAGGATTCACTGCAAACATCCCCATTTCAACTTGACTATCGCTATACGTTAAACAAATTGAACCAATAATTTTATTTTGTGTTGTGCAACATAAAATAATTGCGTTATTTGAGTAAAGTAAACGCGAAATTTCGTCTAATTCTGTGCGACGACCATCGAGTAAATCGGCCTCTGTTGTCCATCCTTCTCGGCTCGTTTCACCACGATAAGCCGCGTTGACCAACTCAACAATAGAGTGCGCATCATCCGCACCGGCAACGCAAAAATTGAGCGTTAGCATTATGCTACCACGTTGTTTTTTCTCGACAGCGTTAAACGTAAATCGTGTCCAACATGCCGAACATTTTGCCAATGAAAATGCGATTTATTTTGCATCGAGGTTAATTCAGGCAACACAAATATCCCACGCCCTTTATCACCCAAAACACAAGGCGCCATATAAATCAGCCATTCATCGACTAAATTAGCTTCAAGCAACGCGCCATTCAAACTCGCGCCAGCTTCAACAAATATATTATTTATTTCTTGTTGAGCTAGAAAAGCCATCACCGCGTGTAAATCGACGCGCCCTTTATAATTAGGCAAAACATAAACCTCAAAACCTGCTCTCTCAAGTGTCGCTTTCTTAGCGGTATTGTCGCTGCAAGTGAGCACCCAAATTTGCCCGTCAATGTCGCGCATTTTCGCGTTTGGCATGAGCTTTAATTGGGAATCCAGTACAACGCGAATAGGCTGCACTAAGGGGAAGTCAACTCGGGCATTGAGCATGGGATTATCAACGAGTACGGTACCTATTGCAGTTAAAATAGCACTGCTTTGCGCACGAAAACCGTGTACATCTTCACGTGCAGGTGTTGAGGTAATCCATTGACTTTCGCCATTCGCAAGCGCCGTGCGGCCATCTAAGCTCATCGCAATTTTACTGCGCACAAAAGGCCGTTTGCGTGTCATGCGTGAAATAAAACCTTCATTGAGTGCTTGCGCTTGTTCTTTGAGTACATCACAAATCACTTCCATGCCGGCCTCTTTGCAGCGAGCCAAGCCTTGCCCAGCGACAAGCGGATTAGGGTCGCGCATGGCAACCACTAAACGTGAAATCCCCGCAGCAATTAACGCATCACAACACGGTGGCGTGCGTCCATGATGGCTACACGGCTCAAGTGTGACATAAGCGGTTGCACCCTCAACAGACTGCGTCGCATGATTGAGTGCGTAAACTTCCGCATGCGCCTGCCCTGCTCGCTCATGCCAACCTTCACCAATGATTTTGCCGTTTTTGACAAGTACGCACCCCACACGCGGATTGGGATCAGTGGTATAACGCCCACGTTCCGCCAAAATTAACGCTCGCGCCATATAATGAAAATCATTTTTTTCGTCATTGCTCATGGCCGCT
>JBDLQG010000200.1:0-3422 GCA_039800705.1 Pseudomonadota bacterium
GCATCTAACGGTTTAAACAAATGCACCCAATTTCCCGTCCAATATAATGCGCGTGCAATCGGTGTAGAAACGTGCAGCAATTCACCCGTTCGCGCTGAAATCAATACTTCAAGCCCCTCGTCACCGATAGCAATATGATGAAAAGGTTTCACAGCCTCTTGATTGCGCAACATAATGGGATTTTCAACAGTATCTATAAAATGCACATTGGCGTTTTCAATACCCTTCGCCTCGCTCCAATTTTTCGCAATTGTTAAGGCGTTATCTGAAGTAGTTTCAAGAACACTGCCGTCAATGGCTGAAAGTGCAACACGTTGACCGCGCGTATCTTCAACAAGCCAGACAGGAGCATCTGCAATTCGCACTAATTTCGCATCAACAATCGAAATTACCCCTGCTTTATCATTCACATTCGGCTCAGCTTTAGCGGTGAATTTGAGCGCTAAGCGCTGCGCTGAACTTCGCTCCCACGCCTCTCCAAGACTTAACCAGCCTGATTGTGGCGCAAGTGTTTGCGCATGAGCGAGTTGCTCGCTGCGATTTTGCGTCATAGGCGTGGAATACATAATGACAATACCACTCACAAACCAGACAAACATAAACAGCGCTAAACCAATACCTAGCCAACGATGTACTTCATATAAAAGCCAATTTAAAAATTTCATTGTTTTTTCTCTCAAACAAAAAAAGAATTACAGCGTTGATAAATAATTTGCCAACGCTTCTATTTCGTCATCACTTAACGCGGCGGCAATGGTATTCATCACGCCAGCGGGGCTGTTTTTGCGCTCACCTAATTTCCAGTTAATAAGCTGTGTACGGAGGTAAATTTTGCGTTGTCCACCAATAACGGGATAGACAATATTGTCCGCAATACGCCCTTTCCCGTTTTCACCATGACAACTTAGGCACGCGGGAATTTGTCGATTGGCATCGCCATTGAGAAATAAATCACGACCTACTGAGCGTTGACTTCCGCCTTCCCCTTGCATCGTTTTTTGACTAGCAAAATAACTACCGATGTTCGCTATTTCAGCAGGGAGTAAATCTTCGGCCATGACGGTCATGACTTCGTGTTTGCGGGCGCCTGATTGAAAATCCAGTAACTGCTTCGCCAAATACAGCGCATATTGCCCCGCGTGATGGGGAATTGTTTCGCTATCACTCAATCCATCGCTACCGTGGCATTCTTGACAACGATTGGCTTGAGATTGTGATTTCCCAAGTGCTAAATCTCCCAGCGCGATTCGCTCATCAGTTTGAGCGAACGCATGGGAAATTGAAAAAGATAACGTGAAGAAATAAAACGTATAACCGTATAAATAACGATGCATTTTAACTTTAAGGCTTACCGGCTATTTTTTGCACCGTTTCCAACGCTTTGGCAACATTTTCCTCGGGTTTTAAACCACCAATAGTGGCGGTGATATTGCCGTTAGGTGTAATTACAAACGTGGTACGTTCTGCAAAACCGTGATTGATTTCAACGCCACGACTATCGAGTTTTCCCGCTGCGGCATCTCGAACAGTTAAATCATAGGCTTTTGAAATGTTGCCTTGGACGTCAGAGGCGACAGGGAATTTACCCGCGCAATAATTTGGATCCGCTGAAAAATCATTCAAACGCTCAATACTATCAAGCGACACCCCCACCACGCTTGCGCCAGCAGCGGTGAATTTATCGTAATTTACCGCAAAGCTGTGTGCTTGAATATTGCAACCACCGGTGTACGCTGAAGGATAGAAATACACCACGACAGGCCCTTTTTTGAGTGCATCTTTAAGCGAATACTCAAACGCTTTGCCCGCTAAAGAAGCTTGCGTTTGAATATCGGGCGCAGGATGACCTTCCGGCAACGCAGCAATAACAGGCAATGACAATGCACTCAATACCATTGTTTTTATTAAAAATGATTTCATATTATTTTTTAAAATTAAGAAGTTAAAGGGGTTTGTATTTATCATGGCAAGCGCCACGGCATTGCGTTGAAAAATCATTTGCAGCGACAGCCGCTTTCTCAAAATCACTCGTGTTAAGCGAGTTTTGAATCGAGATGGCTTTTTCTTGATAAAGCTTGGCATTATCAACTGCATCATTACTATTTCCGCGTTTAATGAAAAAGCCTTCCACTAATTTGAATTCATCTTGTAGCTTTTTTGCATCAACTAACGCGTTGGTAGCGTCTTTAGCGGCAATTAAATTTTGCACATTTTGAATTTGTGTTTCGACGTCGTTCATCATGTCAGCAAAATCAAATTCACTTTCCGCGTCAGCTACTTGATTGAGTAATACAAAAACAAGACTGATAAGTTGTGTTTTTTTAAACATATTCGTTATTCCTTGAACTTTCTCGCATCTCTTTACTATGCAAGAATAAAAAAGTGACGCGAGCATTCAAAAATACCCGCGCCACCTCTCATCGATTAGGCGATGAGCTCCTTAATGACTTTGCCATAAACCACAGTTGGACGCTCAGAACGCCCATTGTGGAAGAAGGTTGTCTTCAAATGATCAAGCCCCATTAACTGTAAAATGGTGGCGTGAATATCGTATGTATCTACGGCTAAACTTTTATCAGCGACTTGCAACCCAATTTCATCGGTAGCGCCATGGGTATAACCCGCTTTAACACCACCACCTGCCATCCATTGGGTATAACCCCACGGATTATGGTCGCGTCCATTACCGCTTTGTCCATAAGAAGTACGACCAAATTCAGATGTCCACACCACTAACGTGCTATCGAGCAAACCACGCTGTTTCAAATCAGTAAGTAATCCTGCAATCGGTTTATCCACAGCGTAAGCGTGTTTTTTATGATTTTCTTCAAGATGTGTATGCGCATCCCAGTTACGACTATCACCCGCCACTTCTTGAGGACCTGATACAACTTGAATAAAGCGGACACCCCGCTCAACCAAGCGACGCGCACGCAATAAAACTTCACCGTAACTTTTGCTGCCTTCATCATTGATGCCATAAAGCGCTTTTGTTGCATCGGATTCTTGCTTCAAATCGACTGCTTCAGGGGCGGTGCGCTGCATTCTGTCTGCAAGCTCATAAGCCTGCAAACGAGCTTCTAATTCCGTATCACCGGGATAACGAGCATCTTGAATTTGATTTAAACGTTTGAGTAAATCCAATGTGCCGCGTTGCTCGGAGGCGGACGTCAAATCAGGACGTTCCAAATATAAAATGGGGGATTCGCCTTGGCGAAAAGCCGTGCCTTGATAAACCGCAGGCAAAAAACCTGAACTCCAGTTGATTGAGCCGCCCGTCGGCTCTTTTTTATCGTTATATAACACCACATAAGCAGGTAAATCCGGATTAGCTGACCCCAACGCATATTTAATCCATGCGCCAAGTGACGGACGTCCAGGATTTAAATCGCCTGTATTGAGTTTCAAAATCGAGATATTGT
>JBDLQG010000201.1:0-3418 GCA_039800705.1 Pseudomonadota bacterium
AAAAAGATGTCAATAAAATTATCAGCGTGATGGTGAGCTATATTGACTTGCAAGGGCAAAAAGAAAAAGTCACCACGGCGGGCGTTTCTGTTGACAATGTCAACGACGACCCAACAGGGAAGGTGTATATTACCGGTATTCCCAATTTAGGGCGCACGTTAAGCGCTACGCCACAGTTAATTGATTTAGATGGTTTAGGTGAAATGACGTATCAATGGTACCGAGGTGACGTTATCATTGAAAATGCCATTAAAAATGCCACACAGGTAAATTATACGCTCACAAAAGATGACTTAGGTACGCAAATCAGCGTTACAGTGGCTTATGTAGATGGATTTGGCTACTCAGAAAGCAAGTCAAGTCAAAAAATGTCACAGGTTGTCACCACCAGCACAAAAACATCTATTGGCAATGATTACATTACTGGTACATCAAAATCAGAAAAAATAACGGGATTAAGTGGTGATGACACGTTAATTGGGGGTCTTGGCAATGATACGTTAACCGGTGGCTTAGGAAATGATGTCTTTTTATTTAATAATGAAAAAGAAATCAATAAAGATACGATTGTCGATTTCACACACGATAAAGACAAACTAGATGTATCACGCATTGATGCCGATATAAAGACAGCGGGGACGCAAAAATTGACGTTTATAGGAAATGATGTGCCATTTGTCAAAGGCGAGGCAATAGGGAAATTGCGTTTTGATTCACAAAAACATATTCTTTACGGTAGTAATGACGCTGATATTCAACCCGAATTTTCGATTGTACTCACCGGTGTTGATTCGTTAGAACTCAGCGATTTTATATTGTGATTTCTCTTTCTTCGTTGTCATTATTTTCGACATAGCGGAGAGGCTTTTTTTGGCGTGATTTTATGCGTTTTATGTAAGGGTTGCTCTTCCCTTGGCGTTAATTTTTTATGCGAAGAGCGCTCGGGTGTTTCTTTGCGTGATTTACTGCTTGCCGGTTTGATGCCTAATACGCGCTGTTTATGTTTAATAGCGCTTTTGGGTTTGGGTTTTTCATCTGGTTTAGGTGCTGCAGTTGTCTGCGCTGGTGGTTGCGCTTTCATTTTTGGCGCATCTGCGTTGGCAGGTGTTGCAGCAGGTGCAACATTAGAGGGCGCTTTCGCAGGTGGCGTTGCAGCAACTGGTGCAACCGCCTTTTGTACAGGTGCGGAGGCGGTTTGCGCAGGAGCGGGTGCAGTGGGTACGGGTTTGGATTCTGGTGGAGCGTCTTTTTTAGCGGGTTTACTTTCAAGCGTATCTTCGTCGACTTCCGAATCTTCATTTGCTTGCGCTTTCATTTCAGATTCGTACTTTTTTAACCAAATTTCTTGCTGCTCTTTATCCTCAAAAGACCATAATTTGTTAATCACGCCATCCATAATGGTTGAATAGACGCAGGTTTCAATGGATTCCATTACCGCCATTTGTGGGGGTTCATTACTGGTAACACCCGCTTCTGCCTCGAGTAAACTTTTAAATGCGACATAACGAAACGCCCCTGAATCGAGTTGCACCGATAAAATCGTTTTACGCGCATCGACATTAGACAGCACTTGACCATTTTTGACAGACACAGTACGCAGCATCGTCGTCACGGTATCTTTTCGCATTTCCGTTGACCCGCCCATGCCTAAATAATGCAAGCCCATGCCACCGGTTAGCGAATTATTTTCATAAGCAATAATGCCTCCTTGCAATAAAATGGGCGCATAAAGCAAGGGCGGTAAACCTTGATTTTGCAAATCTTTTGCGTACATTTCGCGCGTTTGATTGATAATTTTCCGCTCATTGAGTAAATCCGGCAAACCTTCACGCTCAAGCACGGTGAACCATTTTCCATTGCCCGCTTCAAGCAATGCACGCACTAACATCGACGTCGCCCCTTGCGTCACCGCTGTTGAGTTTTGCATGATGCTATCACTGCCTTTGTACTGTCCCGTTTGATCACGGAATTTATAGACGGCAACAACAATAGGCTCGCGCGGCGGCGGCAATGAACGAAGCACATCCGTCAAATGCGAATGGTAATCCATAATGGCTTGGCTCGACGAAATCGGTTGCAAAGTGGTACACGACGACAAAAAAAGGGTGGTCGTAACACTCGCCACTAATCGCCAAGAGAGAAAGGGAATCGTTTTCACTGCGTTGTTTGAGGTAGCACAATACTTGGAATCGAAAGCACGGTATTGGTAATGCCATCGCTTACGCTCACAGCGACATTACCCGAGGAATCAGGCGCATTATCGATATTGACCGTAAAATCCGGCAAACCATCATTATCTAAATCAAAACTCAAATTTGATCCTAATTTAATGGTGCCATTGGAATTAAACAATTGACTCGTTGACGTACTCGTTAATTTAGTTAAAATTGAATTTTGTAAATTGAGTTTGAATTTGTCAATATTGGCTTGAAATTTTTGCTCAGGCGTCAATGTGACCGTGGGCGTTTTGGGCGCTACGCTAGTATCTTGTGCTTGCGCATTGCTTAGAATAAATCCGCCATTTCCGGAATTCCCCCCAAACATCGGATCAATAAATCGATGTGTTAATTCCGTCGCTTGCGCGGACGCAATACAGCAGGTAAGTAATGTAAAAGCCAAACTCATTTTTCGCATTATTTACGCTCTAGTTGTTTTTGTATATCTATTTTTTGCTGAAAAACGTTTTGAATAACGGATTTCGCTGCTTGTACTTTTTCATCAAGCCCTAACATTCGTGAACCAATTCTGTCTTCATAAACCACATTTTCATCGACTTCAATAGAAATAATATTGCCCAAAAAAGGATCGGGACGCTCATTTACCACGACACTGACAATATTATCGGGTATTTCCATATCACTGCTTAAATCTTCATAAAACATTCGACCAACGCGTGACACCGTTTGGTCAATGATCATGCCCGCAATTTGAATGTCCGCTGCAAAACACGACACACATAAACTACACAATAAAAACCAAATTAGCACACTAATTGGATTGCGTTTCATGCGTTGAGCTAATTAGATTGGTTGATGGTAATGCTGTTGCTTTTACCTGTTTGATTGATATTGGCACTGTTATTGCTCCCTTTTTGAACGATCTTTGCGGTATTGCAATCGCCCGTTTGGGAAACTTTTGCTTGATTGCTTTTACCTGGCAGAAAAAACGGTCAATCGTCAATTTTTCAAACAAAGTGAAGCGGAATGTAACGCCTTTGAACATTTGAAGAAACAAGAATTTGCGTGTGTTATTGATGCAAAATCCGCTTTAAAAACTTTTCAAAAAAAGTTAGAAACCACAGAAATCAACGACTTTAACTTTGTTGAAATCAAAAAATTTAAGAAAAAAGGTCGTCCTTCAAAGGATCAGCAACCTGATGAAATCCGTTATCAGATTCAAGCTAATCTCTCTTCGTTAC
>JBDLQG010000202.1:0-3417 GCA_039800705.1 Pseudomonadota bacterium
GCGGTAGAAACTGCAAACTTGAGCCGCGCTCAAATCTTGCAACAAGCCGGAACAGCGATGTTAGCGCAAGCTAATCAGTCTGGCCAAGGCGTTATGTCTCTGTTGAGATAATCAAGAAATATTAGTCTTTCTTCCATATACACTGAATAATAATATCGAGTAATAGTCGATTTTATTTCATGTCGATATACTAAAAAGAACCGCAACTTCATTCCGTCTGAGGTTGTGGTTTTTTTATGCCACATGTGACTGCCTATTCATCGACTCTTAACTCACATCAGAAGTCCATATCGACGCACTGATTGCGATGCTTTTAAATAATTACAAACTATTTTAGTTGGTTATTATTTCTTATGTTATTGATTTTCATGTTAATCATATTTTCGCAGTACAATACTATTGCGATTTAACTTTTCAATCCATCTCAATTTGATAATATAACCAACGGAGATAGTAGGAAATATAGTGCCGTTTCAATTTATGAAAGTCCCCCTCATAACGTTCATTTAAGAGACGGCACTACAATATCTCAATTCACTCAATTAGGAGCGATTATGAAGTCATCCTCGATGCTGAAATTGATTATCGTCGGTGGCGGGTACGCTGGGTTATCTGCATTGATTACTATAAGAAAACACTCTCCTCATGCCCATATAACTCTCATTGATCCACGCCCCTATCATCTGCTCATCACTCGATTACATGAAACTGTCCATCGACCAATAGATACAATTCAAATTCCTTTCCATGTTTTAGCCAAACGCTTCAATTTTATCCACAAACAATCTTTTATTGAGTTAGATCAAGACATATTGACTGTGTGGGATAAACAGAAGTTTTTAACGGTCGAGAATGAAATCGTTCCCTTTGATTATTTACTCATTGCCACTGGATCAATACCATCCCATACAAGTACTCCATCCGGCGTTTATGATTTAAATGCCCTAGGCAAAAATCATTTTGCGAATATTTTACAGAAAGTAATGGTAGGAACTGATTCAGAAGAATTAGTTGTCAATATTATCGGCGCCGGTCCTACTGGTATTCAATTTTCATTTGAAATTGCCCATGTTTTGCTGCAATGCCGCAGAAAATTTAGGCTGAACTTGGTTGATAGTCGTGAAACATTACTGGGCACTTTTCCAACTGAAATTGCTCAATATGTTGAACAACGAATCGCTAAAATGCCTATTTCTGTCTTGAGAAATCAATATTACAAGGGCATACAACATAATCGAATTATATTGGATAATAGTCAGACAGGCGAAGAATCCACAATAGCATCCGATTTAACCTTATTGTTAATTGGCAATAAGCCCAAATTCACACTGCATGCTAACCTTTCAGGTCAGGTGATAAACAATAACACCGTTTTAAACTGTATTTTCACAGCAGGTGATTGTTCGCATTTTGATGGAATGGGGTCAAATTTGATGACCTCACAATCTGCTATCCGCAAGGGTAAGGCTGTTGCAAAAAATATCTTGTTGAACGCAGGTGTTTTGACATTCTGTCTTCCTTATATGCACCAAGATATGGGATACCTTTTGAGTTTGGGGCCTAACGATGCAGTAGGATGGATTGGAAATAAAAATATCCTTCTCAAAGGCTTACCTGCCTTTATGGCCAAAGAAGCTATCGAAGCAAAATATGATTGGTGGCTTTTAGGCATGGATAGTTATCTCTAATAAGCAACATTTTAATAAACCAGAAGATATTTAGCCATCTTGTACATGTACGGAATATTAAACGTTAATAACGCTAACAACCATGATAATTCCCCCAACATATTGAAAATCAATACATAACGACGTGCTACTAATTACCTACCAACTTGAATAAGGCTACGTTGATCACACGATGTACGATACTATGTCGATCTTGAAATTCATTGAAACGTGCTTTAACGTACAACCGCTAACAGATCGTGATGCGAAAGCCACACCAATCCGTCTTGAGATCGTTAACTGATTCACACAATACAGGGCATTATAAGACACATGGAAGTTCAATCCTTTAAGGTATTATTCGTTTTAAAAGGAAGATAGCTAGCCGCATCCATTTTGTAGCGTCGTATACTTTCTTTTTCACGAATCAAAAAATGATCAATCGCTATTTTAAAACTCTCATCTTGAATCCAATGGGCAGAATAAGTCGTCATGGGTTCGAATCCACGCGAAATTTTGTGCTCCCCTTGCGCACCAGAATCAAAACGCTTTAAATCCTGCTCGATGCAATAATCAATGCCTTGGTAATAACAAGTTTCAAAATGCAAACCACTGTATTCCTCAAGACATCCCCAATAGCGACCATATAACGTATCTTGTCCAATAAAACTCAAGGCTGCCGCGATATACTCATCATTCTTAACCGCAAACACCAATAAGATATTTTCACCCATTGCTCGCGCAATCTGTTGAAAAAATGCCAGATTCAAATACGGTAGCGACCCTTTTTTCACATACGTCATGGCATAAAACTCATAAAACACCTGCCACTGTGATTCGCTAACGTCTGTCCCCATTAATTTCATAAATTGAACGCCCTCTTCTTGAACACGACGGCGTTCGCGTTTGAGCATTTTACGTTTACTCGAACTAAAGGTACTCAAATAATCATCAAAGCCCCCATAATTGCGGTTGAACCAATGAAACTGTACTTGTTCTCGAATAGATAAGCCCAGTGCTTGCAAAGATTCAACTTCTACTAATGAGGGAAATAAACAATGCCACGAAGAAATACCATGAACCTGCGATGCAGCTTGAACAAACGTCAATAATACTTGCATGACTTCCATCGTGTTACAGGATGGCGAAATACTGATACGATTGCCATAACAGGGTGTGAAAGGAATCGCTGTTAACCACTTAGGATAATAAGCCAAGCCATGCTGTTGATAGGCTTGCGCCCATTGATGATCGAAAACATATTCTCCCCATGAGTGCCCTTTCAGATACAGCGGCATCAACGCAAGATAGTCTTTTTCATCTTCATCTAAAACAACTAAATGTGCCGTTTGCCATCCCGTTTTGACGCCAATACAACCACTTTGCTCTAAAGCGAATAAAAATTCATGTCGCATAAAAGGCGATAATTCACCCGCTAGATGATTCCATATTGCCGCATCGATTTGGCTCATACTCTGTATTTGTTTTACTTTCATCGTTGTAGTGCGTAAAGTTTTATTAAAAAAGAGCAACCTAAATCATTTCCTTAGGCAATTCACATGACAAACAAACCTTTTTCTCAAGCCTGCGAAAATAACAAAGCCCCTATTCTGGAAATTATCCGCCGTGTTTTCACGCAGCCTTGCCACGTCTGGGAAATTGGCAGTGGAACAGGTCAACATGCCTGTTATTTTGCAAAACATCTACCCCATCTTCAGTGGCATCCCACTGATCGAGCTGAAAATATTGC
>JBDLQG010000203.1:0-3413 GCA_039800705.1 Pseudomonadota bacterium
AGAAGTCGGCGATGAAAATTTCTTTTTATTTGGTTTAACCGAAGAAGAAGTTGAGGCTCTCAACAATAATTATCATCCACAATCGTATATTGATAATGATGAGGATTTACGTCGTACATTAAACTTATTGGAGTGTGGGCATTTTAATCAATTTGAACCGCATATTTTTGACGACATTATCAATTCACTCAAAAGCAGCAATGATCCGTGGAAAACACTTGCGGATTTCCGGAGTTTTGTGGATGCACAGCGTCGCGTGGATATTGCTTATCAAGACAAAGATCGTTGGACAAAAATGAGCATTCTTAATTGCGCGGCAAGTGGTAAATTCTCCACTGACCGTACAATTACTGAATATAACGATGATATTTGGAAATTACCCTCTGTTGCTATCGATAATAACTTCTAATTATGTTTCATATTGTTCTATTTGAGCCAGAAATTCCGGCAAACACGGGCAATATCATTCGTTTATGTGCAAATGCAGGGATGCAATTACACTTAATTAAACCCCTTGGTTTTGATTTGGATGATAAAAAATTGCGACGCGCGGGTTTGGATTACCATGAATGGGTATCGGTACAGCTGCATGATTCGTATGGAGATTTCTTAGAAAAAAATCAGCCGCCGCGTATTTTTGCACTGACTACCAAAGGTAAAAAAAATTACAGTGACGTCAAATTTGAAGATGGTGATGTTTTTCTATTTGGCCCTGAAACGCGTGGTTTACCCGCCTCAATGCTTGCGGATATTGGCGAAAATTGCTTATTTTTACCGATGCAACCACAAAGCCGCAGCCTCAATCTATCAAACACTGTCGCCATTGTGCTCTATGAAGCATGGCGGCAAGCCGGTTTTTCGGGTGCAATGCTGTAATTTATGTCCCAGACACTCGTTGAAAAAATAAAACAATGGGGACTAGAACTCGGTTTTCAGCAAGTTGGCATTGCAGATACGCAACTCAATGATGCTGAAAACCATCTTCACCATTGGCTAGATAATGGATTTCACGGTGAACTTGATTACATGGCAAAGCATGGCTTAAAGCGCAGTCGCCCTGCACTTCTCCATCCAAATACGCAAAGCATTATTTCGGTACGCATGGATTATTTGCCCGAACATTCAACCGCCATGAAGACGTCACTCAATTCACCTACGTCAGCCTATATTTCGCGCTATGCGCTTGGTCGTGATTATCACAAACTCATGCGTCAGCGTTTACAAAAACTCGCCGATAAAATTCAAGCTGAGATTGGTGAATTTGGTTACCGCGCGTTTGCGGATAGTGCGCCTGTTTTAGAAAAAGCGATTGCACAAAAAGCCGGCCTAGGTTGGATTGGTAAACATTCTAATTTAATTAACCGCAAAGCCGGTTCTTGGTTTTTTTTAGGTGAAATTTATACCGATTTAGCACTTGCGACCGATAAACCCGCTACAGCGCATTGCGGTGAATGTAGCGCCTGTTTAACTATCTGCCCAACACAAGCTATCGTTGCACCTTATCAGGTAGATGCACGACGCTGCGTCTCTTATTTAACCATCGAGTTGCATGGCGCTATTCCTGTTGAACTGCGTCCATTGATTGGCAATCGCATTTATGGCTGTGATGATTGTCAGCTCATTTGCCCGTGGAACCGTTTTGCCAATTTAACCAAAGAAACGGATTTTCACCCGCGTCAGCGACTCAATACACAGCAATTACTGGATGTATTTGCATGGAGTGAAAGTGAATTTTTAACGAAAACTGAGGGCTCTGCCATTCGCCGCATCGGATACGAACGCTGGCTGAGAAATAGTGCGGTCGCACTTGGAAATGCACCAAAAAGTATGGAAATTTTAAACGCACTAAAAGAACGTTTAACCATCGATTCCGACATGGTGCGTGAACATATTCAATGGGCAATTACACAACAACTTCGATAATTTTTGCCCAGTCAAATGAATCGCCCGGATCCGTTTTACGATTAGGCGCAATGTCGCTATGTCCGGTGATACGTTGTTTTGACAAATTTGGATAAGTATTCAACAAGGCATGAATAACATTGTTTAAAACATCATATTGCGCTTGTGTGTAATCGATTGTTTCCGTCCCTTCAAGCTCAATGCCGATGGAAAAATCATTGCAATTCTCACGCCCCTCGTAAACTGAAACACCTGCATGCCACGCTCGCTTATGAAACGGCACATACTGAACACACGCGCCATCACGTCGAATAAGCAAGTGCGCAGACACGTTGAGCGTAGCAATAGCTTCAAAATAAGGATGTAGTGCGGGATTGAGTCGATTACAAAATAGATCATCGATATAATTTGCGCCAAATTCATTAGGCGGCAAACTAATACAATGAATGACAATTAACGAAATATCATCTTCACTAGGGCGATCATTAAAATTTGGAGAGATAATTCGTGTTACATCACTTAACCAATGGTCTTGAATCTGCATAGAATACTTTTGATTTAGAAAGCGGTAGGGTATTCTAACGCTAATTTAGATGAATTACGCACCACCTAATTAATAAATTTATCTCATTTTTCACTTTCATTTTTAACAAAACAACATCATGCAAGAAATTTATCAACCGCAAGACATCGAAAAAAACGTTCAACAAGCGTGGGAAAACGCAAAAGTTTTCAACGTGACTGAAAAAGCAGGACAAGAAAAATATTACTGTTTATCGATGTTTCCCTACCCAAGTGGCAAATTGCACATGGGACACGTTCGCAACTATACCATTGGCGATGTGATTTCACGTTATCAACGTATGCTTGGAAAAAACGTGTTGCAGCCAATGGGATGGGATGCGTTTGGTTTGCCTGCCGAAAATGCAGCTATGCAACACAACGTTCATCCTGCTGATTGGACATATAGCAATATTGACTATATGCGTGACCAATTAAAGCGTTTAGGTTTTGCGTATGATTGGGATCGTGAACTGGCTACGTGTGACCCTGATTATTACAAATGGGAACAATGGTTCTTTTTGAAATTACTCGAAAAAGGGTTAGTGTATAAAAAAACAGCACCTGTGAATTGGTGCCCAAATGACATGACCGTATTGGCTAATGAGCAGGTAATTGACGGTTGTTGCTGGCGTTGCGACACAAAAGTAGAACGCAAAGAAATTGCGCAATGGTTTTTAAAAATTACGGCTTACGGTGATGAACTTTTGCAATCACTTGAAACACTCGACGGGTGGCCTGAGCAAGTCAAAACCATGCAAGCCAACTGGATTGGACGCTCTGAAGGCGTTGAAATGGATTTTGATGTACCAAATGAAAATCCAGTGCGTATTTATACCACGCGCCCCGATACGCTCATGGGCGTGACTTATTTAGCCGTTGCCGCAGAGCATCCTCTCGCGTTAAAAGCGGCTGAAAATAACGCAGGTATTCGCGCGTTCATTGATGAT
>JBDLQG010000204.1:0-3400 GCA_039800705.1 Pseudomonadota bacterium
CCCACCCTCTCAATTTCACGCACAACCCCGTAAACCTCTCATTCATACAAACAACGCTTAAACCTAAGTTCGCAATACCCATACGATCTAATTGCTTTGCACTTAAACCAAATGCTGCTTGAGATAAAAGCTTCTGACTGGACAACTGACTTAAATGACGCAATTGTAAACGAAACTGATAGCAGCAATTGATTGGATTGATTGAAAGGAACTGACTTGGAATATTGAATTGCAATAGAAAGCAGCAGCTACACTGCATGCTAACAAGCTCACTTCATCTCAACACTCGCTTACGCTTGCATTGCTCTTAACGTCACTTGTAATTTATCTAAATCAACAAATGAAACACAATATTTTTTATTACTATATATGTGTGACTTTTTTAAAACTATCCGCATAAGCAATTGAAATACATAGCTTAGTTAAATCAAGCTCAAAAAATTACTCACGTTTTTTAAATAACGCCCATTTAAGCCATGCAGCAGCCAGTTCAGCTACTCACACCAAGCTCGCCAACGCTCGATTTATCTAAAAAATAGATATACAAAAAGTAAATATTATTATCGAATAATGCCATTTGCCTTTCGCGTAGAATGTAATAATTTAAGCTATTTCTTATTCTGTTCTGACAAATAAAATTAGAGGCTAGTACATAGCTTCAAATGACTTAGTGAGTTTTAAACAATTTTTTTGATCTCAAACATAACACGAATAACCAATGTGTGACGTGTGACCTCATGAAACGGGATTTTGAAAATATAAATACCTTGACACACACAAAAATTCAATTTAGACTTTTTCTAGTGGGATATTTTCCCACGATTATTAAAAAACAATTTAGGAGTTTTTATGTCAAAATCTAAAAGTGTAGAGAAAGTCACAACCTTGTCACATTCCAGTGCTTTAAAAGCAAGTAGCGTAATTTCAACAAGTGCTAAAAGTACTCAACCTTTCGATCATTCTAAATCTGACCACAGTTTCGGACATGCGCCCGATCATGATAACTATAGTTTTACATTTAGCAGCGATCTTGCTTCTGTGCAAAGCTTGAGTTCGGTATTTAACAGCACCTATTCTCAAACTCTCGACACAACCGGTTCTACATTTAAAACAACAGTAGGACTGAATGACAAAAATGTTCAAGCTGTATTAAGTGTCTCTCAAACCTTTAGCGACAGCAATATAGCATCTACAAGCATTTATAGTGATAAAGATGGTGATGGTCTGTATGTTAAAAATTTCGATATTCAAGTTGAAAAAGTAGCTAACGCGAGATCTGAGCAACAAAAGTTTACTATCAATTCTGATGGAAGTATTACCGAAACAGCGGCAGCGACATCTGCTGCTGGTCATAATTCTCCTCCAAAACCACACCAGCAAACAGAAGTTTTAAATAAAGCAACGATTGGTAATGTGACCTATATTACAGAAACACAGACTGATCCATCCAACAACTACCATTTTGAAGTATTTTCCGATAGTAATGGAGATGGAACTTGGACTGCAATTGCACACGGTGAAACATCTGTAAGTAATGTTGATGCAACCACAAACGCGATCAATTTAGTTGGCATTCAAAACTATCTAGCAGATGCAAGTGCTATTGTTAGCTAACTGAACAGCGAATTCTGTTTGACAATTACAGCAATTTTTGCAGTATCTTATTCATTATGCGTAGAGCTGGGATGAATTTTTCGTCGTCTTCATAGTACGTCAATATCCCGTACCATCCTAGCTCTCGCAACATGTACTTTTAGTGTGAATAAAAGTCCCTTAAAAGCGCATGATGAAGATTGGCATGCAAATTTGCTAGCATTTGATCCCGAATTTCAATTACGACTTGAATTACATAAGTTGGAAGCCAAAAAGAAATTTATTGAAGAACAATTTGCACTGCATAAACGAGGCACGCCAATAAAACGATCTGAGATCATCAGATGGTAAAAAAAACGTAAACAAATAACGACATTCGAATTGTTTTTTTTCTAAAATGAAAGCAATGAAAAGAGCAGCAGCTACGCTGCATGCTAACAAGCTCACTTCATCTCAACACTCGCTTACGCTCGCATGCTCTTAACTTCGCTTGTAATTTTCTAATTCCAAGCAATAACAGGAATTACTTTTACTATATGTATGTTACTTGTATCTTTAATCATGATGGCAAGCTACCATCATTCAAGAAAGAATGAGCTTGATATGTTACCAAGGTCTTTAAAGCTTCTAAATTAGATTAAGCCTTCTTTCTTGGCTCTTTAGCCAGCTCAAACACTGAACGGTAGCGTAGGGCTTTGACCCTGAATTTACAAGGCAAGTGGGCTAAGTTGGCATTTTATCTGAATGGAGAAATAGTTATGTTTTTTATCGGTATTGATGTTTCCAAATCGAAATTAGATTGCTGTTTGCTTGTTGACTCTAATCACAAACGTAAAACAAAAGTAGTGATAAACTCTAAAAAAGGCATTGCTGATTTATTAGTTTGGACAGCTAAGCAGCATATCTTAAACGAACAACTGCACGCCATATTGGAAGGAACGGGTGTGTATCATGAACAAATTGCGCAAGCATTGTATGATTCAGGTGCTCGTATTTCTATTGTCAATCCAGCTCAAATACGTCATTTTGCTTTCGGGTTAGCCATTCGCAATAAAACAGATGATATGGATAGTTTTGTTCTAGCTCGTTATGGCGCATTAGTTCAACCCAAATTATGGACACCCCCAAGTCAGGAAGCACAAATATTAAAAGCCCTACTTAAACGTAGAGAGGCTATTGTGAGAGACCTTTTGCGAGAAAATAATAGGCTGGAAAAAGCCGATGCAACCCACACGCCAGAAGTCATTCGCCAATCAATTACGGACGGAATTACTTTTCTAAAGTCTCAGCTTACAAAAATTAATAACGATATTGACGAGCATATTAATAAGTACCCCCACTTTAAAGAAGATTTAAAGCTTCTCACTAGTATTCCTTCTGTTGGTCCACAAGTTGGCAATCAATTGCTCGCTATCATCCATAATCATCATTTTGATTCTGCTGAAAAATTAGCAGCCTATCTTGGCTTAGTACCTGTTCAGCGTCAATCTGGAACATCTGTATTTGGTCGAAGTTGTATTTCTAAAAACGGTCCATCAAGCATACGAGCTATTCTCTATATGGCTGCAATGACAGCCATTCGATTCAATCCACACATTAAAACGATATACTTACGAATCATTTCACAAGGTAAATCCAAACGTTCGGCTTTATGTGCTGCGATGAGAAAACTCGTTCATTTATGTTTTGGAGTACTTAAAACTCGTAAACCTTATCAATCTGATTATGCAATTTCTGCTTGATCTTTAACACGGTATCTTTTTATTTTGTCCATTAGATGTGCTAATTGCTCTTCATCAACGCAGTG
>JBDLQG010000205.1:0-3377 GCA_039800705.1 Pseudomonadota bacterium
TAACTGTATCCGCCATTTTTCCAATTTTATCTGTGAAATTAGTGGGATCGAATTTAGGTGGTAAGCCGCTGGCTTGAGCTTGAATATTAGCTTCTTTTGCACCGTTCACGAGTACTGCCTTCAATAAAGTGCTATCATTCATATTAATAGCCCCATCGCCTGTTTTAACAACATTAACGAACGATTTAATCAACGCATCACTAGCATTTTGGGGGGATAAATTGCCGTTATCACCAGCAGCTCCTTGTAAAACCCTACCTGCTGTAACTAAAAAATTAGCAATCTGGGCTGAACGGGACATGATTTGCGTTGAAGCTGTATCAGCTGAATTTACCATTCCTGCAATTGGATCGTATGACATCAAATTTACAGCGGTATCAAAACTAAATGCTTTTGCTACTGACTTTTTAGCTTCTGCTAATGTTTGTTTTTCATCAATAAATCCTTGCAATATGGTGGTTAAAGGAGTCACAACTGTTGAACCTTCTGGCGCTTTAAGTGTACCTTCAAAGGGGTTTCCAGTTGACAAATCTGTCCCTCCTGAAACTATAATAGTTCCCTTTGCATTCACGAGCTCAAAATTTCCATATTCGTCTGTGGTCGCAGTAGCTTCATCTGAATTTTGAACGCCATCTCCATTTGCATCCGCAAAAACAGTGGCATTTTTTAAATAACCGTCTAAAGCTTTTCCATTTAATTTATCTGTAAAAACTTGAACTTGAGAAGAAGTATCTTTTGATGTCGATGAAGCAACGCCTGTACTAAAATTAAGCTGTGTTGATAACATTAATCCAGCAAAATTATTTCCAACTTTATCCATCAAAACACCTGATGAAAACGTAACGTTGTAATTACTGTTTGTAATTAAATCCCTAGCAGGATTAATAGTTACAATTTTATTATTGATGACCACTTGTTTGTCATCATTTACAGGAATGGTTTGAACATCAATTCCATTACTGATTACAAAATTTCCTGTACCTTTAAAAATATTTTCATCAAAGATAAGAACGATATTATTTGTATTAGAAAAATAAGAACTACCATCAATGGGAGTTGACCCTATAAGCGAGGGACAGATTGTATCAACAGATTGAATATTTTGCGCTACAGCAACATTTTTATTACCTACCAAATCGCTAAAAGCTCCTGCAGCAACATCAATCGTAATAGATTCAATAGAATTAAGGTTTGGCATAACGCTCAATGTAAAACTGTTTGTCTCTGTCACTGGTTTAAACTCACCTTTTGTTCCCCCTTTGACGGAGATATCGTCAATATCAAAATCTTTAATGGGTTCACTACTACTAAACGTGTACAAAACCCTTGAATTCGTAGTGGTTTTTTTATCATCTGCAATTGTCAGTGTAGGAGGTGTTTGATCTCTTGTGTCGAAAGTGAAAGGAGCTTTCGTTGTTAACCCTAAAAAAGCATTATTTGCTAAATCAGTGACAATGCCTTTTGGTGCAGTTAGTGTGTAGATTTTTTCTGCGTCGAGATCTTTGGCAGGATTGATTGTTAGTACGTTGTTAGAGATGGATATTTGTGGATCGGTAACGGGGATCATAACACTGTTGGAACCATCACTTAGTGTAAAATTACCGCTACCGATTTTAATTGCTTCTTGAAATATCAGCTGTAAGTTATCTTTCGAAGATCCATTGACAAACCGGCTTTGTAAAAAAGGGGATTGTTTATCGCCTGTTGCTTTAGTTGTAAAGGTGAATTCCAGCGGATCGTTTGAATTTGAAACAAGGGCTAAGTCTTTAATTACGCCAGCTGGAATATTCAATTTATAGGTACTATTTGTGTTTAAATCCATCGTTGGATTTATTGTCAGCGTGTTACCCGAAATTTTTACTTGGTTATCAGAAACTGAAATTGTGCGCGAATCACTGCTATTTGCAAGAGTAATATTACCTATGCCCGCCTTAATCTTTTCGTTAAATGTTAAGACGAGATTCGAGTTTATAGAAAAATTTAATGAATTAGCTAGCGGATTGCTTGTAAATAGTGTCGGTGGCAAGGTATCAATTGTATTAAAATAACACGTTGTCGTATTGTTAATACCTGAGTATTTATTGCCACTTAAATCCTCAATAGCTGTATTTTCAATTTTGACAGAGTAGAGACTATTGGGTAATAAATTGTCAGCAAGGTTTAGAGTGAGCAATTTACCAGTAATAGTAAATTGAGCGGATGAACCCGAAATAGGTGCTAATGGAATTTTCTTCGTATCAGTTCCATTACTTATAACAATATTTCCTGAGCTGGCTTGAATCTCTTCATTGAACGTCAGAATGAAATGCTGATTTAAGGCAACAGCAGAACTACCTTTGTTAGGATACACTGAAATAAGCTTGGGGGCAGTTTTGTCATTTTTCGCCATTGCATGTGCTCAAAAAATTAATTAATGTAATCTGTTAAGACTTGATGCTATCAAAATAAATTGAAAATTCAAAACGATTAGCGGTATTACGAAAAACATTTCATTTTGTAATATGTAACCAGAGCTCCACCGGAAACCCACCGGCAAACAATCAGCATTGAAATAAAATGAAGTACCGGAATCGAACCGGATGAGCAATAACTGTGACATTCGAACCATCGACACAAGGATTTTCAATTCCTCGCTCGATTTGCGACACGGTGATTGGAATCACTTGCTCGCTTATATCGTCTAAAAAGTGTTGCAAACTTTTAGTGCAATGATGCAAACTCAAAATTGCCAATAATATTTTTCAACAATTTATCAAGTTGCATTTTATCTGTTGATGTAAGACAACCAAGCTGCGTCAAGATACTATTTTGTTCAAATGTAAAAACTAATGGTTTTAAAATGGAAGGTTTCAACAAGCCAGCTTCTTGCCAATCTTTAATAACAACGTCGCCATAATCTAGGGGATCACGAATGCGACTGCTTACCGCTAACAAAATGATATCACAGCGAGATTTTTGATATTGTTCATGGCTAATAACAACAGCCGGACGCTTTTTAATACCCTTGCCGCTGCTAAAGGGAAATGGCACTATCACAACATCGCCAAACTTATAATTGGTCATAAATGGCATCTTCTTCATTATCCCATGCGTTTCTTAATACGTTTTCGGATAAACGCGCTATTTCCGTTGTTTCTGAGGAAATTATTATTCCGTCTTCTTGAGCTAATTGTTGTAATACAATTTGTGCCAATCGAAATTTATCAGCATGAGAGAGTGTTGAAATTGAAGGCAATAATTCAGCAATTGACATACATCTCTCCTAAATTATTTAATAGCAAATTATCGGGGGCATTAATGTTGATTTGCATAGCTTTAGATCCAAAATTGACTCGAGTTAAGATGTCATTTTAGCAGATCCATTGACAAGAAAAAAA
>JBDLQG010000206.1:0-4020 GCA_039800705.1 Pseudomonadota bacterium
CGTCATGCTTGGCGTCGACAAAGTCTACCCCCATGCATATCAAAGAGAACGCGAAGATATCGTGGAATATTATCTAACGCGCGTAGGACTCGCTCAGTCCATGTTTAAAAAAGCCGCTGACATGTCAAATGGGATGCGCCAACGTGTGGGCATCGCTCGTGCTTTTGCGCTTTCCCCAAAACTGCTTCTACTTGACGAACCCTTCGGTATGCTTGATTCCTTAACGCGCTGGGAATTACAAGAAGTACTCATGGAAGTGTGGCAACGTACAAAAGTAACGGCGATTGTGGTCACGCACGATGTCGATGAAGCCATTCTTCTTGCTGATCGCGTGGTCATGATGACTAATGGCCCAATGGCAAAAATTGGCAAAATTCAGTCCATTGATCTTCCCCATCCTCGCAGTCGAAAAGCGCTACTCGAACATCCAAATTATTACGAATACAGAGAAAGCATATTGAGCTTTCTGAGTGAATGTGATCATACCCATTAATGTTTATTTTAAATTTTATGCGAGGATTTTATGTCTAAAATCAGCCCAACATTGCCTTACCCACTTTTCACTGTTTTGTGTTTAACCTGCTCAACGGCTTTTGCCGATATCACTAAAGAAGTCGAAGATGCGTTGAACTTTTATCATTATGGAAATAATGGTGCCATTAAAATGGATTTAAATTATCGCTGGGAAAATGTCGATCAAGATAAAGGACTAGGAAACCCAAAAACAGCCAATGCCAACACCGCTCGTATGCGACTTGGATTGCTCTCTCCGACATTTTATGATTTTCAAGGCTTCAGTGAATACGAAGGCAATTATGCCATACAAGAAGATTACAACAGCAGTGTAAATAATCAAAAAGGCTATTCCACTATTGTAGATCCCAATCGCAGTGAGCTTAACCAGTTATGGCTAAGTTATAAAGGCATTTCCGATACGATTGTGAAAGTAGGTCGTCAACGTATTAAACTCGACGATGATCGTTTTATTGGAAATGTCGGATGGCGTCAGATGGAGCAAACGTATGATTCTGTTCTGATCACTCACAATAATCAAACCCTCTTTGGTTTAACCGTCAATGCCGCATATTTGGATCACATACAAAATCCAGCTGGCATCACGCAAACAATTAACGCGCCATTAATTAACTTAAATTACAAAATTAATGACTGGGGAAATTTGGTGGGTTATGGCTATTGGCTAGATTTTAAAGAGAAAACGAATTTTGCAAAATCATCTCAAAGTTATGGCTTGCGATTTGACGGTAAATCCCCACAATATTTCGATAAGGTTAATTTTCTCTATACAGCCGAGTGGAGCAATCAGTTAGATTACGGCGATAACCCGAATCATTATCAAGTTGATCGTTTTAACTTCATGGGCGGCGCATCAGCTTTTGACTTAACGCTTCAAGGTGCCGTTGAGCAACTTAATGGACTGGGAGCAGGCAAAGCCTTTCAAACGCCACTAGGAACTAATCACGCTTTCCAAGGTTGGGCTGATTTATTTTTAACAACACCTGCTAATGGCATTCGTGATGTGTTTGCTACTGCGAGTTATAAAATGATGAATGACAGCATGGTACTGACGGGAATGTACCATGATTTTCATGATGATACAGGCAAAATAGCGTACGGGTCAGAATGGGATTTTTCAGTACTCAAAAAATTTGGTAAACATTATTCGCTTCTCGCTAAATACGCTAATTTCAATACCGAGAATACTAAATTCACTGACACACAAAAAATTTGGCTCCAAGCGAATATCAGTTTTTAATCGAACAGTTGCGATATAAAATGAAACAGAAATTAGTGGTCATTGGTAATGGCATGGCAGGCATGAAAACCGTTGAAGAACTCCTAAATATTGAGGCGCATCGTTATGACATAACGGTATTTGGCAATGAACCTTATGGAAACTACAATCGAATTATGCTCCCGCCTCTTTTACAAGGTAGCAAAACGATTAGTGATATTATGATTCACAATTTTGATTGGTATGACAAAAATGAAATCACCCTTCATTGTGGGGCGAATAAAACTATTGTGCAAATTGATCGACACAAAAAACAAGTCATCGCAAAGGACGGTACGGTTGCGTTGTATGATCGTTTATTAATTGCAACTGGCTCGCTCTCCACAACACCTGATATTCCAGGGATAAAATTAGAAGGTGTAATGGGATTCCGAGAAATTGCCGATGTAGAAAAATTACTATCGGCTGTAAAAACACCCCAAAAAGTCACCATCATTGGTGGTGGCTTACTGGGTTTGGAGGCGGCAAGCGCATTGCAAAATCGCGCAATGGAAGTTACAGTCATTAACAGATCAGCTTTTATACTCAATCGCCAACTCGACGTACATTCATCAAATTTATTGAAAGAACACTTGAATAAACAGGGGGTTGCATTTGAATTGTCTGCAAACGTAGTTGAAATAATTGGTGCTGATCATAAAGTAAAAAGTATCAGATTAGATAATGGTAACGTCATCGACACAAATTTTGTGATTATAGCAATGGGAATTCGACCTAATATTGAACTCGCTAAAGAAGCCGGTATTCGCACAAATCAAGGCGTTGTCGTCAATGACTTCATGCAAACCAGCGATGAGGCAATTTACGCTGTAGGTGAATGTATCGAGCATGATGGCCAACTATTTGGTCTAGTTGCCCCTGCTTATGAGCAGGCAAAAGTATGCGCAAAACAATTAGTTGGGCAACAAAATGTTGTCTTTGAGCGTCGCATATCAGCCACTATTTTAAAAGTAACTGGAATTGATTTATTCTCCGTAGGCAACATTGAAACCGATACAGATTGCCAAGAACAATTATTTGTTGATAATCAATTGGACATCTACCGAAAACTCATCATAAAAAATCAAAAACTGATCGGTGCCATACTCTACGGCGACACCGAGCATAGCCATTTTTATATGAAACTCATTAGTGATAATGTACTCATTACCCCATTTCGAAACCAGTTACTTTTTAATCCACCGGAAATAGCATAATGAAAACAATTAAGACCACCTGCCCATACTGTGGTGTAGGTTGTGGCATTGTCGCTAAAGTCATTGATGACTATCATCACATCATCGAAATTCAAGGTGATAGTGAACATCCAGCTAATTTTGGACGTTTATGCACCAAAGGCACCAATCTAGCCGATACCGTCAGCCTTGAAAATCGTTTACTTCAGCCGCAAGTTAATGGTCAAGTTTGCGATTGGAAGCATGCTACCTCTCAAGTAGCAACTGGATTTCAAAATATCATCAAAGAACATGGCGCTGATGCCGTCGCATTTTATGTATCTGGGCAATCGGCAGTTGTTGGGTATAAACGCGCATTTGGCGCAGATGCTGTGCCTTGTAATTATGAAGATTTAGAACAAGCTGAGGTCATTATACTCATCGGCTCAAATACCGCATGGTGTCACCCCGTTGCATTTTCGCGTATTCGGCGTGCAAAAGAGCAAAATCCCAATCTCAGAATTGTGGTTATTGATCCACGCAAAACGGCCACTTGTGATATTGCAGATTTGTATTTATCTATTAAACCTGGAATGGATGCGCTGTTGTTTAATGGTCTTTTGGCAAATTTACATTTGCAACGTAAATTAAATCAGCAATATATAAGACAATACTGCGAAGGATTTGACGATGCGCTTAATGCTGCTTTGTCTGAAGCAGCTGACATAAACTTCGTCGCAGCACAGTGTGGGCTTAGCGAAAACGATTTACAAAAGTTTTATTCTTGGTTTAGTGATACTGAAAAAGTCGTCAGTGTTTATTCACAAGGCATCAATCAATCCAGCACGGGATCAGATAAATGTAATGCGATTATTAACTGTCATTTAGCGACTGGAAAAATTGGTCGAGCGGGAATGGGGCCGTTTTCTTTTACGGGTCAACCCAATGCGATGGGAGGACGAGAAGTTGGTGGACTTGCCAATATGCTTGCTGCACATTTGGAATTAGAAAATCCAACGCATCGTGATTTAGTTGGGCGATTTTGGGACAGCA
>JBDLQG010000207.1:0-3257 GCA_039800705.1 Pseudomonadota bacterium
GTGATTGAGGGTTTTATGTCATGTGATTGAGGGTTTTATGTCATGTGATTGAGGGTTTGATAAATTTCAATATGTCATGTGATTGAGGGTTAATAATCTAGTTAGATGTCATGTGATTGAGGGTGAAATAATTTAAAAAATTGAGAAAAAACATGCAATTTATATCCGAATATATTTGTAAAAATACGTTAAAATGACATTCGTGGAAAAATTTTTTCATGCCTAGGAAATAAATCGTGAGCAACTCAAAACTTATTGTCGTAAAACATAACAGCATTATTGAAGCGGGCTATGAGCTTAGTGTTTTTGAGCATAGGGTACTTTTAGTGTGTATAGCCCAAATAGATTCAATGAAGGCGTTATCTGTTAATGATGAGTTTGAAGTTTCAGCTACAGATATTGCTGATCTTGTTAACACCAAAAGCCATGCTATATACGATTATCTTGATGAATCTGTTAAACGGTTAGCTGAGCGATGGTTAGTAATTGAAACCCCTAATGAAAAAATAAAACAGTCAAAAATTCGTTGGATTAGTCAAATCGATTATTTAAATCAAGCTGGAACAATTAGATTGACGTTTTCCAAAGGAATTTTGCCCTATCTATCTGAACTTAGAAGAGATTTTACAAAGTATCGATTATCAAATGTTATGAATTTTAAATCGATGTATAGCAGTAGAATCTATGAAATATTAGCTAGATGGGGTGGTGGCGAGAAAGTATTAGAAGTATCTTGGCTTAAAGAAAAGCTTCAGTTAACAGATAAATACGCTAGGATTTCGAGTTTTAAACATGATGTTATTGATATCGCAATAAAAGAAATAAACTCTTATTCAAATATGCGTGTGAGATATGAGCAAATAAAACAGGGAAGAAACGTTATTGCATTCAAATTTATTTACGTTATATCCCCAAGTAAAAAACAAAGCCAACAGCAACAAAAATATTCATCTTTTTTAAATGTTAAAGAAGAGAATGACGATCTTGAAAACTTAGAGTCATCAAAAGAGATGGCAAAACAAAAAAAGAATTTTGGAAAGTTGAACAAAAATCAGTCGAACAATCATATTGACAACATTGAATATTTCGCAGATATGCGTAAAAAATATGGCGATGCTGTATCAAGTGCTATTCCTACAGATGTAATTGAACTTTTGAAATCTCAAGGACGATGGTAGTAGAAATCAATTTTTGGGGGTGTAAAAATGAGAATGAAGCAAAAAATCTACTTTGGTGCGCGATTTGACGCATCAAATAACTTATCAACTACATTAATTCGCATAATAAGATGTTACCTAGAAAGTAAAGCAAAACACCCCAAAAGCCAGTGGACCAGTGAGGTGCTTGCCTGTAACCCTATTTTAACTTATCGAATTTTTTCGAGATGCTCGTAGAAGTTAGCTGCAATGCCAGAGAAACTTGTTTTGGCTTCTAAGGCTAACCAGTAGAGACCATCACCATTACGTTTAACACGCGTTAGCGTGTCATGTATTCCCTTGCGAGGATATGGAAAATTATATGATCGCAATATAATCTCAGCATCTGAACGATAAATGGATGCTTTTTTGTTATCAATTAGGTTGGGGCTGAAAATTTTATTTTCTTGCGCAAACCCTATGATCGAATTATTTGCAATTAAAATATCCACTGGATTTTGTTTGTTGAAGTGATTAATACAAAAATTATAGGTGTTGCTATTTATGGTCTGTGTTGATGTATCACAATAATCAATATAGTAATGATTAAAATAATCAAGGTCATAGCGATAAGCGTCAATCTGGTAGTTATTTAATCGAGGCACTTCAATATTGAAAAATTGGTTAGAAAAATAGTACGATTTCTGATCGGCACTAATGACGATATCGTCACCTTTAATATCACCAATCTTTTTAATTGCTTTTGCACCACATCCCATTTGAAGTGAGAGTAAATTCAAGTCGTTATCTTTTATCGCAGGCGACATATCCATCTCAAGCACCACTTTCCGATCACCTTTAGCATCAAGAAGTTGGTTCACTTTTGAATCAAAAAAAATAAAGGTACTCGAATCTTTGAAGACTGAATTATAAATTTTCCCAAGTGTATCTACTGTTAACGCTGAGATTTGCTGGCTCTGCATGTAATATCTCCTTACTAGCGTACTTGTTTAAGATGCTCAAATACGCTAACTGCAAGCGTATCGCTCGATTTGGCTAACAAGAGCTCATAATCTGTACTCAGCCAGTATTGAGCATCATGTGTTTTAAGAACTCGGGTGAATGTTTTTCCAACTTGGCTACCACGGATATGGTGAAAGTTAAAGCTGGTTAAAATTGTCGTCGCATTGGATATCGAAGCGATAATAGGATCGTCGCTCATTGTTGTGTAATAGCTATTAATAATATGACCATTTTGCTCAAAGCCAATAATTTTATCTTCTGCAATGAGGATTTGAATAGGCAAAGATGGACTAAAGTGTTTTAATACATTTTCAACACTTATAAAATAATCCGCTGGTGGAATGTCACTGCCATTAACATCGAAGTAATCAATAAAAACAGCATCTTGTAAATCAAGATCATGTGTCATATTGTCCCTATCATCACAGGATAATTTGGGGATTGTAATTTCAGCGTTCATATTAAAAAAACGATATTGTGAACCGTTGTCACAAAGCGATATATCGCTTTTAAAGACTAATAATTTTTGCATGTACTGTTTGCAATGCTGAAGATGAAGTGAAATTGATATTTCAGGTTCACCATTACCATAATCATCCATGAGTAACAAATCCGTTCCAGTGTGAAGTTGGCTCGTCAAATCCGCATTCACTATTAATTTTCGCTCACCTTTTGATGGGATGAGATGATTAACGATGCGAGACTCATCAATAGATAAAAAATCAGATTGATTCATGACTTTTTTGTAAAAATTAGCCAAAAAATGAATTGATTTTGTAGGCAAGTGCACGCTTATATTGTCGCGTAATGTTCGCGCACTCGGAATAATTCGTTGCGTTTTATGAATCATTTTCATCAGGTAATTACCGTTTATGCGCTTCGCGTAAAAGTAAAAAAAAACCATGTAATTTTAATGATTTACACGAAGCAGTCTAAAGTTTATTAAATGCCGTTTACGGGCGTTATTTGGGTGCTAAAATTAAGGGTTAAAATATGTTCAAGGCTCTATATGGATTCCAAGGTCTTTTTGTTAAACTGGACGAATGGAAAATACACTTGTAACACTCAAAGAGTTAGTCAGCGAAGCGCAATGCTATG
>JBDLQG010000208.1:0-3245 GCA_039800705.1 Pseudomonadota bacterium
GGCAGCAAATTTAGCGAAATCGTCAGGCGTGAATTCTCCATCACCTGAGCCAAATGTACTGGTGGCGGTAAATTTTTTTGCTGTTGTCGTGGCCATTTTTTAATCCTTAAAGTGATAAAAAGAAAAGAAATTCGGAAGTATTGCCTATTTTACTTGGTATTTGGAACTCGTCGAAACATTTATCGGCATGAAACAGTAAATCTTTACAAATAAATCGCGTTACAATACCTTTTTTTTTCAGCATATTGATTTTAAATTTCTTATGAAATATCACGATTTACGCGACTTTATTCAACAACTTGATAAGCAAGGCGAGCTAAAACGTACGCTCTATCAAGCCGACCCGCATTTAGAAATTACCGAAATTTGCGATCGCACGCTAAAGCAGCAAGGTCCAGCGCTACTTTTTGAGCGTCCAAAAGGCTATAACGTGCCACTACTCGGTAATTTATTTGGCACCCCCCACCGCGTTGCAATGGGCATGGGTGCAGATAGTGTTAGCGAATTGCGAGAAATTGGTAAATTACTGGCCTATCTCAAAGAGCCAGAACCGCCAAAGGGATTTCGTGATGCAATGGAAAAAATTCCCGTGTTTAAACAAGTGCTCAATATGTCTCCAAAAATGGTTAAGCATCCAGCGTGCCAAGAGAACGTATTGCGTGGTGGTGAAATTGACTTAGGTCGCTATCCTATTCAGCATTGCTGGCCTGACGACGCGGCGCCGTTGATTACTTGGGCGCTGGTGATTACTAAAGGCCCCAATAAAGAGCGTCAAAATATGGGCGTTTATCGTCAACAAGTCATTGGTAAAAATAAAACGATTATGCGCTGGCTGGCGCATCGTGGCGGGGCGCTCGATTTTAAAGAATGGCAAGACACTCACCCCGGAGAGCCATTTCCTGTGACGGTGGTGTTAGGAGCAGATCCTGCGACGATTTTAGCCGCTGTGACGCCTGTGCCTGACAGTTTATCTGAATACGCCTTTGCTGGTCTTTTGCGCGGTAGCAAAACCGAATTAGCCGATTGTTTGAGCAATAATTTGCAAGTGCCGGCAAGTGCTGAAATTGTGCTTGAAGGATTTATTTATCCTAATGAAATGGCGCCTGAAGGACCGTTTGGTGATCATACGGGGTATTACAATGAAGTGAGTGAATTCCCCGTTTTTACCATAGAAACGATCACTGAGCGCACTAATCCTATTTATCACAGTACCTATACCGGTCGCCCACCCGATGAGCCGGCTATTTTAGGTGTCGCATTAAACGAAGTCTTTGTGCCCATTCTGCAAAAGCAATTTCCTGAGATTGTGGATTTTTATTTGCCGCCAGAAGGCTGTTCATATCGCATGGCGGTAATTTCCATGAAAAAACAATACGCGGGTCATGCAAAGCGAGTGATGCTGGGAACATGGTCATTTTTGCGGCAATTTATGTACACGAAATTTGTGATTGTCGTTGACGATGATATTAACGTGCGTGATTGGCAAGATGTGATTTGGGCGATTACGACGCGTATGGATCCTGCGCGTGACTTGACTATTTTAGAAAACACCCCCATTGATTACTTGGATTTTGCTTCACCTGTATCGGGGTTGGGGTCAAAAGTGGGGTTTGATGCGACAAATAAATGGCCCGGTGAAACGAATCGTGAATGGGGGAAAACCATTACGATGACGCCCGAAATTATCACTCGCGTGAATGACATTTGGGATAAATTGTAAGAATCTTTTACTTCCTTGCATTTTGCGTCACAATGTCACTTTACATTATTATTTTAGTTGAGTTTGCTATTATGGATTATCCAGAAAAAACGTGTTCGATTGAGCGTCTTGTTACGCATGAAAAATTAGTTCAAGCCACGCTTGCAGGCCGTAAAACACAGCAACGTCGCAATGGGGTTTACGGCTACCCGAATGAAACCTTTGAGCTTGAAGGCACAATATTTGTGGTAACGGATTTGTTTCAGCAAAAATTAGGCGATATGACGGATGCTGATGCGCAAGCTGAAGGGTATCCTAATCTTGAAATGTATCGGGATTTGATTTTAAAAATGCACGGCGGTATGCAGTGGAATGATGAAGCAAGTGCTTGGGTACATTGTTTTAAAGCGCAAGCGTAATATTTTCGGAGAATTGATTTCGTGTCAGTTCGCTCTTGTTTGTTTTCTGTTTTATTAAAAATGATGATTTATGCCTGATTTTAAGCATTTTTTTCAACAAGATGATGATTTGGCTGTTCAAAATGCACAGCCAAAATTAAAAAAGCCGCCGCTTTATCGCGTTCTTTTGCTCAATGATGATTTTACACCCATGGACTTTGTCATTGACGTGTTAATCAATTTCTTTGGGATGCCTGAAGAAAAAGCAACGACAGTGATGCTGCAAATTCACACGCAAGGCGTTGGCGTTTGTGGAACATACTCTAAAGACGTTGCAGAAACAAAAGTGTATATTGTTAACACTTACTCTCTTGAGCATCAACATCCGCTCAAGTGCACTATGGAAGAACTTTAAGGAATTGTCATGTTAAGCAAAGCATTGGAACTTACGTTAAATACGGCATTTAAAGCGGCACGCAAACAACGTCATGAATTCATTACGGTGGAGCATTTATTGTTCGCGCTCCTAGATAATCCAGATGTTATTCCCGTTTTAAAGGCATGTAACGCGGATGTGAATACACTGCGTGGGCAGCTTGCACGTTTCATTGATGAAACAGCGTCTTATTTGCCCGAAAATACGACACGCGACACGCAGCCGACTTTAGGTTTTCAACGTGTGCTACAACGTGCGGTATTTAATGTCCAAGCATCGGAAAAAGCCGAAGTGACGGGCGCAAATTTGCTGGTTGCTTTGTTTAGTGAACAAGAATCTCATGCAGTGTATTTGCTTAGCAAACAAGATATTACACGCCTTGATGTCGTCAACTTTATCGCGCATGGCATCAATAAATTTGACGCTGATGACGAACATTTTGGCCATGAAAACAGCGCGAATGGAAAGCAACAATCGTCAGAAACGGCTAATTCGCTTGAACAGTTCACTGTTAATTTAAATGAAGAAGCCGCGAAAGGGCGCATTGATCCGTTAATTGGACGTGCCCCCGAAATTGAACGCACGATTCAAACCCTTTGTCGCCGACGCAAAAACAATCCATTGCTCGTGGGTGAAGCGGGCGTGGGGAAAACGGCCATTGCAGAAGGTTTAGCTAAGCGCATTGTGGAAGAAGATGTGCCGGATGTGCTCC
>JBDLQG010000209.1:0-3225 GCA_039800705.1 Pseudomonadota bacterium
CCTCACGGGTAATGCCAAGGTAACGGAGCGTTGACGTAGTATTAGAATGATTGAGTACCTGCGCTATTTTCTCAATGGCAACCCCATCATTGAACATTGCCATGCCACGACTTTTTCTCATGGAGTGGGTATTGATCGTCAGATTGAGCATATCGCCTGCGTCTTTGAACACGCGACTCACAGAGATACGCGAGATGGGTTTATTTTTAGCACGATTGGAATGCACCTGAAATAGCCACACATCACTGGGATGATCTTTTTTTCGTTTAACGATAATATCCATAGCGGTTTGATTGAGGCGAATGGATTTCGCTTTGCCGGTTTTGGATTCGACGAGTGTGAGGGTTCGGTCTTGAAGATTGAAATCGGTGTATTTGAGGCTGAGCAGATCGCTGATGCGTAAACTCAGATTCACGCCCACTTTCCAGATGTCAGCATAAATTTGACCAAACTTGTTGTTAAGGAGGGAATGCACCAGTGCAATTTGTTCTTTCGTGGCGGCGTCAACGATGTTCATATATGTAACTTTTATTGGTATTATTTAATATTATGTTACATAGTGTAGCATAAAAAATAAAATAATTAACAAAAACAAGGGAGTTACTAAGTAACAAAAGTATATTTTGTTACTTAGTAACTCCCAACAAATTTTCATATTTATTGAATTTCTCTATCGACCATCTTTATTAAAATTCAGAGGATATCATAAAGAAAATCTGCCACAAAAATCTGATAGCGTTCACTTTAGTTCGACATCTTCGCTCTCATTATTTGATTGAAATAACGGGAGCTTTTTTTTGCGTTTTCATCCGTGCCAAATGAAACGCATTTGTTACTGTCTTTACTGACTATGCGATTATGTTTTTCGTATTATCACTAATGAGATGTCGAAATACCGATTCGATCAGATACCACCTAACGCCTTTTATTTTATATGTTTAATCGATTATATTTTTTATATAGCCGTTTTATATGGGTTATTTCGAATAATTGATTAATTTAAATATTCGACATTATTAGTTTCTTAGTATAGTGTACCTTGTTTTTTAATCTCAATATCGAATTTCAATGAGGTTAATTCAAATAGTGGCCACGCTCGAATTTTTCATCAATTTTTTTAAACTTCCCTACATTTAAAACTTTGTCGATTTAAGGTATTACCAAATGTATTTAACCAATAAAAGCTACCATGCTGTTACTGTAATGGTCGATATTATGCTTCACAGTCAAAACCAAAGCGTACCTGTTAGAGTATCTGAGATAGTAAATAGGCAATCTATTTCCGTTTCTTATATCGAAAGTTTATTTAGCTGTTTAGTAAAAGCCTCTTTAGTGAAAGGAATACGAGGCCCTAATGGTGGTTATGTTTTAAGAGCAATGCCCAATCAAATTACGATTGCAGAGATTATTCGTGCGGCCAGTAAACCATTGAAAAAGCAATACTGCGGAAAAGAAAATTGCAATCATAGTACGTGTATAACGGGGTATTTTTGGGAAGGTTTAGGACAAGAAACCGAAGCGTATTTGTCAAAATTGACGTTAGCTGATTTGATCCCCGTGGGCGCCAAACTATAACCCCGTTTCTAAAAACGCATTTTGAAAGCACGCCTCACAAGCTAATCAGAAATGCGCTGGTAACTCGACCCACTTTAGATACTTGAATCTAATTTTTGGCGCAAATGTTCTGGCATGGTGAATGTTTCTAAATCCCATCCTTCATGAATTAAAACATCATGTAAACATTGCTCCATAATTTCATGTGCCTTTTGAGTTGCTGCCATAATGATTTGATGTGTTTTAGTCTCAGACGGCGTATCACTGGTATCACCCAAACATTGAGCTTGATATTCAAATAATTGTCGTAAATTCCCGACGTGTTCACTCACTTTGCTTGGGCAAGCGCATGTATAGATAAATCCTTCTTGACCTATTTTTTCAATTTGATCGTCAGTGTATTTTATATTGAGTGACATTCGCATTCCCCTTAATGATGTTGAACTGTTTTATACGTAAACAATAGAGAAAAAGTTGTTTTTTTATCTGGTACAGAAATCACATTAATGTAACCATGTGCATTATGAACCAATCCGGCTATCACCGATAATCCCAAGCCTGTGCCATTGCCCACTTCTTTGGTTGTAAAAAAAGGATCAAAGATTCTCGGCATTACTTCTTCTTTGATGCCATGACCATTATCGCTAATATCGATTCGAATAAAGCGCCCTTGAAAATCTACACCACAACAGCTACATATACTATTTTCATTCACTAGCTTTAAGCTGATATCTACTGTCCCCGTGTTATTTTGATACGCATCTCGAGAATTAACACAAATATTCCACAGAATTTGAGCTAAATTAGTGTCATCTATACAGTCCAAGTAGATAGGTGAGGTAATGGCATCAAAATGGGTTTTGATGTTTAATTTAGGCAGCATTTCACGAAGGTTTTTCGTATAGTCTTTAATGAAGTCTACTAAGTTTAGATAATTGTGGTCTTGTGGTTCGTTACGTCGACAATAGAGCAACATTTGCTCGACCATTTTTTTTCCTTTCGCAACAGCGTGGCTTATTTGCTGTGAATTAGACAAAAACTCCTCGCTAAATTCTTCAACTGAGTTGTTACTGGGAAAGGCTTGTTTGATGTCTTGCGCAGTTAATTTATTTAAATCGGCATAGCCCTGAATTCCCATGAGCAAATTATTGAATTCATGTGCAACGCCCGCCGTTAAACAGTTGACGGCTTCAAGCTTTTGCATCTCTTGGATTTTCTTTTGCGCTAACAAATTCGTTTTTTGATTTGCACGCATCTTTGCCGCATTCTTAATTCTGTTGACCAGCTCAATTTGCTCTAAAGGGATAGAAACAAAATCGGTGACATGTAGCTCTAATGCCTTTATTTTCAGCTCTAAATCTCGTGCGCTTGCCATCATAATAATAGGAATTTGTTGATGATTGGATTTAGATTGAAATTGTTCAACAAATTGAAGGGCGAAGAGTTTAGGCAAATTGACTAAAATCACGTCAATATCATGGTTCTCAGACCATTCTAAAGCCAATGTCGATTCTTGAAAAAAAATTGGCGATACAAAATCGATTTTATCGATTATTTTTTTCAATGAACTGGAATTAGTGTTTTCAACAACGAGGAGTGTTTGCATGGCTTAATTAGTCTATAATATTCATAAGAAACAAGGTTTTAATTATATATTTTTGCTCTGATAAT
>JBDLQG010000210.1:0-3638 GCA_039800705.1 Pseudomonadota bacterium
AATTGAAGCCAATGACTTTACCCATCTAGCCGCTGAATTTGCCGAGCACGATACGGTGGTCATCGGTGTTAGTAAAGATTCATGTGAGAGTCATCGCGCATTTATTGATAAATATTCACTCAATATAGCGTTGCTTGCTGATGTGGATGGAGAATTGTGCGAAAGTTATGGCGTATGGCGTGAGCGTGAAAAGAATGGTGTAAAAAGTATGGCTATTTTGCGCTCTACGTTTATTATCAACAAAGCCGGTGTGCTTGAAAGCGTCATGTATGGTGTCACGCATGAAGGGCATGCGCAAGACGTTTTAGCTCAAATTAAACAATTGTAAACGCATGAAATTTCCCTCGCTCAATACGCAAATTTTGCTCGGTGCCGTTTTTGGTATTGTCATTGGTCTTGCTTTGGTGTCGATTGGTAAAGACAGTGCAATCACACAAACGAGTTTATATGCGGCTAATTTAGTGGGTACCTTTTTTATTGATTTACTCAAAATGGTACTGATTCCACTCGTTTTTACGTCAATTACCGTTGGCGTGGCGAATTTGCAGGCAGTATGGATTAGCACATTAAGCTTTTTTGTCTTTTCGATGTCAGTGGCTATTGTTGTTGGCTTGATGGCAAACGCGATATTTCAAACAGGAAAAGGGTTGCATCTGGAGATGTTCCAAAATGCGATGGCCAATTTTGCGGCAAAACAGCAAACGCCCTCCGATTTCTTTACCAGTTTTTTACACGGCTTATTTATGAATCCTTTTGCGGCACTGGCGCAAGGGGATGTACTTGCCGTGTTGATTTTTGCTTTATTTTTAGGTGTGGCGTTGGTGGTTGGCGGAGAGCGCTATAAAAATATTTTAGTATTGCTGCAAGAGTTTCTCGACCTTGTCATGCAAATGGTGCGTTGGATTATGACCATTGCCCCTTTTGGTATTATGGCGCTACTCATTAAACTCATGGTGACGCAAGATTTAGCGCTGCTTGGAACACTGGGGAAATTTGCTGCTGTGGTGTCAGGGAGTTTATTATTTCATGGCGTGGTACTGCTGCCATTGATTCTTTATCTGGTAACGGGTATGACGCCATGGCGTTTTTGGCGTGGAGCGAGAGAAGCCTTGGTCACAGCTTTTGCGACGAGTTCAAGTTCTGCAACGCTACCCATTACGTTGCGCTGTGTTGAGCATAATTTACATGTACGCAAAGAAATTGCTCAATTTGTCATTCCGCTTGGTGCAACAGTGAATATGGACGGCACTGCGCTTTATGAAGCGACTGCGGCGTTATTTGTTGCCAATTTAGTTGGAATTGATTTAAATTTAACGCAGCAATTGATTGTCTTTTTCACTGCGATGTTCGCAGCGATTGGTGCACCGGGAATTCCCAGTGCAGGTATGGTAACGATGGTGATGGTATTGCAGTCCGTTGGACTGCCTGCAGAAGCCATTGCGATTTTACTGCCTATTGATCGATTGCTCGATACACTACGTACTGCGGCAAATGTAGAAGGAGACATGATTGGCAGTTTAGTGGTGCAAAAATTAGTGTATTCAAAAGGGGAGAAACATGATTGATTTTGACTTGATTGAACTGAGTAAAGACACCGTCGATACGATTCGAATTATTGTATTGATTTTAATTATTTATGCTGTGCTTGGCGTGGCCAGAATGCGCTAAAAAATATGGATGATTCACGTTATCAACATGTATTACATTTATTGCAAATCGAACTGGTTAAACTCCAAAAGTCGATTATTAAGCATGATGAAAAAATTTTAATTATTTTTGAAGGACGTGATGCAGGCGGTAAAGATGGTGCCATTAAACGCATTGTTGAGCATTTAAGTCCACGAGAGACGCGCGTGGTTGCGCTGGGAAAACCGTCAGATAGAGAATTAAGCTCTTGGTATTTTCAGCGCTACACGACGCATTTACCTTCAGCGCAGGAAATGGTGCTATTTAATCGCAGTTGGTATAACCGTGCTGGCGTTGAGCGTGTCATGGAATTTTGTTCAAAAGCGCAGTATCAAGAGTTTTTAGATACGGTGCCAAGTTATGAGCAAATGCTGGTCAAATCAGGCATTAAACTATTCAAATATTATTTGGATATTGATAAAGACGAACAGGCAAGGCGTTTAACCTCTCGAGAAAATGACCCGCTTAAGCAATGGAAAATCAGTCCAATTGATAAAGAAGCGCAAAAGTATTGGGATGAGTATAGTACAGCAAGAAATACGATGTTTGCACGCACACACCATCTTAGTGCGCCATGGACGGTGGTGTGTGCAAACGATAAAAAAGTAGCGCGGTTGAATTTGATTAAAGATTTACTGTTTCGTCTTGATTATCACGGCAAAGACGAAGATCTTACTTTGCCTGATACAACGATTGTTTTTAATTACGAAGAAGACTATATCAAAAATGGCATGATCGCAAAGTAGGGTTAATGCCCTGCGCTTTTTACATAGTCGACCACGACAGGAATAAAGCGCTGCATGGTGTCAGGTTTCATGCCTAATTGTTGAAATGTTGAAACAGCCGTGAAAATACTACCTAATGATCCACCTGATGCACCTGCTAGTTTTCCAGCAAGACCGCCAAGTCCACCACCTAAGCCGCCAAGCGAACCCAGTCCAGATTGCGATTGCAGAGCAGGGACAGCAGATAAGAGTAGGGGGACATCGGGAAGGTTTTGCGATACTTTTTCAAAGGCTTGTGGTGCCATACGTGTTTTAGCCACTTGTAGTAATGCACCCGTACCGCCCATCGCTTGCGCAGGCGTCACGCCAACGCGCTGTACTAATAAATCTGTGAGTTCGTTTGCATGCAGCATTTTTCCTTTTGAAATCAGTTCATCGGGATTATTCAATAATTGCTTATTGTTATCTAAAACCGCCATTTGTTTGGTGGCGAAATTTAAAATATTCGTTAAATCTTCCGCGAATGCAAATGTCGGTGCAGTTAGGCATAAAATAATGGCGATTTTTTTTAAACGTGATGTCATGGTGCGGCCTTATGTCAAAGTGAGTGTGGGTAATTTGCAGATTGCATTTCAATTAAACGCGAGCGTGTGCGGTGGAAATCAAGTTGATTGCTCTCTTCAAGGCAAAGCTCGTCAATAGCCACTTGTGCACTGCAAAGTAACACGACATTATATTCATAAAGCACATCAATTAAAGTAATAAAACGGCGAGTTTCGTTATTTTTATCTTGTGTTAATGGTGGAATATGCGTTAACACGAGATGGGATATATTTTGCACAAGTGCTAAATAGTCTTTTGCACCTTTAGGCTCGCCACATAATTGCGCAAATGTATAGGTCACGCACGTCGGACGATTTGGCGTATGGTTTATAAGTGCTTTTTCCGTTTCTGGATTGAGAGGAAAAAAATAGCGTGTTGTTTGATGTTTTGTTTTTGTGAGACGGTAATCTTGTTTACCGGAAAGTTCAATGAGCGCGGTCTTTTCACGTAGCAGTGCGATAAACGGTAACACGGAACTGCGTTGTAATCCGTTGGGATACAAACTATCAGGATGATAATTTGATGTGATAACGATAATCACACCCTCTTTAAAAAGTGCCGAAAATAAGCGGCTAAGCAGCATGGCATCGGCAATATCGCTAATGTAAAACTCATCAAAACAGA
>JBDLQG010000211.1:0-3120 GCA_039800705.1 Pseudomonadota bacterium
GTGAATTTTATTGAACCTATGAAAGCGAATGAAAAAGTTTTCGGCTTTGATACGCTCTCTGAAATAAGTCGCAAGCATACATTTAATCAAGCACAAGACAGTGGCGAATTGACCCTTACGCCAAAGTTAACACTCGTGCAGGAGCATGGCACACAATCTGGGGTATTAGCTATTTTGCCGGTGTATCGCAATGATGTGGCTCACACTACAATTGACGAAAAAAGGAAGAATATCAAAGGCTTTATTGTCGGTGTTTTTCGTATTGGTGACATGCTTGATGCGGCATTAAATGAAGTCAAACATGATAATTTAAATATTAAACTTTATGATAACAGCAGTGTTGATGAACCAGATGTCCTATATGAAACCAAGGATATTTCAGAGCCTTCATTGAATTTAACTAATACATTTAATTTAACGATAGGTGATCGTCTTTGGAAAATGAACATTTCAGCAACTAAAGCCTATTTAGAGAATCATGACGAATTAAGTGCAAATCATATTCATGCCAATTATTCATGGCACATTCTATTAATGGGCTTAATCGTAACCAGTTTAATCGGTGGGGTTGCCCTCATTCTTTCAGGACGAAAAAAATTACTTGAAGATACCATTAAAACCCGAACAGCTCAATTAGAAATTAAAACAGCAAAATTAATAAAAAGTGAAGCAAACTATCGAGCTATTTTTGAAGATATGCCTATTGGCGTTGTCAATATTGCCATGGACGGTTACTTTTTAGATGTGAATGAAAGTTTTTGCCATTTCATAGGTTACGATTTAGACGAACTCAAGAAATTGACATTTATGGAAATCACTCCGCCTGAATTTATTGAACAAGATAGGGAGATCTATAACAAACTGATTAATAACGAAATTACCGAGTTTACTTTTGAGAAAAAATACCGTCGCAAAGATGGTGTTGATGTATGGGCAAATGCGTCAGTTCGCTTAATTTTAAATGAGGATGGCTCACACCAAAAATTTATTGCGGCCATTGAAGATATCGATTTAATTAAAAAAACCCAATCACTAATTACCGAAAGTGAACAACGCTTTCAACTGGTTGCTGACGCCGCGCCTGTGCTTATTTGGCTCTCGGGTACAGACACCTTATGTTATTGGTTTAACAAAGTCTGGTTGGAGTTCGTTGGACGTACGCTTGAACAAGAAATTGGTCATGGCTGGGCAGAAGGCGTGCATTCAGATGACTTTACTTATTGCCTTGATATTTACATCACGAATTTTAATTTACGTCTACCCTTTAAAATGGAATATCGCCTAAAACATCGTAGTGGTGAATATCGTTGGGTACTCGATACAGGTGTTCCGCGTTTTAATTCTGAGGGTGATTTTGAGGGCTACATTGGTTCATGTGTGGATATTCATGAAATGAAGCTTTTGCAATTAGATGAGCAAAAAACGGCACAAACTATGTTTGAAGCTAAAGAGGCTGCCGAAGTCCTTGCTCAATCAAAAACCGACTTTCTGGCGAATATGAGCCATGAAATCCGTACCCCAATGAACGCAATTATTGGTTTATCTCAATTAGCACTTAATGTTCCTGCAAATAAGCAAAGTGATTATCTCGAAAAAATCCTAGGCGCATCTGAGAATTTATTAAGCATATTAAATGATATTTTAGACTTTTCTAAATTGGATTCTAACGCCATAAGAATAGAGTATGCCCCCTTCAACTTAGATGATTTAGTAAATCAATTAAATAGTTTATTTAGCGTCACAGCAAAACAAAAAAATATTAAATTTATATTAGATATTGATCCGCTCATACATCGCCACTTAATGGGTGATGTACTCCGTTTGCAGCAAGTTTTAACGAATTTACTGAACAATAGTATTAAATTCACTCAAATCGGCGTTGTGCAACTGGTTGTTCGCCTTTCGCACCAAGAGAAAGAAAATATCATAGTAAAATTCACCGTAATTGACACAGGCATTGGAATAACTCAAGCACAGCAAAAAGTGTTATTTCAAGCCTTCTCGCAAGCGGATACCTCAATTAGTCGACGTTTTGGTGGTTCAGGACTTGGTCTGGTCATCAGTCAAAAATTCGTCCAATTGATGGGTGGGGAAATTATTTGTCAGAGTACGCCGGATGTGGGTAGCGAATTTTCCTTTACACTCCCATTTGAAATAGCAAAATCGAGTAAAAGTTCAGACGCGAGTATTCCCATTCCACCTAACAAAACACTTGCGCAACGCCTTGCAGAGGCTGCAGAGCCACTTGAAAATGTTCGTGTACTTCTCGTTGAAGACACACCACTCAATCAACAAGTAGCGAGTGAATTCTTGCGTAATGCTAAACTACATGTCATCGTTGCTGATAATGGTCAAGAAGCGTTGACGTTACTTGAACACAATACCTTTGATATCATTTTGATGGATGTTCAAATGCCCGTGATGGATGGAATTGAGGCAACGAAACACATTCGGGAGAATCCAAAATTTTTGCACTTACCCATTATTGCAATGAGTGCTGGGGTTACTTTGGATGAACAAGAGAATTGTCAGGCAGTGGGTATGAGTGATTTTATAGCCAAGCCGATTAATCCTGTACAAATGTTAGAAAAAATTGCTGAAAACATAATGATTCATTCTCGAGTACAACAAATTTTGGAGACTACAATTGATAAGTAAACATGTGAAGTTATTAGTGGTGGATGACAATGAGCTGATTCGTACCTTATTTCGATTATCATTTAAAAGATTTCCTGAAGTTGAAGTATATGAAGCTGAAGATGGCTCGGAAGGTTTTAAGCGGTTTCAAGAGATAAGTCCCGATATTGTCTTCTCTGATATTATGATGCCAGGTGATATTGATGGCTTAAAATTATGCAAACAAATTAAAGCCAGTGTTCATCAGTGTCCAGTTGTTTTAATTTCTGCTAAAGGGCAACCAAGTGACATAGCGTTAGGAATGCAAGCGGGTGCGGATTTATATAAAGTGAAACCTTTAAGCCCTAAAGATTTAATTAGTATTGCTGAGAACTTTATGACTTAAGTACGTCGCATCATGTATTGGTTAAATAAAATGTTAATGCGTGATGGTTAAAGTATGTGTAAATATGGACTTAGTCCTTATTGGCATAATTATGCCAA
>JBDLQG010000212.1:0-4948 GCA_039800705.1 Pseudomonadota bacterium
TAAATAAATGTAAAATTAAGACAAATAAAGATAAATTACTTCTCGATTTATACAATAAGAGGTTTGAAGTTTATTCTCAACTTATAGATTTGTACTTAGCATATTACAAAAATACAGATGATTCAGAAGGTGTGGCATCATTTAAAACATCGAGAAACACTTTTGTTAAATATCATAGAGAATCACAATTTCTTTTTGATGATGAATCAGGCGTGTATTCAAAAATTACAACGTTATTAGAAGAATTGGACTTTCTTGCTGCATTTTTGGAAAATCCGAATTTGTTTTGTGGGGACGAAATAGGTCAAAGGAAAAATAATTCTTACAAAAAACTTGATACGTTAATGCACGAAATAGAAACAGCTATGAAACCTTATCTTTATTTTGGAAATGTCTATAAATAACTAGGTTGAGTTGCATACGATCAGCAACTCAACCAAAATTTACGAAAAATACAGCCGTTAATCAACAATAAACAAGTTTGACGCACCCGTTTCAGCTGATGACGCTCCTAAACGGAAATGACCAAACATTTCACGCCCCATCCCCATGTGATGGTTACGAGCCGAGTTTGGCACCGGTACACGAGCATTAAATTCATCATTATCCATTAAGACGTTAATATCCCCTGTTTGCAGATTAAGTGAAATAATATCGCCATTATGGACTTTTGCTAATGGACCCCCCATTTCACATTCAGGGCATAAATGAATCACGGAAGGTACTTTTCCTGATGCGCCCGACATACGACCATCTGTAATTAACGCCACTTTAAAGCCTTTATCTTGCAAAACGCCCATGGGTGGCGTGAGTTTATGCAATTCGGGCATACCGTTTGCGCGTGGACCTTGGAAACGAATGACGGCAACGAAGTCTTTTTCGAGCTCACCGCGTCTAAATGCCGCAAGGAAATCTTCTTGATCATCAAAGACTACCGCAGGTGCTTCAACGATTTGGTGATCGGCTGATACAGCAGACAATTTCGCCACACCACGCCCTAAATTACCTTGCATCACATGTAAACCACCGCTTACCGCAAAGGGTTTTTCGACTGTACTCAATACGGTTAAATCTAACGGTTGAGCGGGCACAGGCTCCCACACTAATTTGTTATCAATTAAGCGAGGTTCTTGGCAATAATTTGACATACCACGTTTATTGGCAACCGCAATCGTGTCTTCGTGCATTAAACCACTATTTAACAACTCGTTAATTAACACGCCCATACCACCGGCTGCATGGAAATGATTCACGTCAGCTGATCCGTTTGGATACACTTTGGCAAGTAATGGAATCACTTTAGATAAACGATCAAAATCGTCCCAGTTCAAATTAATGCCCGATGCACGTGCAATCGCAATTAAGTGCATGGTGTGATTAGTAGAGCCGCCCGTTGCAAGCAAACCAATGACCGCGTTAACAATCGCTTTTTCATCAACCACATACGCGAGTGGACGATAATCATCGCCTAAATCCGTGAATTTGAGAATTTGACGCGCTGCTTCTCTGGTTAATTCATCACGCAGCGGTGTATAAGGATTGACAAATGAGCTACCTGGTAAATGCAAACCAAGCATTTCCATCATCATTTGATTGGTATTCGCTGTGCCGTAGAATGTACAAGTCCCTGCGCTGTGATAAGACGCTGATTCCGCTGCTAAGAGTTCTTCACGTCCGATTTGACCCAACGCATATTTCTGACGTGCTTGGGCTTTTTGTTTATTGGTAATACCGCTTGGCATAGGGCCTGCCGGAACGAAAATCGCTGGCAAATGACCAAAACTCAATGCGCCAATAAGAAGTCCGGGGACAATTTTGTCGCATACGCCCAAATACAAACCACCATCGAACATGTTGTGACTCATACCAATGGCTGTTGTCATCGCAATTAAATCACGACTAAATAGCGACAACTCCATGCCCGCTTGACCTTGCGTAATCCCATCGCACATCGCAGGAACGCCACACGCAACCTGAGCAACACCACCTTCTTGACGAATAGTTTCTTTAATCAAATCCGGTGTGTCTTTATAAGGCTGATGGGCTTAAATTCGCACAACCCATGCCAACACGTTGTGGTTTTTTCTTTGAATAAGTATCGACGTGTTTTAAATAAGCCGAGCGCGTTACATAACTTCGCTCGATAATTTCATTCGTCACACTTTGAATAATTGGGTTCATAGTAGTTTTGCTCTCTTCTTTTAGTTTTCGTTATTTTTGATACAACAAAATCAATCTTCCCAAGTACGGCCATCACGTGCTAACAGTGCATCGGCTGAATTAGGTCCACATGTGCCTGCAGGATACGGTTTTGGTGCATCACTTAATTTTCCCCAAGCGCGTTGGATTGAGTCTACCCATGTCCACGCTTGCTCGGTTTCTTCACGACTGATAAACAACGTATTGTTTCCACGCATCGACTCAAGCAATAAACGCTCATATCCGCCCGATACATGCTTTTTATCTTGATTTAAAAAGCTCAAATCCAGTTTGTTTTTTTGCAGACGAATCGTGCCATCAATGCCAGGAACTTTGTTTAAAATTTCAATTTCCACGCCTTCTTTTGGCTGTAAATGAATAATCAATTTATTTGGTGGCAAATCATAAAAACTGTCTTTGAAAATGTTGTGGGGTAATTGTTTAAAATAAACAACAATTTCAGTACGCTTATAACTCATGCGTTTACCTGTACGCAAATAGAACGGCACACCCGCCCAACGCCAGTTATCAATATCCACGCGCATTGCAACAAAGCTTTCCGTTGTACTTTGCGTATTGGCGCCCTCTTCTTCTAAATAGCCAACCACTTCTTTGCCTTTGATATAACCTGCGGCATATTGTCCACGCACGGTGCGTTTACCGACGTTATAATCTTCAATAGGGCGCAATGCTTGCAATACTTTAATTTTTTCATTATGAATGCTTTGCGCCTCTAAATTAACAGGTGGCTCCATCGCAATAAAAGTCAAAATCTGTAGTAAATGATTTTGCAACATATCACGCAATTGACCAGAATGGTCAAAATAATCCCAACGCCCTTCAATACCGACTTCTTCCGCAACGGTAATTTGAATATGATCGATGGTGCTGTGACTCCAATTGGTGGTAAAAATAGAATTCGCAAACCGCAACGCGAGCAAATTCAATACCGTTTCTTTACCTAAATAATGGTCAATACGGTAAATTTGCGATTCTTGGAAAACACTTTGCACCGTATCGTTAATCACTTGCGAAGAGGCTAAATCGTGACCGATAGGCTTTTCCATCACAATACGCGCATCTTTCGTGACCAATTTTGCTTTTTTCAAGCCATTACAAATATTACTAAATAAGAATGGCGGAATCGCAAGATAGCTCACGGTGATACGATTTTTCTGATCCAGCACCGCGCCTAATTTTTTAAATTCATCTAAATTACTAATATCTAGCTGCAAATAATTAAAACGCGCTGACAATCTCGCCCAAACAACGTCATCAAGTGATTCGTTCAAAAACTCAAGTAAACTTTTATGCGCAATTTGCGTAAAACTCTCGCGTGTTTCAGGCAAACGGTCAACAGCAATAATTTGCGTTTGCGGCTCAAGTAAATTGGATTTATCAAGTTGATATAAAGACATCAACAATTTACGACGTGACAAATCGCCAAGGCCGCCAAAAATGACCAGATCACAGGGTTTATATTTTTTTTCGCTCATAATAGTTAGTTAGGTTAATTGAATGAAAAATGAAAAAAGTACGCTCGTTTTATTGCGCATCTTATTTATAATTAGCGCCTATTATCGCAGAATTTACACGATGTGACAGCGCTAACGTTTACAATGTGCGTTATGTTTCTTTTTCAATGACCTAAAAAATTATGACATCTCCCTTAATTCTTGTTGATGGTTCTTCATTTCTCTTTCGTGCCTACCACGCTATTCCTCCTCTCACAAACGCCAAAGGCGAGCCAACGAATGCCATTTATGGCGTGTCCAATATGCTACGAAAGTTGCTTACTGACTACAATCCCACGCATGTTGCCGTCGTTTTTGATAGCAAAACGAAAACCTTTCGCCACGAATTATCACCCGACTATAAAGCGAACCGCACAGAAATGCCATCTGACTTAGGCTGTCAAATCAAGCCACTTCATGCGCTCATTCGCGCCATGGGGATTCCACTTATTAGCGCATCAGGCGTTGAAGCGGACGATGTTTTAGGTGTTTTGGCCTGCTATGCAAAAACGCAAGGGCATCATGTCATCATTGCAACGAGCGACAAAGATATGGCGCAGCTCGTCAACGAACACATCACGCTCGAAGACACCATGAGCAAAACGAAATTAACTGTAGACGGTGTATTTGAAAAATTTGGTGTTCGCCCTGATCAAATAGCAGATTATCTCGCGCTTGTTGGTGATAGCTCAGATAACATTGCAGGCGTTCCTAAAGTGGGCGCAAAAACGGCTGCAAAGTGGTTAGCGCAATACGACACACTCGACAATTTAGTGGCTCACGCAGATGAAATCACGGGGAAAGTGGGTGAAAACTTACGCGACAATTTAGAGCAACTCGCGCTTGCCAAGCAACTCACTGTCATTCGCTGTGATTTAGAATTACCTTATAACATGGCGGACTTGACGCGTCGCCCCGTACACGATGTGCAACTCAAAGAATTACTAGTAGAATTTGGCTTCTCTGCGTGGCTCAATAGTTTATCTAAAAATAATTCGACTAATTTACCCAAAGATGCGTCGCAAACTGATACAACATCCACCAGCGAACTGCAAACTACCGCGACCGCGCATTACGATATTATTTTCACCATGGCGCAACTTGACGCATGGATCGTGCGTTTAGAACAATCTGCGTTGATTGCCATTGATACCGAAACAACCAGTTTAGATTACACGCAAGCGCAACTCGTTGGTTTATCTTTTGCTGTACAAACAGGTGAAGCCGCTTATTTA
>JBDLQG010000213.1:0-3091 GCA_039800705.1 Pseudomonadota bacterium
AAGACTATTTTTGTTTACGTTGAATTTCTTCAGCACGTTGTTTTTGAGCCGCTTTATCTAAAATACCATTGACATAGCGATGGCTGCCATCCGCGCCAAAGTGTTTAGCTAAATCAATTGATTCATTAATGATGACCTTGTAAGGTGTGTCGGTACAATGGATTAATTCATAAGCGCCTAAACGCAATATAGCGCGTTCAACTGGATCAATGGCATCTACTTCACGATCAACAAATTCACTTAACAGCGCATCAATGGCAATTAAATCTTTCGGTACGCCATAAAAAAGTGTCGTGAAAAAATTTTTTTGTATATTAGGTTCATCAACAAAAAATTGCTGATCGATAAAATACTGTTCAATCAAACTGAGGCTTTGCCCTGTTATTTGCCATTGATAGAGCGCTTGAACGGCGGCTTTACGGGCATTGCTTTTAGGATTACTCATTTATAAATCCAAATTCTTAAATAAACTGACCATTTCAATGGCAGATAACGCCGCTTCCGCACCTTTATTTCCTGCTTTTGTGCCAGCACGTTCAATGGCTTGTTCAATACTATCAACGGTTAAAACGCCAAAACTGACCGGTACATCGTATTGAAGTGAAATTTGCGCCAATCCTTTTACGCATTCGCCTGCGACATATTCAAAATGCGGTGTGCCACCACGAATCACCGCGCCAAGGGCAATAATGGCATCGTATTTTTTACTGGCGGCAATGCGTTGCACCACCATAGGCAACTCAAACGCACCAGGTGCTTTGACTAAATGAATGTCACTTTTACTTGCGCCATGACGAACAAGTGCATCAATTGCGCCATTTTCAAGTTGTTCAACGATGAAACTGTTAAAGCGTGATGACACTAAGCAAAATTTGCCACCTTGTGCTGAAAAATGACCTTCAAATAATTGGATTGCAGACATAATTGAGATTCTCTTATGAAGTTAAAATGTAAAGTGAATGTGAAAACGTCAATAAAAATTAACGTGTAATGATAAATCGCACCGCATCTAGGCGCAGTTGTGCGATTTGAATATTTTCATGAATAAGTAGCGTCATATCTTTGAGCGCTTCAATTTCATGTTGCGTAATACTTGGATTGACTTTCTTTAAACGTACAAGACGTTTAATTTCGGTAGTCAGTGAATCTAGCATCAATTGGGTTGCCTGTTCGCAAAGTATATCGCGTTTTTCTTGTGCTTGCGTTTGTGCAAAGCTCAGTAATTTTAATAGTAATGCCCGCTGTTTGCCTAAAAACAGTGTAATGGCGTGTTTATCGAATGGAATGCCGCTATCAATTAGACTGTGATGCGAAAATTCGTCGGTGACATCATTTTGCAGTTGATTGATTAAGACACGAATAGGGGTATTAGGTAAAAAACGGCCTAGTTGCAATTCAGCGGGTGCGCTGTGTTCAATAACAAATAAGCATTCTAATAAAAATTGACCTGCTTTTAAATCAGGATGTTTAACGGTACTGATGGTGGCATTGCCGGTATCGCTTGACAGCACCATATCCATTGATGCAGTGACTAGCGGGTGTTCCCATGTTAAAAATTGCAAATCTTCGCGGGCAAGTGCCTGTGCGCGTGAGACAGTAACGGTTAGGCCATCTTCTTGATTTAAATAAGGGAAGGTTTCGCAGCGTAGATGTTCACTTGGTGTGAGCGTATGTGTGTCGCTTGATACTTCTTCTGTATCGACACCATAGCAATCAAACACCGCTTCCATGTAATCCCAAAGCGTATTTTCATTTTCATAAGCGGACAGCTGCCCGATAAAGTCATCGGCGATATCTTTTCGGCAAGAATTCAATTCTAAAAGTTGATCGCGTCCTTGATGAAGTTGAATTTCAATCTCTTTACTTAATTCTTTTGTTTTTTCGATAAATGTATCGAGTTGCGATGAATCATTTGAAGCTAAAAGCGCGTTCAATTCGCCGTGCAATAGGTCTGCCACTTGCTGCGCGGCCGAATTATTCGCACTAAACGCATTCAGGCCTTCATCGTACCAGCGATACAAAATTGCTTGTGATGTGTTTTCTAAATAGGGAACATGGATTTGAATAATATGTTTTTGACCGATACGATCTAAACGGCCAATACGCTGTTGTAATAAATCGGGGTTTTGCGGTAAATCCCATAAAATTAAATGATGCAAAAATTGGAAGTTTCGCCCTTCACTCCCAATTTCAGAGCAAATAAGCAGACGCGCATTACTTTCTGTATCGGCAAAATAAGCCGCAGCCCGATCACGTTCAATAATGCTCATTTCTTCATGAAACACAGCCGAGGGAATGCCTGCACGATTTTTGAGTGTTAGCTCTAAATCAATAGCCGTTTGAGCATGTTTGCAAATCAACAAGGCTTTTTGTCCGCCAAGCTGCTTGATTTTATCGACTAGCCATAAATACTTTGGATCCTCTTGCAATACGTCTTGATTTACGTCGCCGCTGAGTGAATAGCCAAAATACTCGCGTTGCGGAAAGCCTTGTACGGTTTGGCGAGAGTTACGGAATAAAATACGTCCCGTACCATGGTGGTCAAGTAAGATGTTGATTAACAACTGACGCGCATGGGGGGCGGTTTGTTCATCGTCTAATTGATACAGAATTTTATCCACATTATCGTCTTTGAGTAGCTGCGTTAAGGCGGCGTGTTCTTTATCAGTTAAAGGTTTGTTTGCGAGCAGTGATTTTGCGGCATTGGCAACGGGTTCAAAGGATTTTTCTTCCTCTAAAAATGCGCTGAAGCTGTAAAAGCGGTTGGGATCAAGTAAGCGCAGACGTGCGAAATGGCTTTCTTTACCCAGTTGCTCAGGGGTTGCGGTGAGCAAAATTAAACTGGGTGAAATTTGGCTTAATTGTTCAACAAACAAGTAGTCGTCACTGGGCGCATTTTCGCTCCACTCTAAATGATGGGCTTCATCGATAATAACCATGTCCCATCCAGCATCTAATGCCTGTTCTTGACGATTAGGGTAATCTGAAAAGAACGATTGACTGCATAATATTAATTGTTCTGACAAAAATGGGTTGGCTTGATTATACACATCTTCCTCTTCATCAAATACTTTTCCCTCTTTTCCCGTTA
>JBDLQG010000214.1:0-3485 GCA_039800705.1 Pseudomonadota bacterium
CATACTCAAGGCGGTGATGAAACCATCGTGCGCCTTGAGAGTGATGCTGACTTAATCAAAATTGTGACGATTCACAAATCCAAAGGTCTTGAGTATCCATTGGTGTTTCTTCCTTTTGCGTGTAGCTTTCGAGAAGAAAAAGAAGATGAGAGCAGTTTAATTCAAACCAGCGATGAAGATCGTTTACGTGAAGATTTACGTTTGTTTTATGTGGCTGTCACGCGGGCGAAGTATGCGTGTTGGTTGAGTATTGCGCCTGTTAGAAAAGGAAGAGGGGAGGCTTGCCAGTTAGAACTCACTGCGATTGGGCATTTACTAAGTTGGCAAGCAGGAACACCCGCGGGTGCACTGCGTCAACACCTTGCAGAAATGAAAGCGGATTGCGAAAACATAGGGATTGTCGATTTACCCCTTCCCACATTCGATGATTACCATGATGATACAACCAGCAATGTGGCGTTAGCGAGCGCGTTGACATCAACCACCTACATTCCTGACGATTGGTGGGTAGCGAGTTACAGTGCTATAGCGAATTCACATCAAAAATCCGCGAAACGTCTTCCAGCCGAAATCGAAACCGCGCAAGATGATGCGCAAAAAGAGGATGGCGATTCAACAGAACCATCGAAAGAATCAACACTCTCCATTCACACCCTGCCAAAAGGCGCTACCCCAGGGGTGTTGGTACATGCACTTTTAGAACAATGCGCTCACCAAGGTTTTAAACAGGTATCGCAACAGCCAGCGTTGCAACAGCAACTCATCAACCAAGTCTTCAAAACCAAAACATGGACAGAAGACAAAAAAACCATTATGCAAAACGCTTTGCAAGCGTGGTTAACGATGGAGCTGGTGGCGGATCAGGGGATTCGGTTGTGTGAGTTAGCGTCTGCGCAATACAAAAGCGAGTTGGAGTTTTTAATTGGCGCTGAAAGCGTGAATGTTGAAAAATTGGATGCACTAATACAGCAACATACGTTTGCCAATCGCTCCCGCCCCGCACTGGCAAAAAATCAACTACACGGTCTGCTCAAAGGGTTTATTGATTTGGTGTTTATTCACAATGAACACTATTTTGTGGTGGATTATAAATTTAACTGCCTTGGCGATAGCTTGGTTTATTATTCGGACGAATTATTGACACAAACCATGCTTGAGCATCGCTATGATTTGCAATACAGCCTCTATTTGCTGGCATTGCATCGACTATTGAAACTGCGTTTAGGCGAAGAGTACGCTATTGATAAGCATCTTGGCGGCGCGGTGTATCTATTTTTGCGAGGAAATCAGCGCGTGTTCGCCAAACCGTCACGCGAATTTATTGAGCAACTCGATTACTTATTTTCAAATGCCAATACAGGGAAGGAGTAAACGCCATGACACAGCCATTGTTTGATTTTTTATCGGATTTAGTTGAACGCAATGCACTCACGCATTTGAATGTCGCTTTTGCTAAATTCCTGCATGAAGAAGAGGCTCACGCGAGTGACAGTCTGCTACTGCTTGGCGCACTCGTTAGTTATCGTTTAAATCAAGGCGATGTATATCTGGATGTCAACACACTACTCGACAAACCTGCTGAGGCGCTATTGCCTTTTGCTGATACAACCAGCGAAGATGTCGAGCAATTAACTGCCTATTTAAAAAATAGGAATCTTAACGCAGTGCTAGGGCAATCGAGTTTAGTGGGGACAGGTGAGGGGAATTCACCGCTCGTTTGGGATCGTGTGCATGAGCGACTTTATCTGCGACGTTATTGGCGTTATCAACAAACTGTCGATAAAAAAATAGCAGCACAGGCGCAATACCGTGCAAAGGCGTTACCTGAAAACATTGTTTCACGACTCAACACTTTATTTAAAGAAAATAAAGAAACACCCGATTGGCAAAAAATCGCTTGTGCTTTAGCGTTGCGCTCACGGTTTTGTATTATCACGGGTGGACCGGGGACAGGCAAGACAACCACGCTAACGAAGTTGCTTGCACTGGCTATTGAACACATTCAAATGCAATCGCCTACGCATCAGCCCCTTATTTTACTTGCCGCACCGACAGGCAAAGCGGCTAATCGCGTGAATGAATCTATCGGCAATGCTTTAGACGATTTAAACGAAATGATTCCACCCGACATTGGTCAATATATTCCTAGCAAAGCCAGCACATTGCATCGACTGCTTGGTAGTCGACCTAATACACGTTTATATCAATACAACGCGGCTAATCCGTTAGTTGCCGATATTGTTATTGTGGATGAAGCTTCCATGATTGATTTAGAGATGATGGCAGCGCTACTTGACGCATTGCAAGACAGTACACAGTTAATTTTGCTTGGTGATAAAGATCAGTTGTCGTCTGTTGAACCCGGCTATGTACTCGGGAATTTATGTTTAAACGCTGACAAGAAGGCTTATGACAGCGATACACGCCAATGGATTTTGGATTGCACCGGAGAAGAATTAAAAGAATCATCTCAACAAGGTTCACCGATCAATCGGCAAACGGCAATGCTTTGGCATAGTTATCGATTTGGTGAAGATAGCGGTATTGGCAATTTAGCAAAAGCGGTTAATTTGGGGAAAGTAGATGAAGCTTGCACTATTATTGAAGGCACAATTTACCCTGATTTACTCAACATACAAAACGATAATCAACTCCGTGAATTAGTATCTAAATACAATGAAAATCTAGGGAGTTATCGTGATTACATTACGCAAATGGAAGACAGACCAAGTGAAACACATCTTATTGATAAATGGGCGCTGCGGGTGTTAAAAGCGTTTGATTCGTTTCAAGTATTATGTGCCACGCGACAGGGACTTTGGGGCGTTGAAAGTGTGAATGCCCGAATTGAGCAATGGCTGTTTGGCTCGACGCAAACATGGTACGAAGGGCGTCCCATTATGGTGACGCGCAATGATTACAACCTCAATCTTATGAATGGTGATATTGGTATCACATTAAAAAACAAAGACGGTAAACTTCAAGTCGCGTTTATAGATACCAATCCTCAAAGTAATGCCGCGATTCGTTGGGTATCGCCACTGCGTTTATCGCATGTGTTGTACTCACGCCTAAATTGGTTTACACCGCCATTACCCGTGCCAAAAAGAATTTCACGCTACTTGAGAATAGTGCAGGGATGTTTAGACAAAGTATTCGTTAATTGTATACAATTTTACATAATTAGAAGTGTATCTTTAAAACAGTTCCAATAATTTAACCGAGGTTTTGCCATGAAAATAATTTCTATCGATTTATCTGAAACTTGGGGTATGGCGAATCAGACAGACAGGCATAGTTATAATGAATACAGCTTGAAATGAGTCTACAGCTCAAAAAATGTGTTGCGTAATTTTTTAGTACCAATTACTTACATAATTTCGGTAGTGAAATTACACCTATATGGGGTAAAAATGCGGGGTTGCTTGCGTTGCTGCGTATAGTAAAAATCAATCATTACAGCATCCCAGCTCTTGCTCCATTTA
>JBDLQG010000215.1:0-3023 GCA_039800705.1 Pseudomonadota bacterium
ATTTGGCACAGTACTTGGGATTATGCACGCCATGCACGATATCACACAAAGTGGTTCAACTAGCCTTGATGTCGTAGCGGGTCCTATTGGTGATGCGTTAGTAGCCACCGCTATTGGTATTGCGGTTGCTGTTCCTGCTGTTCTAGCTTACAACTTTTTTCTGCGTCGCGTAAAACGTCAACGTCAGCAATTAGAAAATTTTGCAGCTCATTTTTTAATTATCAGTGAACTCCCATCACTTGAAAGGTAAACCAATATGGCGTTTAAAACACAATCCGACAGCAATGAGACGATGAGCGATATTAATGTCACGCCTCTGGTGGACGTGATGCTTGTGCTCGTTATTATTCTTTTAGTAACAGCGCCTTTACTGACACAATCTGTTCAGGTAAAACTTCCAAAAACCACGCAAACGGTAGCCGACACAAAGAATCAACCATTGCAACTTGGTATTGAAGCAGATGGAAATATTACATTAAACAAAATTCCTCAAATCGACTTAGCCATGCTTGAACGTAGTTTACAAACCGAATTAAGCAAAGATGCTGAAATTGGGGTGCATTTATATGCCGATCAAAGTGTTATCTATGCCAAAGTCGCTGAAGTCATGGCAACTGTGCAGCATTCTGGTATTGCTAAAATTGCGTTTGTGACAACCGAAAAATAATGTTTACACTCCAAAAAATCGCTATTTTATGGTTCTTTTTTGGGCTTTATGGTTGCAGTGATCTCGCTGTGACACACCAAGACATTATCCTACCGCATAGTCAGCAAGTGCCCGATAAGTGGGTGAATTTATCTCAAGGAGCGAGTGATAACATAGCCTGGCTTGATAGCTTTAACGATCCAATGTTAACGACCCTTGTTCACGAGGCACTTACGCAGAATTTTTCACTCAAGGTCATGATGGCCAATTCTCAAGCTGCTCAACAAATGGCTAAAATTGCAGGAGCACAGCGTTTACCGGCAATTACTTTGTCTACAGGTACGCATTTAGGTGACAAAAATGCACCGAACTCAATAAATATTATTTCAAACGTGAGTTGGGAAATCGACTTATGGGGACGCCTTCGTGACATACAGGAAGCGGCTGAAAGCCAAGCACAAGCCACAACAGAAGATTGGCAAGCTTTACGATTATCGTTTGCCGCTCATACAGCAATCAATTATTTTGAATTACTTGAAGCAACGCTCCAAGTGGGCGTGGTTGAACAATCTGTAGCAGATCGAAAAAAAATTGTTGAGTTAGTACGTGGTCGTTATGAACGCGGCCTAACCAACGGACTTGATTTGCGTTTAGTGTTAACTGATCTGGAAAATGCTAATGCTCAGTTAGCAAATGCAAAAAATCAAGCACAGGTCATTGCGATGCGATTAGATGTTTTATTGGGGCACTATCCGCATGGTGACGTAAAAGTTAACTTAAACGATCTCCCTCCCTTACCAACCAATATTGATGCAGGTATTCCAACGGACATATTAACGCGCCGACCTGATATTCAAGCCGCATTTTCAAGACTTCAAGCAGCAGATGCAAATTTGCGTAGTGCCCAAAAGGCTTTATTACCTCGATTAACACTGACTGCGCAAGGTGGGAGCATGCAATTACTAAGTGATCCACGTTCTGCTGCGTGGAGTTTAGCCATGGGAATCATGCAACCCGTTTTTCTAGGAGGGCGCCTGACAAATGATATTCATCTTAATGAAAATTATGTTGATAGTGCTCTTTATCAATATCAGCAAATCGTTTTAGTGGCTTTTCAAGAAGTGGAACAATCGCTTTCACAAGAGAAATGGTTATCTCAAGAAGCTATCGCACTTAAACGTGCGGTTGAGCAAACTGAGGCAAGTCGTGATCTTGCTGTCTATTCTTATCAGCAAGGTTTAATTCAAATCCTCACGTTACTCGATAGTTATCGCAGTACCTTAACAGCGCAAAGTCAATATTTATCGGTTCGTCTTGCACTGCTACGTAGTCGCTTAAATTTATATCTTGCACTCGGGGGGGAGATATGAAAACAATCGCCCCAATTGTTATTTTATGTGTCGGAGGCTTTGTGGCATATGAATTCTTTATTCATCGCCCAATCATCGAGCCACAGGCAAGTATACCCAAAATACCAACTGTCAACGTATTAACAGTATCGCCACAAGATTATCGTCTTACCATCGTTTCACAAGGTGTCGCAAAAGCACGAGAATCTTTAGAAATCACTGCTGAGGTAGCAGGTAAAATTACAGCTCTGCATTCGGATTTTGTCGCAGGTGGTTTTTTTGAAAAAGATGACCTATTAGTCCAATTTGATACCAATGATTATGATTTGGCTATTGCACAGGCAAAAGCCCAACTCTTCGAAGCCAAACGGTTGCTAGCAACCGAAGAGGCGCAAGCACAACAAGCTCAAACTGAATGGAAGACATTAGGTAGCGGAGAGCCAACTTTACTGGCCATGCACCAGCCTCAACTTGCCGAAGCACGAGCGAAACTCAGTGCCGCCGAAGTCAATTTACAACGTGCAGACATTCAACGCCGTCGATGTGAATTAAAGGCACCATTTTCAGGACGTTTTTATAGTAAGTCTGCTTCGTTAGGGCAAACAATGAGAATAGGTGACAAACTTGCCCGTATTTATTCAACACAAACAACAGAAATTCGCTTGCCAATTGACCTAAATCAAATGGCGTATATTGATCTACCAACCAAACGCATTGCTTATAGAGACGGAATCAATGTCAACATTCATACTGACTTAGCGGGTAAAAAACAGCAATGGCTAGGGAAAATTATTCGTACCGAAGGTATTATTGATGAAAATACAGGAGCTATTTATGCCATCGCAGAAGTTAATTTTCCCTATCAAACTAAGCCGCCACTCTATGATGGCTTATTTGTCAGTGCCGATATCGAAGGAAAAACTCTTCATCATGTGTTTGCACTCCCTAGTCGTGCTGTGAATGCGTCAAATCATGTTTTTGTAATTGATGCGAATTCAACACTACATACACGCGAAGTCAATGTTATT
>JBDLQG010000216.1:0-3237 GCA_039800705.1 Pseudomonadota bacterium
AGTTGATGAGTTGGTTGAAAAAGGTGACAGTGACACGGTAGAAGTTACTACTTTAAATAAAGTGGTAAATGCCAACGAAGATAAAGCGCTGCGTCGCAAGGTATTATTGCAATTAGTTCATAATTTGCGTGATAAATTTGAAAGCGATGAACTGAAAGTATCTGCGTATCAAAAAGCCAAATTAAAAGAAACAATCAAGGACAATACAAAAGACAAAATCACCAAGAATTTCAGTCTAATTTTAGCTCAGCATTCTCAAGATGGTATAACACATATTGAAACGTATTATGATGAGGCTTTAATAGAAGAATTGCTTGTAAATACCGTAGTTAAACGCTTCGAAGTGGCAGTGCAATCAGCTAGACCCTTGTTTGAACTCATTTACACGCAATGCCTACCAGAATCGATTGCCAATTTAGCGGATAAACTTATTGATAAAACGACCATACAGGAAGTGGGGGTTTAATACTGGATGATTGTAATACCGATGTTTATATGCCGGTTAGTGAGCGCGATACAGTAGAAAATAATTTACTGCGTAATTTTGAATTTAATTTATACAACGCAGAGTATCCGCAGTGCCCCGTACCCCAATATTCTCAAGCTAATTCTGCCTCGCATGTTGTGCATTTGCGTCATCGCACTAAACCACATGACTTCTTGAATATTTCATTTTGGTTTTTTTATAACACACTCACACAGCCACAAGACCAATTAGTTATTGATGATGAATATGTTTTTACCCCCACATGGTATGCACACATTGATCGAAATGAAATCAAACGCGTTTTTTATGAATTTTTAGAAAGTTGGCTGAATGCGAAAAATGATCGTTATTTAAAACGCGATAGTCATCTTCATGTTCAAGTTACTTTTAGTGCAACAGGCTGGATAATTGAAAATACCTTTAAATATGGGAATTTTGTCAATTCAAGAGTGTTGCCAATTAAAGCTGCTCAGGCAAGTAGTCACAGCGTATCTGTTATTTTCAAAATGAAAGATTTTCTGCCTGTGTTTAAAAGTTTGGCTGACTTGCCTATTTGTGACATACCAAAGCAAACGTTGGCTGATGTCTATAGTGAGGTGTTTGAGGGTGATAGCTACAATGCAGATGATGGGATAGTTCCATTTATACCCGAAGAAGCGGCTGATTATAAAGGCGGAATATTACTCGAATTAAATCAAGACGTGCTTTGCATAAAGTTTAACACTTATGCAGTAGGTGGTAGTGAACATACTATTTACATACCTACTGTAGATGCAGAGGGCAATCGCTCAACTAAACCATTTAAACGTTATTTTCCACTCACCACTATTGATAATAGTGCATCAAGTACAACAGCAGGTGCGCTATGAAAAAAATGATGAGTGATAATTATGCCGTTTACTTGCCAGCTGTCAACGCAGGTTACGCAAGCATTATGACCAAACCTGTGCCGGTTGGTCGTCCATTTCCTAACACGCTTAAATTAGATGATTTAATGTTTTGGAAAGGCAATAACAAACTTTTTTATCACCCCCATTTTTTAAATTCAGTTGGACTGTATGAAATAGGTAGCACGCCTGACAACGCCATTACGCGACGAGGCAGAACAGATGGCACGTTGTTTGGTGACAGTGGCGGGTTTCAAATTGGTTTTGGCACAATTGGCTTGAAAACATTGCAACCAGCAATGGAGGCTGAGGCTGCTTGTTTGGCTTGGCGTGAGGCTTATGAGCTAAAACAGTGGATTGTTGGTTTTTTAGAAACCTATACCAATTACGCCATGACAATCGATGTGCCATTATGGACTCCTACCAAACCAGCGTCCCCTTTTTACAAATGTACGCCCGAGCAGCTTACTGATTTAACCGTTGAAAACTTGCAATTTATCGACAGTCATCGCAAAGGTCAAACCAAATGGCTAAACATCATACAAGGTGTTGATGTGCCTAATGCAAAAAAATGGTGGGATGCGGTGAAATGGTTTAAAGGTAGTGGCTATTCAATAAGCAGTATTATTGGCAGGCAAAATGGCGTGGGTACGTTGCTTGAATTATTGCTTATTATGCGCGATGAAAAGGCATTTGACGCAGGCAACGATTGGCTGCATTTACTTGGTATTTCAACTGCACCGTGGGCAATTATGTTTACGGCTATTCAAAAAGGATTGCAAGCAAGTGCCAACCCCAATCTGCGTATTAGTTATGACAGCGCCAGTCCATTTTTAGAGGCAGGCAAGTGGGACTTGATGACCATATTGCCTGATTTGAATGGAAATGTAGATAGTTGGATCATGCAAAAAGAATCTATCCCACAATGCCGTAGTTTTTTAAATAGTCCCATTCCCTTAGCGTCCATGCTATCCAGTGCAGCAGTATCACCCATTGCTAAAAAGTTGACGTTAGGGCATTTGAATGTGAATGATGACGATGGCATCGATACACGCAGGCAACTTGATACGCTGTCTTCAATGCTTATCACTAATCATAATGTTTGGACTTACCTCGAAACATTTAGACAAGCAAACGAGTTGGCATTTGAATTAAAAAGCAATCGAGTGCCCAGTGTTTACAAAGAAGTGATCGATGCAATTGACTATGTATTTAACGCTGAAAATTGGGCAAGTGCGTTGATGCAGGAAAGAGCGCTGCTTGATAATTTTAAGGGCTAATTAAAAAATGATAAACGCTGCTTAGCAACGTTCTATCAATTTTAGTTTAGATAATTCAGTTGGTTAGGTGCAATTTGGTTGTGCTTATTTTTTTGATAATTAGGTTGTTTAACGTGATTTAAGGTGAGGTGAACATGGTACAAAATAGTGAAATTTTTGTTAGATTTACTGCTGAGGGTTTTCATAGTTGGTCTGGCGCTCCCCAACATAGAACCTACTTAACTCATTTACATAGGCATTTATTTTATGTCGAAGTGAGATGTAACGTAACGCATGACGACAGGGAAATAGAATTTCACGATTTGCTTGATGCAGCCAAAGCATTATTTAAAAGTATTGATATGAGTGAAAAGTCATGTGAGCAAATGGCACGCGAATTAGGTAATTCGCTTGTGCAGGAATATGATCGTACTTTCACGGTTGAAGTGAGTGAAGATAATGAATGTGGTGCTAAGGTAGTGGTTGAATTTACTTTGACTGCAGAAGAGTTGAACATAAAGTTTTGCAATGAAGCTAAATCACTAGATGATGAAGCTAAAAATTTTTTAACAAATGCTGGCGAAGACTTAGGGAGTAGTTTTTT
>JBDLQG010000217.1:0-2994 GCA_039800705.1 Pseudomonadota bacterium
CGGTGCTTTATCTTTTGTTAAGCAATAAAAAATTGGATCCAATGTTGATCCTTTTTTGAATTTTATATCTAACGTTGGCGGAGTAAGATCAAGAATAGATGCCATTTGTATAAATCCATTAATTTAATTTAAAAATTTTTCATAAGTTGGAATACTAGAAACAAAATCTTCGACTGTTGGCGCATTTGAATTTTCTAATGCTGTTTTTAGATTCTTAAATCCAGCCATTAATTAATTACTCCACCTTTACCTATTAAACTTGCAGACATTTCACCAGGAATTGGAGCTTGCATATTAATTAAATCTTTTTTAAGAAATTCCATCATAGGAACTTCAGATTCAGATAATCCTTCACCTGATGACATTTTTTCCATAAAAAAATCAGTAATAATGCCGCATTTAAGCTCGTGGCAAAGGAACTCGCCAAGGCAATACCAGTATGTGCAAAATGTTGAACCAATAAAAGTGCCAGAGTAAAATTTGTTACAAGGCAGACCCAAGCATAGCGTACTGCAACAGTGTGAATATGGCAGGTTGTAAAAGCGGGTGTGAGTACTTTCACCATTAAAAACCCCAGTAGACCTAACGCATAGGCGCGTAATGCTTGAGCACAGGCGTGGACATCATAGGCTGTAAATTCAGTTGATCCGAATAATATGCTTAACATTGGCTCTGAAAGAAAAAATAATCCAATCGTCGCAGGAACGCCTAGTAGCGCGATGAAGTGCAATCCCCAATCAAGTGTCTGTGAGAATTTATCGAGTTCTTGATTGATGTAATTTTTTGCTAATGTTGGCAACATCACTGTAGTGAGCGCAGAGCCTAAAATTCCGCTGGGAAATTCGAGTAATCTATCCGCATAATAAAGCCACGACACACTTCCCGTCACTAAAAAAGACGCTATTAATGTGTTGACTAAAAAATTGATTTGCGTTGCCGAGTTAGCAAATACCGTCGGTAAAATGTTAGTCATGACGCGTTGCGTGGTGCTGTTTTGAAAATTTTGCTGTAGTTTTGGGAATAAACCCAGTTGATGTAGCCCGACAAGTTGTAGTGCAAGTTGCAGAGCGCCGCCGATAAAAACGCCAATAGCTAAGGCCATTATCGGTTGCTGAACATAAGGCGTCAGCCAAAAGGTAGCTGCAATCATTGAAATATTCAGTAAGGCGGGCGTAAAAGCGGGAATAGCAAATTTTGTATAGGTATTTAAAATACTGCCCATAAAAGCAGTTAAGGTAATAAAAAAGCCGTAAGGAAGCATAATTTGCAAAAGTTGAGTGGCCAATTGATGTTGCTGACTTTGCCAATCAAATCCTGCCGCGCAAACAAGAATCAAAATTGGCGCAATCATGACGCCAAAAAAAGTCATGATGAGCATAAATAAGGTTAAATAAGTCGCTATTTTGTGAATAATTTCTTGAAGTTCATGCGCATTATTTTGCTCTTTATACTGACTTAGAATGGGCACAAATGCTTGTGAAAATGCGCCTTCAGCAAACAAGCGTCGTAGTAGGTTTGGAAATCGAAATGCAGCAAAAAAAGCGTCTGTTGCTAGGTTTACACCAAAATATCGTGCAATCAAAACGTCACGCCAAAAACCCAGTAGACGAGAAAACACAGTAAGGCCACCTACGAGTAATGTGGATTTTGACGATTTTGAAAGCGATAAACTCAAAAGATAAGCCGTTTTTAAGTGAGTTAAACAATTGACAATAATAGCATTTAGCAACATAATTTGTCGTTTCAAAATCGGCTTAGTGTCGATATATTTTTCAAATCATTTTTAAGAGATAGCAATGGCTAATTCACCACAAGCAAAAAAACGTGCAAGACAAGCAGAAAACAACCGTGTACGTAACGGCGGTCAACGTAGCAATTTACGTACTTTTATCAAAAAAGTATTACTCGCTGTGAAAGCAGGTGATAAAGAACAAGCAGTTGCTGCTTATAAAGTAGCCGAATCAGTGATTGATTCAGCTGTTACTAAAGGTATCATTCACAAAAATAAAGCGGCACGTGGTAAAAGCCGTTTGAACTTGAAAGTTAAAAACTTAGTTTTAGCTGCATAAGTTCTTCTCTGTAGAGGCGTTGCGCTGCAACGTCTCCAGAAATCTCAAGATATTTTTCTATAGCCGCTTGCGGCTTTTTCTTTTTATGGCTCGCTAAAAATATGAACGACATCGACTGGAATGAATACGCCCTTGAAACACAAGCCATCCGTGCCGGTCATCATCGCACGCACGAAGATGAGCACAGTGTGCCTATTTTTGCCACGTCGAGTTATGTTTTTAAAAGCGCCGCAGATGCCGCACTGCGTTTCACCGGACAGCAATCAGGCAATATCTATTCACGCTTTACCAATCCTACCGTAGCCGCATTTCAAGATCGTTTAGCATTAATGGAAAAAGGTGAGCGTTGTCTTGCCTTTGCATCGGGCATGGCGGCAATTATGGCCGTTGGTATGGGTTTGCTTAAAGCGGGCGATCATGTCGTTTGTTCGCGTGGGGTATTTGGGAATACGGTTTTACTCTTTCAAAATTACTTTGGTAAATTTGGGGTTGAAACCGATTTTGTGGATTTAGTTGACGTCAGTGCGTGGGAAGCAGCGATTAAACCCAATACCCGTTTATTATTTTTAGAAACGCCCTCCAATCCCTTAATTGAAATTGCTGATATTCGCGCCTTAGCGGATGTCGCTCATGCGCATCATTGTTTGCTAGTGGTTGATAATTGTTTTTGTACGCCTGCGTTGCAAAAGCCGTTAACTCTAGGTGCAGATATTGTCGTGCATTCTGCCACAAAATATATTGACGGGCAGGGGCGTTGTGTAGGAGGTGCGGTGGTAGCAAGTGACGAAATAATTGAAAAATTTATTTACCCGTATTTGCGCACTGGTGGCGCGACGATGAGTGCGTTTAATGCTTGGGTCTTCTTGGGTGGTCTTGAAACGCTAGCTGTGCGTATGAAAGCGCATTGTGACAATGCAACACAATT
>JBDLQG010000218.1:0-2974 GCA_039800705.1 Pseudomonadota bacterium
TGAAATACCATATAGCATAATGCCCGCACGCACCCACTCCGTCTGCGCGGCTTCCCACGCTAAAATGCCCGCAGAGTTTGCCATACTTTTTTCACCGCTGTATTCAGCGGTTAATTCATTAAATACGCTAATTTGTGCAAGCGTTTTTGGGTCGTTTTTGTCGTCCGCGTTGGCGAAATGTGTCATGAAATTGAGTGGCTTTTTCACCGCAGCGCAACAGTTTAATTGCTCATACACACTGGAAATTTCGTGTGGTTTAAAGCCAAGCCGATTCATGCCTGTATCGAGTTTTACCCATACCGCAAGCAAATCAGTTGCAGTTTGCGAGTGTAAAATTGCTAATTGATGTGCGGAGTGAATAGAGGGTTCGAGTTGATAGTGGTGCAAATCATGGAGTTCTTGCGATTGGGTAAACCCTTCGAGCACCACAATGCGCTGTTTAATGTTTGATTTACGCAAACGCACCCCTTCTTGCACGCGTGCTACCGCAAAGCCTTCAACATAAGGCTCAAGCGCATGTGCAACGCGTTGAAGTCCGTGTCCATAGGCATTGGCTTTAATCACAGCCATAATTTTTGCTTTGGGCGCCGCTAAACGTACTTGCGCCACGTTATGCGCAATCGCATCCAGATGAATGACAGCATAAGTTGTGCGAATCATAAAGCCTGCGTAATTACTTCAATGCAGGTGTCACGTGTGGCTCAATTAACTGATACATCAACTGGTGCATACGTGGACTACCAGCAATTAAATTACCCGATTCCAAGTAATTATCATTGAACGAAAAATCAGTTGCCACGCCGCCCGCTTCTTTAACAAGTAAAATGCCTGCTGCCATGTCCCATTCTCTTAATTCAATTTCCCAAAATGCGTCAAGTCGCCCAGCCGCTAAATAGGCTAAATCAAGCGCAGCAGAGCCTGCGCGACGAATGCCAGCAGAATCAATGGTAATGGCACGGAACATCGCTAAATACGCATCTAAATGGTGAGGCACTTTGAATGGAAAGCCGGTGCCAATTAACGCCCCTTTCATGCTAGATAAACCAGTGACCCGAATACGACGATTGTTGAGCATCGCACCGCCACCGCGTTTTGCGGTAAATAATTCATCACGTAGAGGATCGTAAACCACACCAACTTCAATACGGCCTTTGTATTTAAGTGCAATTGACACCGCATATTGCGGGAAACCATGAATAAAATTGGTCGTGCCGTCAAGTGGGTCGATGACCCAAACAAAGTCATTGCCGGCATGTTCGCCACTTTCTTCAGCAAGAATGCTGTGTTCTGGGTAAGCCGCCTTAATGATAGAAATGATTTCTTTCTCAGCAAGTCGGTCAATTTCAGTGGCAAAGTCATTTTTACCTTTTGAGTCAACAGCGAGGTGTGAGGCTTTGTCTGCAGAACGAAGAATGATTTCGCCTGCGCTGCGTGCTGCACGAACAGCAATATTAAGCATGGGTTGCATAGTGATTTACAATTTTTAAATGAGCGGATAAAGGTCAATAGGATAGCAAATATTTTGCTAAACTTAGCGCTTTTTTCACTTAATGGACATTTGCTTTGCTGAATAATATCAAAATTGTATTAGTTGAAACCTCGCATTCAGGAAATATAGGTGCGGTGGCGCGGGCGATGAAGAATATGATGCTTGTGAATTTGTGTTTGGTGTCACCGAAGTTTTTTCCGCACGCGGACGCGACAGCGCGGGCAGCTGGCGCAGATGATATTTTAGCGCGGGCGCAAGTGGTTCAAACACTTCAAGAAGCTATTGCGGATTGCACGCTAGTCATTGGAGCAAGTGCACGAAGTCGAACGATTAGTTGGCCAGAAGTGACACCACGAGAATGTGCGCAAACAGTGATGGAGCAAAATCCCGATACCAAGATTGCCATTATTTTTGGTCGTGAGAATTCGGGTTTAAAAAATGAAGAACTCGATTTGTGTCGTTTTTTGCTGCATATTCCGTGCAATCCTGATTACAGCTCACTCAATATTGCCGCCGCTGTGCAGGTGATTTCGTATGAATTATTTATCGCATCGCAGGGCAATTTACCGCCACGCAAACCGGTCGGTGATGAAGATGAGCAGATTCTTGCCACCGCAGAGCAAATGGAATTGTTTTATACACATTTAGCGCAGGCGCTCAGTGATATTGGTTTTGTACAAGATGAAAAGTCCAAATCCATTTTGCGTCGTTTACGTCGTTTATACAATCGTGCGCAGCTTTACAGCAAAGAAGTCGATATTTTGCGTGGTATTTTGCGTTTGTCACAAGGGCATAAAAGTCAGTTAAAACGCGACAATAACGAGAGTGAATGATGCAAATTCATTTAATTACTGTTGGCACAAAAATGCCGTCTTGGGTAAAGCAAGGTTATGAAGACTATGCAAAGCGTTTGCCGCGTGATTTTGAATTAGTGCTAAAAGAAATTCCTGCTGGTAAACGCGGTAAAAATAGCGATGTGGCGCGAATTGTCAAAGAAGAAGGCGAGCGTATGCTTGCAGCTATTCCTAGTGGTAGTCATTTGGTTACGCTGGATTTAGGGGGGAAACTGTGGAATACACAAGAATTAGCGCAGTCGCTTGAGCGTTGGCAAAACAATACACAGCACGTTTGTTTACTCGTTGGCGGCCCTGAAGGACTAGCCGAGGAGGTCAAGCAACGGGCGCGTGAATCGTGGTGTTTGTCGAATTTAACCTTTCCGCATCCGCTTGTGCGTATTGTGGCGGCTGAACAAATTTATCGCGCGTGGAGTATTTTGCAAAATCATCCGTATCATCGATAACGAATGTTATGAAACGTGGTACTGCAATTAGTGTTCTATCGTGTAGTCCAATCTGTTTGGTTGCTTTAGTTTTTAAGAATGTAAGTGGCGTTGGTGCATAAATACCGAAAATATGTCAATCTGTAGCGTTTCAAACCAAACAGCTAGTAATTTACCATGTCAAAAGCAAAATATAAAATTCAGAA
>JBDLQG010000219.1:0-2959 GCA_039800705.1 Pseudomonadota bacterium
TAAGCGCAACGCTAACACTAAATTTACGCGCCCGCGCAACGCGCAAGTAAAAAACTAGGTATTTTGAAGTTTAAGAAACTCGATAACATCTTCTATATCGGGTCGACGCACGAAACGGAGCAAATACCCCGTTAAGGAATTTTGAGTAACTTTTTACCATCATTTCGCAATACTCCATCGGGTGAAACATGACGATAAAGTGTTTGTCTTGTAATGCCCAACTCTTTACACAATTCACTAACATTCGTTTCACGTTTTTCCATAGCAGCCTGAGCTAATCGCAATTTTGAGGCAGTCATTTTGTAAGGTGCGCCGCCTTTTCTACCACGGCTACGAGCCGCATCCAATCCTGCTTTAGTTCGTTCGGAAATTAAATCTCTTTCAAATTCAGCTAAGGCTGCAAAAATTCCAAACACTAATTTTCCATGTGACGTATTGGTATCAATTTGTGCGCCTTGCCCCGTTAATACTTTCAAACCAATTCCTCTATCCGACAAATTATGAACAGTATTAACCAGATGACGTAAGTTACGCCCCAGACGGTCTAATTTCCAGACAACAAGCGAATCACCAGCTCGAAGTGCTTTAAGACAAACGGCAAGTCCACTGCGATCGTCGTTTTTTCCAGAGTCAAAATCTTGATAAATTTGCTCTGATAAAACGCCTGCTTTCAACAATTCATCTTTTTGTAAATCCAAAATTTGTGAACCATCGGATTTGGAAACGCGCATATAACCAAGCAGCATGATGTCACCTAAACGAACGTTTATATTACAGTTGAATTCTTGCCTTAATAGACTGATTTTTGTGTAATTTAACGCGTAAAATAATCTGTGTAGTATAAAGGATATTTTTTGAGTGACAATTTAAACTATGGCTCGTCGATCTATTCTTTCAGCAACGGAACGTGAAAACTTAATTGGTGGTTTAAACAACGAGTTAATTATTCAATTCCATACACTAAGTGACGCCGATATATCCATAATTAAGCAAAGACGTGGCGAAAGAAATCGTTTAGGTTTTGCCATTCAACTTTGTTATATGCGTTATCCAGGTATTGTGCCGCCTGAGATTCCAGACGAACTGGTAATTCAATATGTTGCAAATCAACTCAATACGTCAGCAGAATGTTTTGATGGTTACGGCAAAAGAAAAAACACATTTCACGAACATTCAATTGAATTACAAACTGTTTTTGGTTTCAAGTTGTTTTCATCGTTGATTTATGCAGAGCAGTTATTGCTTCTGGCAGAGTTAGGATTGCAAACGGATAAAGGCATTGTGTTAGTAATGACACTGATTGCAAATTTAAGAATGCAAAAAATTTTGTTGCCATCTGTTTTAGCGATGGAAGAACTTTGTGCCGAAGCCATCACGAATGCTAACCGTCAGATACACGACAAACTAACGGATAAACTCAAGGAATTTCATCGTAAAAAACTCAATGATCTACTGAAGATTAAGCCAGACAGTAAATTCACTTGGTTAGCATGGATACGACAATCCCCCAAAAAAGTCAGCACAAATCAAATCCTTGAACACATCGAGCGTTTGAAAAAATTGCAAGAATTAGAACTGACTGAACAGATTAAGCACATTGAAATTCATCAGAATCGGTTGCTAAAAATTGCTCGTGAAGGGTCGCAAATGACAGTTCAACATTTGATGGATTTTGAAGAACAACGTCGTTATGCCACGTTGGTCGCGCTAGTGATTGAAAGCACAGCCACTATCACTGATGAAATCATCGATTTACATGACCGCATTATCGAAAAATTGTTCAGCTCTGCAAAAAATACGCATCAAAAACAATTTCAACAATCTGGCAAAGTCATCAATAAGCAAATGCTGCTGTATAGCAAAATTGGTCAAGCCTTACTCGATGCTAAACAAAATGAAACCGATCCGTTTGCGGCGATTGAATCGGTGATTTCATGGGAAGATTTTGAAACCAGCATTACCGAAGTTCAATCACTGACACAGCCCGAATCCTTTGATTACTTGGATTTGATGGGCAGTCATTACAGCACGTTACGCCGCTATGTTCCTGCATTTTTGGACGTTTTGAAAATTCAATCAACACCATCATCCAAAGATATTTTGGCAGGCGTTGAAATTTTACGTCGTTTGAATGCTGAAAATACCCGCAAGTTACCTGACGACACGCCCACCAGTTTTGTGAAAAAGCGATGGAAAGAGGTGGTTTTCAAAGGTAAAGACATTGATCGTCGTTATTACGAATTGTGCTTGTTGTCGGAATTGAAAAACGTTTTACGTTCAGGTGATGCCTGGGTAGAAGGCTCACGACAGTTCAAGGATTTCAACACTTATCTGATTTCTTTTGAAAAGTTCACCGAACTGAAACAAAATCAAGCATTGCCGCAAATGGATTGCACGCAATATCTGAATGAAAGGTTGGAGCGGCTTGAAAAGCGATTAGCCCACATCAACAAATTGGCGGCTGAAAATGCCTTACCCGATGCGACAATTACTGAAACAGGACTGAAAATTACACCGCTTGAAACCAGTATTCCAAAAAATGTAAAACCTTTTGTGGATAAAGCAACTGCCTTGTTACCGCGTGTAAAAATCACAGAATTATTGCTAGAAGTTGATCAATGGACGAATTTCACCGAGCATTTCACGCACCTGAAAAGCAATGAAATTGCCGGGGATAAAACGCTTTTATTGACTGCAATTTTGGCAGACGGTATTAACCTTGGCTTGAGTAAAATGTCCGAGTCTTGTCCAGGTGTGACTTATTCAAAATTATCATGGTTGCAAGACTGGCATATTCGTGACGAAACTTATTCTGCCGCCTTAGCTGTTTTAACGAATGCCCAATTGAAACAACCGTTTGCTTCGCATTGGGGCAATGGCACAACTTCTTCGTCTGATGGTCAACCCTTTCAAACAACAAATGTAGCTAAAGGCTCAGGACAGGTCAATCCCAAAAATG
>JBDLQG010000220.1:0-2948 GCA_039800705.1 Pseudomonadota bacterium
TTTGCGGACGATTGCCATTATTGATAATGAACCACAGGCGCAATATTTGTACGCAGAATTTCAATTATTTGCCGCGTTGTTTGAACAGCAGGGTATTCACACAGTCATTTGTTCACCTACTCAATTACGCTATGATGATGCACAGTTATGGCATGATGATACGATTATCGATTTAGTGTATAACCGTCTAACCGATTTTAGTTTGTCGCAACCGTGTCAACATGCTCTCGCGCAAGCCTATTTAAACAATCATGTGGTATTAACACCGCATCCACGCGCGTATGCCCTTTATGCCAATAAACGTAATTTAGCGATATTGAGCAATAATGCACTGCTACAATCGCTGGGCGTTGACGAACTGACGCGACAAATTTTAGTCAATGGAATTGCCCCCACGCGCTGCGTCGATACCAACGAAATGGACGATTTATGGCGCAAGCGAAAAACGCTATTTTTTAAACCAACAACGGGCTATGGCAGTAAAGCAGCCTATCGTGGCGATAAAATGACAAAACGCGTCTTTGCTGATATTTTAGCGGCGGATTATGTTGCACAAACTTTTGTTGCGCCTAGTACAAGACAATTAATTATCGATGGGTCACAAGAAACGTTTAAAGTCGATTATCGCGCGTATGTCTATGCGCAAACAACGCAACTCACGTGTGCTAGGCTCTATCAAGGGCAAACGACCAATTTTAGAACACTCGGTGGTGGATTCGCCCCTGTGATTTCTCACTTTTCAGATTAACAATAGATTATTCACCACAGGTTAAAAAATGCTTATTCAATGGTTTCCCGGTCATATGCACAAAGCGAGTAAAGAAATCAAAGCCGCGTTGCACGATATGGATTTGATGATTGAAATTCTCGACGCGCGGATTCCTTTTAGCAGTCAAAATCCCGCCTTAGCCAAATTGCGGGGGGATAAACCCTGTATTAAAGTGCTTAGTAAATGCGATCTTGCCGACGATAAATTAACGCAGGAATGGCAAGATTATTTAGAGCGCGAGCAAAACGTCAAAACACTTGCCGTCAATATGACGCAAGTAGAGAAAATTCGTCAACTTCACGCGCTTTGCCACAAGCTCGTGCCACGCACCGAAAATCGCTCAAAACCGCTGCATGCGCTCATTACAGGTATTCCCAATGTCGGCAAATCAACCATTATTAACATTCTGGCCGGCCGCACCATTGCCAAAACGGGTAATGAACCTGCCGTCACCAAGCATCAACAGCGCATTGATTTAGGGAATGGACTCGTCTTATTTGATACCCCCGGTATTCTATGGGCGAATATTGAAAATAAAAACAGCGGTTATCGTCTTGCCGCCACAGGCGCGATTAAAGACACAGCCATTAGTCATGATGATGTCGCATCATTCGTAGCGCAGTATTTATTAGCATTCTATCCCGACTTAGTCAAAACCCGTTTTCAACTTGATACGCTACCTGCAAGTGAATCCGAATTACTGCTTTTAATTGGTAAAAAACGCGGGTGTTTGCGTAGTGGTGGGCAGGTCGAACTTGATAAAGTCGCCAAAATTTTATTGCTTGAACTACGCAACGCCACTATTGGGAAAATCACGTTTGAAACGCCTAACATGATGGTCACCGAACTTGCTGAACTCGATATTATCCGCGCTGAAAAAGCGGCGAAAAAACTAGCTCGATTAACTAAACACAAACATGACTGAACACATATTTAAACCTGCTTATGACGCTATTGATGCACGCCTCATCAATTATCTGCAAGATGGCTTCCCTATTTGCGAATCGCCTTACCGCCAAGTGGCAACGCAACTTGATTTAACCGAAAATGACGTGCTAACGCGCCTACAAACCTTACTTGATGACGGTATTATTTCGCGTTTTGGCCCACTCTATCACGCAGAGCGAATGGGCGGCGCATTGACTCTTGCCGCGTTAAAAGTCCCTCAAGAACACTTTGAGCAAGTCACTGAAATCGTCAATGCCTTTTCCCAAGTGGCGCATAATTACGCGCGAAATCATGAGCTGAATATGTGGTTTGTTCTCGCAACTGAAACGCAACAAGAACTTGAGCAAACACTGATTGATATAGAAACACAAACCGGCTTACACGTTTACAATATGCCTAAGCTTAACGAATATTTTGTCGGTTTAAAATTGGAGGCGTAGCGTATGGATTTTAACGACATTGATTTACGCATAATGCGAGCCACGCAAGCGGGTTTGCCGCTAGTCGCTGAGCCTTATCAATTACTTGCTGAGCAATTAAATTTACCCGTTGATGTGATTATGGCGCGACTGCGTGCCATGCAACAAAATGGGGTGATTCGACGAATTGGCGCGGTGCCTAATCATTACCGTTTAGGATATCGCTTTAATGGCATGAGCGTCTGGAATGTGCCTGATGAGGAAATTGATACATTAGGCGAGCAAGTCGGGAAACTGCCTTTTGTGAGTCATTGTTACCATCGCCCGCGCCACCTACCCTATTGGCATTATAATTTATTCGCTATGGTGCATGGCAGAACGCAAGAAGAAGTGAATGTGCAAATCAAGCAAATTGCGGAGGTACTCGGTGAGAGTAATCGAGGAAATAATGTACTTTACAGCAGTAAAATTTTGAAAAAAACGGGGTTTCGTAGTGGAAATAAAACGTAAAAGTACGTTATCAAAGTACCATTAAGTGCTCACCGCAATCGGTATGCAAAACATCACCTTTGCGCTGCAGTACAAAGAAACCCCGATCAAGCGCTTCTTTTTTTGCCACATCATTCACATTAAACGCGGCCAAGGCACCGTAAATTTTATAATCTTTAAACCATGGGAATAACAGCTTAAAATGACGCATTTTACGTTCTAATGTATCTACATCATTTTGGTGCGCTTTATACTTCACTTCAATAATACCAACCGCCTCGCCATTGGTCATCACTAAATCGTATTCTTCTTGAATCTTCCCT
>JBDLQG010000221.1:0-2914 GCA_039800705.1 Pseudomonadota bacterium
GCGCATTGATGGCTTTTTTGCCAGCACAAACATGGTGGCGTTTTTTAATTTGGCTGGCGATGGGACTCGTGTTTTATTTTCTCTATTCCAAACGTCACAGCAAACTCGCGTAATTTGATATAATTTAAGCGATATTTTATTTTCACTTTTTGGCTAAAAAACTATGGCTCAATATATTTATTCCATGCACAGAGTGGGCAAAATTGTCCCACCTAAAAAATATATCCTCAAAAACATTTCGTTATCTTTTTTTCCCGGCGCGAAAATTGGTGTTTTAGGGTTAAATGGTTCAGGTAAATCAACACTACTGCGTATCATGGCGGGTCTTGATACGGAAATTGAAGGTGAAGCTAATCCACTTAAAGGCATCAATATTGGCTATTTATCTCAAGAACCGCAACTTGATTTGACTAAAACCGTTCGCGGCAATGTCGAAGAAGCCGTTGAAGAAGTCAAAGCCGCGTTAATGCAGCTTGATCAAGTCTATTTAGATTATGCAGAACCTGATGCGGATTTTGATAAATTGGCGGCTGAACAAGCGCGTCTTGAAGATATTATCAACGCGTGTGATGGGCATAATTTAGAGCGCAAATTGGAAGTTGCAGCCGATGCGCTACGCTTACCGGATTGGGATGCGAATGTCGCCACCTTATCTGGTGGTGAAAAACGTCGCGTGGCACTTTGTCGTTTATTGCTTTCAAATCCTGATATGTTGCTACTCGACGAGCCAACCAACCATTTAGATGCAGAATCTGTCGCATGGCTTGAGCGATTTTTACATGATTACACGGGCACGGTGGTGGCTGTCACGCATGATCGTTATTTCCTTGATAATGTTGCTGGTTGGATTCTCGAGCTTGATCGTGGATCAGGTATTCCATGGGAAGGCAATTATTCTAGCTGGCTTGAGCAAAAAAGTGCCCGTTTATTGTTAGAAGAAAAACAAGAGTCGGCACGCCAAAAAGCCATGAAAGAAGAATTGGAATGGGTGCGTTCGGGTACAAAAGGTCGCCACGCCAAAAGTAAATCGCGTTTAGCGCGTTTTGAAGAATTATCGTCTGTTGAAACGCAAAAACGTAATGAAACCCAAGAAATTTACATTCCACCCGGTCCAAGATTGGGTGATGTGGTGATTGAAGCCAATGGTATTTCAAAATCCTTTGGTGATCGCTTGTTATTTAGCGATTTAAATTTCAAGTTACCACAAGGCGGTATTGTTGGCATTATCGGTGCTAACGGCGCAGGTAAAACAACCCTGTTTAGAATTATGGCAGGATTTGAACAGCCAGATTCGGGTGAACTTGTTATTGGTCAAACGGTTAAACTCGCTTATGTTGATCAACTTCGTGATGATATGGATGCAAAACGCACCGTATTTGAAGAAGTATCAGAAGGTCTTGACATGATTACCGTCGGTAATTACCAAACGCCTTCACGCGCCTATTTAGGACGTTTTAATTTCAAAGGTGGCGATCAACAAAAATTCATCGGAGATTTATCCGGTGGTGAGCGAAATCGTGTGCATTTGGCAAAATTACTTAAAACGGGAGGCAATGTCTTACTTCTTGACGAGCCAACAAACGATTTGGACGTTGAAACGCTGCGTGCCCTTGAAGATGCGGTACTCAATTTCCCTGGTTGCGCTGTGGTCATTTCGCATGATCGTTGGTTCCTTGATCGTATTGCTACGCATATTTTAGCGTTTGAAGGCGATAGTCAAGTAGTGTGGTTTGAAGGTAACTACGCAGACTACGAAGCGGATCGTCATCGTCGTTTAGGAACAGATGCCGATTCACCACGTCGATTGAAATATAAAAAATTATCTTAATTATCATGTAACAGAGCCATTATTTGCTTTCCTCAAATTGTGGCTCATTCCTCAAAGGGCGGACAAAAATCGCCCCTATACTTTGGAGCTTTAAAAAATGCGTTTCTTATTCACTTCACTTCTAATTGCAACCAGCATGAGTACAGCTTATGCTGCCGATGCCCCAACTAGTACTAGTATTAACCCTTTAGTTATCAGCACAAACACAACAACGTCACTTAATCCTTCTATCATTGAGATGCAAACCAATATTGGCACTGTCACGATGGAATTAAATTGGGATAAAGCACCTATTTCATCCAAAAATTTTTTAGATTATACAAATAAAGGATTTTATAAAAATACAGTATTTCATCGTACTGTAAAACAAGGAATTAGTATTGTTCAGGGTGGTGGCCTTGATGCACAAACCATGCAATTCAAAAAAAATACATCAGCACCTATTAAAAATGAATCAAATAATGCACTAAGTAACCTGAAAGGTACTGTTGCGATGGCTCGCACATCTGAACCTGACACTGCTACTTCGCAATTCTTTTTCAATTTTGCAGATAACTTAGGTTTAAATAAATCATCCGATCTACCAACGGGCGCCGGCTATGCTGTATTTGCAAATGTGATTGGTGGAATGGATGTAGTTACTCAAATAGGCGGTCTTTCAACACTAAAAACAAGCTATAGTTCTGATGGAACCCCCTACCTAAGCACCGTGACTGATTGCGGCTTTAATTTTTGCTTAAAAAAAGTCATTATTGAAAATATGTATACAAGTAAAGTCGTTGATTCGATTAACTCCATCACTCGCGTAACAGTAAATGGAACAGGCGGAAAAGTGACTAGCACACCTGCTGGCATTAACTGTACTTCAACAAGTAAAGCGGCTAGCAAAACGTGTGTGTTAACTAAACCTTTTGGAACGGATGTGAACCTTATTGCTACACCATCAAAAGGTTATGAAATGAGAGGATGGAGCGGTGATTGCCAAGGATTCACAACACCTTTACCACTCACAACCAAAATCACTGATGCAGCCACTAAAGTGACAACGCCCAAAAACAACAACTGTACTGCACCCTTTGCCAAAAT
>JBDLQG010000222.1:0-2912 GCA_039800705.1 Pseudomonadota bacterium
AACCATTGGCACAATTACCATCGACCATGTGGCTAAAACCGGCGCTGTAAACGTGACCATTGACACCACATCTGTCAATACAGGTTTGCCATTGTTTAACGAACATATCCAAGGTGCCGACTTTTTAGATACCGCGAAATATCCAACGGCGACATTTACATCAAGCAAAGTAAATTTTAACGGTGATAACGTCACATCTGTTGATGGAACTCTCACACTAAAAGGAATCAGTAAGCCTGTTACGTTGTTGGTAACATCGTTTCAATGTATGCGACACCCGATGTTGAAAAAAGATGCTTGCGGTGCTAATGCGACTACTGTAGTAAAACGGACTGATTTCAATATGGGCAAATATGCACCTAACGTAGGTGATGAAGTCACAATTACCTTATCGGTTGAAGCCGTCAAAGAATAAAACTCATATCTTTATGCTACAGTCATTTGAGTTAGAGAGTTGGCAATCATAATCAATTTATTCAATCAAAAGGCGTTGGTGCATAAATAGCGACCGAAACAAGCGTTCCGCCGAGAGGGTTAAATTTAAGAAAGATTTAGCCCAACCCGAACAGAAATAGGCATGCCCTTCATGCAATAAGCTTATCGATATTGAGATTACTGATGAGAATGATAAATTTATCGCCATCAATTCGTGCCACTGTATCGGTATCTCGTATCGTATTTGTCAATCTTTGCGCCACTTCTCCTTCGATGTAGCTTACATCGTACGCACAGTATCCGCCGACAAAGCACCACGGTAATTTACGTTGCAATTGTATCTAAATCGGGAATTTCATCTTCCACATTCATCTCTAACTTTGCGCTGCTAATGTGTCGTGAACGTGGTGCTTCGCCCATTTGGATAAACTGATTAGTGTAAGCTATATTTTTTCTCTTTAGTGATGATTTAGTGAATGTCATCCGTATGCCATTTAGGCATCATGACGATACAGTTTGGTTTGAATCCTTGTTTTTTGAGAGTATCGATGCTGCGGATTTTTTCCATTTTCTCCAAGTTAATGACAGAAATTGAACCATCATCCATTTCAGGCAAATTTAAAAAACTGTTTTGTACGATGGCATACTTTTCATCAGGAGAGAAAACCACATGATGTGCCCCGCCAGCGGTTGGAATTGATTTAATGAGTTTAGGCTGCGTTTTGGATTGGCTAATATCAAAGATATTTAACGCACCTGGTTTCGCTGTTGTGACAAATAATTTGTCATGTTCTTGATTAAAATAAATTTCTAATGGCACACCTTGTTTCACATCAGAAAAATCGTAAGCCGGCTGAAAATCAAATGTATCGTGATTGGATTGCCACGTTGCCACCCAAAGTTTCCCTTCAAACATAGTATTCACATACGCCATTGGCGGCGTGGAATGGGGTATGAAAACAGCTTCAACGGTTGAAGAACCTGCACCGCCCACTTTATGTGTGGATAAGACCTCGCCTGTTGACGCTTTAATCATCGTCACGGTGTCACCTGCATCACCTAAATCCGATGCACGAACGGTACTGGTGACCATGATTCTGTCTATATCTTCATTTAAACCAATGCCATGGGGATATTTAATAAAGGTCTCTTTCCCATTTGCCGCAATGACCTGTTTCACTTGATCAGTTTGTGCATTACCTACAATCACATTACTTGACCCCATGCAGGTCAAATACCATGTTTTTTTATCTGACGAAAAAGACATATCTTCGCCCACTTGGCATTCTGGCACATTGACGTCTTGTATCTTCAACGGCTCTTGGTTCATGTTAATCACACGCAATGCGCCTTTTCCTAATGCGGTAATATAGGCTTTGCTTAAATCTTTATTGTAGAAAATATGATGGGCAACAGCGTCCGGTGGGAGTGGCAACTCATTCATTATTTTGCCAAAATTGGCCGAATTTGGGTCCACATCGATAATAGCGATGCCTTCTTTACGAGGCGTTTGATTTGGCTGGCTTTCATAATTGACCATCGCTAACATTTCAGCCGAACTAGCAAGTGGTGCGAGTAGCATGAAACTACACAATGTGTTTGTTATTGTTTTTTTAAGCATTGTCGTGGCTCTTCTAAAAGTAATGAAATAAGGGCTAGCCTAAGCTCGCCCTTACATTTTTATTCAGCGGTACTTGGGTCAATCATGCCCGTTACGCGTGAAATTTTGGTGACAGGAAAGCCCCCTTTTTCGCTATGTTCACGCAATGCGTCTTCGCTGGGTGCAATTAACACGCAATACACTTTGTCATCGGTCACATAACTTTCAACCCAGTTAATTCTGGTGTCCATTTTCGCAGACGTGCTGCAAGAAGTTTGCGCGATACCTTGTAATTGTTCTGCAGTGAGTGAACCTGCATTAGGAATGTCGCGTTCAACGATATATTTAGGCATGATATTTCCTCATTATTATTTTAAATTAAAAAAAAGAACGGCTTGTTAAAACGCAATCAACGATTACGCTTTAAAAAAATCGTTCAAAACAGTTTCTTTACATTGTCTTAATGGCATGATGGATTGCTCAACTTTCATACGAAGTAAAGCGCCTTGCCATGAATTTACCCATAAATCCGCAAGCTCTCGTGCCGTTTTATCTTTGCGAATGGAACCCTCTTTTTGCGCACGATAAAAACCCATTTCCCAAACGTCACGATAGCGCCCTAAGGCTTGTTGTAATGCGATGCGACAAATATCACTGGTATCGCCAATTTCACCGGTTAAATTTCCAAGTAAACATCCCCCCTTGAATTCTGTCCTTTCTAATTCCGTTATGCTTTCATTTAAATAACGCTCCAATGCAGCAAGTGAATGCCCTTCGGATTCATTCAAATACGTCTGTAATTGAATTAAATAGGGCTCGATATAATGCTCAATCATTTCTGCGGCAAATATTTCTTTGCTGCCAAAATAATTATAAA
>JBDLQG010000223.1:0-2902 GCA_039800705.1 Pseudomonadota bacterium
AAAAAGCTTGCTATTGTTGTTGATGACTACAAAGATGAAGCTGAATTGACACTTAATAAAACGGGAGCAGGTGTTGTAACGGCAGCAGATATAAAAACACCTTCTGGTGTACAAATTCTGAACTCAAATTTGGTGATTGCGAATTTAACGCAAACAGGTGCGCTAAATGTTAAGATTAAAGTTAGTCGTGGTCGTGGCTATGAACCAGCTAGTGTGCGCAAATTAAATTCAGAGGTAAATTATCCTGTTGGGACTTTACACTTGGACGCATCATTTAGTCCAGTTGTGCGTGTTGCATACCAAGTTGAAAGCACACGAGTTGAACAGCGTACAAATTTAGATAAACTGATTATCGATTTAGAAACTAACGGTACTGTCGATCCTGAGAAGACCATTAAGTTAGCAGCTACTATTATTCATGATCAATTATCTGTATTTGTTGATTTTGAGAAAGTAAGTGAGCAACCTAGAGTAGAGTACTCATCACCAGATGAGACTATTGATCCTGTATTGTTGCGTCCCGTAGATGATCTTGAGTTAACGGTACGTTCAGCAAATTGTTTGAAAGCCGAAAATATATTTTATATCGGTGATTTGATTCAACGTACAGAGGTTGAATTATTAAAAACACCTAATCTTGGTAGAAAATCTTTAACAGAAATCAAAGATATTCTAGCGTTGAAAGGGTTGTCATTGGGAATGCGCCTTGATAGTTGGCCGCCCGATGGGTTAGCTGAACATAGTCAACCCATATCACATTAAATTTTAGGTTAATCTTAATATGAGACATCGTAAATCCGGTAGACAACTTAATATCAATAGCAGTCACCGTAAAGCACTGTTTAGCAACATGACAAATTCATTGTTTAAACATGAATTAATTAGAACCACTTTGCCTAAAGCAAAAGAATTGAGAAGTTATGCAGAGCCTTTAATTACGCTATCAAAAGAAGATAGTGTAGCTAAAAGACGTTTAGCTTTCGCTCGTTTGCGAGACCGCGATATGGTTACTAAATTATTTAACGAATTAGGCCCGCGTTATAAAAATAGAGCTGGTGGCTATTTACGTATTATGAAATGCGGATTTAGAGCAGGCGATAATGCACCAATGGCTTATGTTGAGCTAGTTGATAGAGCAGAGTAGTCGCTTTCGTTAAAGTTTAAGCATAAAAAAAACGCCTTTAAAAGGCGTTTTTTTTCGTCTTTTTTACCTTAAATCTAGTACATCTTGCATATCAAATAAACCGTTATTTTTGAATCTTATCCATAATGCTGCACGAATTGCTCCATTGGCAAATGTCATGCGACTGGTTGCTTTATGTGTAATTTCAAGTCTTTCGCCTTCATCAGCAAACATAACAGTGTGTTCACCGACAATATCGCCTGCTCGTATAGTAGAAAATCCGATTGTATTCGGATTGCGTTCACCTGTGTTTCCCTCACGCCCATAGATTGCACAGGTTTCTAAGTTTCGTCCTAATGTTTTGGCGACAACTTCCCCCATACGTAGCGCAGTTCCAGATGGCGCATCTATTTTATGACGATGATGTGCTTCAATAATTTCAATATCAGTGTACTCGCCCATTACTTTAGCGGTCATTTCAAGCAGTTTAAGTGATAAATTAACACCGACACTCATATTAGGGGCAAGTACAATAGCAATTTCTTTGGCGATTTCTGCTATTTTAGCCTTTTGTTCTTCACTATAACCGGTTGTTCCAATAATAACTTTTTTATGTGCTTTGCGGCAGATTTCAATATAATCCATTGAAATGTCCGGTCGTGTAAAATCGATCAGGATATCGAAATCATCTAACATTGCTTCTAAATTCTCAGTCATTGGTACATTTAGTGAGCCACATCCAGCTAATTCTCCAGCATCCCTCCCAATAGATGTGTTACCGGTGCGTGCGATAGCCACGGTTAATTGAGTTTCATTATTGAGTGTAGCTGCTTTTATTAAGCTTAATCCCATACGCCCTGTGGCACCGACTACTGCAATTCTTATCATAACTGCTTTTATCCTTTAGTAAAAAAATGTTTTAATGAATCTAGCCATGAAGATTCTTGTGGGCTATGATGATTTCCACTGTTTGAAAGTGATTCACCTAAGCTTTCCACTAACGCTTTTTGTTCAGCTGTTAAGTTAACCGGTGTTTCAATTTGAACTTTGCAAATTAAATCACCAACAGAGCCGCCACGCACCGGTTTGACACCTTTGCCACGTAAGCGAAATGATTTTCCTGTCTGTGTTTCAGCGGGAATTTTTAATAAAACTTTTCCATCGAGTGTCGGCACTTCAATTTCACCACCTAAGCAGGCTGTCACAAAACTAATAGGAACTTCACACGATAAGTTAGCACCATCACGATTAAAAATAGAATGCGTTTTAACGTGAATTTCGATGTATAAGTCGCCCGATGGAGCGCCTAGTTGTCCTGCCTCTCCTTCGCCAGACAAACGTATTCTATCGCCAGTGTCTACGCCAGCAGGAATTTTAGCGGATAGTGTTTTTTCATCTCTAACGCGACCTTGTCCATGACATTTTCCACAAGGATCTTTGATTTGTTTGCCTGTACCACGGCAGGTTGGGCAAGTTTGTTGAACAGTGAAGAATCCCTGTTGCATACGTACTTGACCGTGTCCGTGACACATTGTACACGTGACAGGCGAAGAGCCTTTTTTGGCACCAGATCCTGAGCAATCGTCACATGTTACGTAAACAGGTATGCGAATTTTTTGTTCTGTGCCTGCGCAGGCTTCTTCTAACGTGATTTCGAGATTGTATCGTAAATCCGAGCCTCGTTGTCCACCTTGTGAACTGCCTCCACCACGACGACCAAACATGTCACCGAAATTATTGCCGAAAATATCACCGAAAATATCACCAAAATCGCCCGCT
>JBDLQG010000224.1:0-2899 GCA_039800705.1 Pseudomonadota bacterium
CCGCGAACACGTCAAACGCGTCACGCGCCCCTTCACCGTCTGTATAAAGCGGGTCATTAGGACTTAACGTGTGAACCCGTCCATTTAGTATTGATGCGCTGAAACTTCGGCTTTCGCTGTTTGGGTGTCTAAATTTATTGCCGCGCTGATCGTAACTGTGAGCCTTGAGGAAGCTCGCCACGTCATAGCATCTGTTAAATTCTTCAATTAAGTTTTTACTGTCGTTTGTCGCAGGCTTTTTAACCATTGAACGGGCTTTAACTTTTTCCGCTTTTTCCGCTTTGAGTTCGTCCTCTTGGCGTTGCAGCTCGTCCATTTCTTCTCGGAATAATTCGGGATTTAATGCCCTGCTATTGCGTTCGCTCGCGCTGCTGTAAATGCGTGTGCCGATAACATTGCCGTCCTTGTCTGTTAAATTGCCACCTTCTTTTCCATTGGGCAAAAATGACAACTGACAAAATCCTTCAAGGGCTTTATCGTGAACAATTTCACGTTGCTCAAACTTTGCTGCAATCACCTGCTGAAGTAATAGCCATTCGTGGGCGTTTAAAGGCTCTGTGAGAGGGATAAATAACCGTGACTTATGATTGTCTAGCGTTGCGCTATTCGTGTTGTATAGCTCAAAATTACAGCCATCACTAAGTATCTCGCGTGTGATCTTTGCCAACTCTGGCACTGTTGGTGGGTTCTTATCAAAGTCAAAAGCACATAACCAGTATTTACCGTGTTTTTCCTGATCTTTTTTTGATCTGCTCAAATAGCTTGAAGGAATTAACCATTGTGCTTGTGGCTTGGGTACATTGGTCGGCTTATCAACAAGGCGTTGAACGTCCCCCCAGTCAATGGTTAAAAGGTTTGTGCTTGCTGCTCCATAACCACTGCATAAATTGATTTTATCCATAACTCACCACCACTGAAGCGGTCGTGGCTGCTGTGTCATTGAGCAAGGCGAAAATTGCCCATATAGCGTTGATCGTGATCTGTTGCATATTGAAGTTACTCCGTAAATAGTGGAAGTAACCGCTTAACTGTAAAAAATAGTCACAGTGACGTATAATGAACGCCTGAAAACTATCGTTTTTTAACCGTTAGGGCGGTTTAAATTAAAGCAAACGCCACTGATAATGGCTCTTGCTCGTTAGGTTTCGCGCCTGCTCTTTGCAGGCTTTTTTTTGTCTGTGAGTTTGTCAAAATATCACCGCCATTTCGTTGGTTGGTGACGCTCTTGAAATAGAACCGTAGCCAGTTTGGACTGGTCTTTTTTTATTCATTCCTTTGACGACACTGTACCCACTTAAAAATTCAACGTCCTGTGTGTAAATCTTATGCGGATATTTCACGCGATAAGCTGCGATGGCGTAATCAATAATTACACGCGGTATAAATCTAAAGTTTTGATTGTGATAAAAGCGTTTCATGCTGTAACCTCGCATGATGCAAGAAAGTCCGTGATCGCTTGTCTGGTGTAAACGATTCTTCTTTCTGATATGCGTGTCGGTTTTAAACGCCCTGTCTGGGATAGTCTAAAAATCTGGCATTTTGAAACGGTTAAATACTTAGCGACTTCTGCTGTTGTGAATAAATCTTTTTCGAGTGTGGTCATGGTTTTAAATCCTGTGATTTAACCATTGTGTGAGGTGTGTTGCCTGCTGATTGCGTATTATTATTATGCGTAACAGTTAAGCTGTTGTTTACTTTTTAGAATAACAATGTGTAAAATGCAATTTACAAACAAACGCCCTCTTTCAATGGTTGGCTTTGTTGTTGTGCGCCCCACTGTCGCTTAATCAATTCTTTACTGGACGCCAATCAAGTAAATTGAGAATAATTAAACGGTTTGGGGCGTTGTCTTTTTCAGCTATATTTCAAGCTAGCATAATTTTATCACATTAATTTAATGTGATGTTATGAGCGTACATTTATCTCATTTTTTCACATTAAAATAATACATTTGTATTATTTATCAATGAATTATAGTGATTTTTTTTATTTGGGTAGCTTTAAAAATCAATCAATTAGATTTTTTTTAGAAGTAACTATGCGTTTTTTCATTTTTAAAACGTTACGGCAAAAAGTGCGGCTCATACGCGTTTCAAAACGTTTGCCACTGTTGATGCGTACCAGCTGCCACCTCGTGCAGTGTTGATACCTAACTCGTTCAATTTATCTGCTATCGCCTGCATTGATAATCCTTGTGATCTATAACCATCAATAGTGCTACCGACTTTCAAAGCAAACTCTTTTGCCTTTTCTGCATTGGTCGCGTTGCTCAATAATCTTGCATCATCTAAATTCGTTTTATTTCCTAACTTCGCGCCATTGTCTTTTAATACTTTTAAAGCCGCTTTTGTTCTCTCGCTGATTAAGTTACGTTCTTTCTCGCTTAGTGCTGCATATAAATGCAACATAAACGGATCAGCATCTTTGCCTAACTGCGTGACAATAAAATTAACGCGCTGTTCCATCAATGCGCTAATAAAACTAACATTGCGCCCTAATCTATCCAACTTCGACACCATCAATACAGCACCTTCTTTTTTTGCGTGTTGCAGTGCTTTAGCAAGGATCGGTCTTTTATCTAGCCCATCTTTGCCGCTACCTGTTTCGGTTTCGCTGTAGTGCGCTAATACTTCGTAATTTTCAGCACAGCAAAATTCATTCACAATGGCTAATTGAGAATCTAAACCTAATCCACTTTTACCTTGTTCTGTTGTTGAAACTCGAGTGTAGATGATTGCTTTCATGTTTTTTGATCTGCTGAATAATTACATTATACAAATTATATACGGTCGTTTGTAGTTTGTATGCAACTAGATTTAACTATCATTGCTATATGGCATCACTCGTGAGTGTAAACCTACGATGACTTCCAATTCAGTTTGTTGCTTGTAGTTACTAG
>JBDLQG010000225.1:0-2892 GCA_039800705.1 Pseudomonadota bacterium
AATGCTGCGACACAAATTCACTTGCGGCAAATACTTTGACCATTGAGGCACTGAAATTATCGGGCAACACAATATCCTGTAAATGTGTTAACCATGGCGTCAGTAAATCGTGAATTTTTGCGTGCGCTGAAGGGGGGAGGTGAGCCAATTCGGATTCAAACATAGTCTATACAATACGGTTAGGTGATAAGCGGGAAGTAATTAACCCAATTTTTATGCTGAAATGTAACATGATTTTGGTTGACTGCAATAGCACCGCAATAATTTTTTTGCTGAGTATCAAACAAATGTGTATGCCAACTTGATTCATCAACGTGAGGTAAACGTAAAAAATCATTTTGATTGGCTGGGTTAATCTCACAGTTTTGCAGTCCAATAGCAATGCCGCGCCCAATGCCTTTTACTAAGGCTTCTTTGCGTGTCCAGAATTCGTAAAAAAGTGTCATTTGTTGATCTTCGGATAGAGACCGCCAATGCGCCTGCTCGATTGGCGAAAAACATTTTTTAACAAGGCCGTCGAGATTGCGACGTGGTTTAATTGCTTCGATATCAATGCCAATATCGACGTTAAATCCGACAGCAATGACCATTTTTTCATTTGAATGTGACAGGTTAAATTGACATTCTGGAACATTGATTAGATAAGGTTTGCCAAATTCACCACGAGCAATGTTGACCAAATCAGATGGAATATTGAGAGTGTGCCCGAGAATGTGCTGTAAAAAAAAAGGCGAGGATTGGCGCGGTGGCTTATCAATATGCCAAATTTCAATGTTCACGAAAATTATGTGTCGCTTTGGTGAGTCTATCGTTAATGGCTTGCCAATCTTCTGTTTTCGGTGGTGTTTGTACTAAAATGACATCGAGTTTTAACGCATCAAGTTCACGCAATTTAGCGTATAAATTTTGCGCGTAAATGATTGGATTAGCAGGCAGAGAAATAACAGCGCAATGCGCATAAGATGAAAAAGTATCACCACAGCTCAAAACGCCTATTTTCATTTGCGTATTGGCTTGAATGAAATGTGGAATCGCTGTATCTTCGCAAAGCATGGCGGGCGTGCTGGGCGCGTAATGAGCCGCCATCATGCCAGCTGTTCTCACTGTCGATTTCCGCAATGCCTCTGGAAGTAAGACATTCAGGTTTAAAACGTGTTCTAATTCACTACGCATAATCTGACCATAACGCAGCAACACGGGATGATCTCCGCTTAAATCAATAATGGTGGATTCAACACCAATTTGGCAAGCCCCACCGTCTAAAATCATATCAACACTGTCGCCAAGTTCTTGCTGAACGTGCGTAGCTTGTGTTGGGCTAATACGGCAAAAGCGGTTAGCCGAAGGCGCGGCAATACCATCTCCAAACGCGCGTAGCAAATCGAGCGCAACCGGATGATTTGGGACGCGTAACGCGATAGTATCTTGACCGCCAGTGACGACAGTATTGATATCGGGTCGTTTTTTCAAAATGATCGCCAAAGGCGCGGGAAAGAAATGCTGCGCTAATTGCAAGGCACTTTCAGGAATATCGTACGCCCATGCGTCGAATTGTTCAAAACTGGCAAGATGCACAATCAATGGGTGATCTTGTGGGCGATTTTTAGCGACAAAAATACGTTTTAACGCCTCACTATTCCGTGCATCAGCGCCAAGTCCATAAACCGTTTCTGTTGGAAAAGCGACTAGGCCGCCTCCACGCAAACATTGTGTGGCTTGCTCAATAGTATGTGATGTTGCGTTGAAAATACTCATGTGTTGTTTAAAATGTTTTTCGCTGTTTGATTTCTTGACTGAGTTGATAAGCCGCAAGCGCATAAAGTGGACTGTGATTATAGCGTGTAATCACGTAAAAATTTGTAAATCCTAGCCATAAATCGTCACCTTCAAGTTGCTCAAACGCTAATAATTTCACTATTGTGTTTGTTGGGACGGTTTCTGTTGGAGTTACACCGAGTTTTGAGAGTCTTTCGATGGTTGTTTCTGGTTTTAAGTTTTTATTCAGTACCGATTTGTACTCAATACCTTGTGCAGCGGCTGGTACGGCAATAGGTTGTCCGCGTTGCCAATTATTGTGTACAAAATAATTAGCAACGCTCGCAATCGCATCGCGTGGATTATGCCAAATATCACGATGTGTATCATGATCAAAATCTTTGGCTAGGGCTCTAAAGCTGCTAGGCATAAATTGTGGATAGCCCATCGCGCCAGCATAAGAGCCTAGCGGATCGCGTGGATTGAGTTTTTCATCTTGGCAAAGCAATAAAAATTGTTCAAGCTCACCTGTAAAGAACGCACTGCGTGGTGGATACGCAAACGCTAATGTTGCAAGTGCATCAAGCACGCGATGATTGCCCATGTTTTTACCATAACCGGTTTCCACACCAATGATAGCAACAATTATTTCAGCTGGAACACCTGTTTCTTGTGATACGTGATTTAAGGCATCAAGATTTTCATGCCAGAATTTGACACCGCCTTCAATACGCGCATCGGTGAGAAATATTTTGCGGTATTTATGCCAAGGCAGTCCTTCTGAAGGCGCTGCAATACGTTTTAAAATATCCTCTTTAATGACAGCAGATTTTAATAATTGCGTTAATTCTTGTTCGTTAAAATGATGAAGCGTAACCATTTTACGAATGAAGTTTTTGGTGTTTTCGTTAATAGATAACGGTGTTGCCGCAGCGGGCTCTGAAACAGTCGGTTTTAAAATTGGCTCAGCAGGCGGGCTCGGCATTTCTTTTGGTAATTCTTTTTTTACTGGCGCAGGTATTTTTTCATGTTCAGGCGAGTTGCTACATGAAGTCATTGTGAGTGCTGCGCTAATGGCAATGCCCAAATAAAAAGCCCGTTGCTGAAATCGAGAATTAGAAGTCATAATTTTTTTTG
>JBDLQG010000226.1:0-2872 GCA_039800705.1 Pseudomonadota bacterium
TCTCTTCAAAATCCGCATCCGTTTCGCCCGGAAACCCAATGATAAAATCAGACGACAAACTAATTGTTGGACGGACTTCGCGTAATTTGCGAATAATTTCTTTATAGTCATCAATAACGTGGCCACGTTTCATTTTCTGTAAAATCGTATTACAGCCACTTTGGACAGGTAAATGCAGATGATTGACGAGTTGTGGAATTTCAGCAAATGCTTCAATTAAGCCATCGGTAAATTCCATGGGATGCGACGTAGTAAAACGTAGCCGATCAATTCCGTCAATAGCGGCAACAGCGTGTAGTAAAAAGGCAAAATCAGCAATGTCTCCGTCCGCCATTTCACCACGATACGCATTCACATTTTGGCCAAGCAAATTGATTTCACGCACACCTTGCTTAGCTAACACCCGAATTTCAGCGAGAACATCGTCAAGTGGACGGCTAATTTCTTCACCGCGTGTATAAGGCACGACGCAATAAGTACAATATTTACTACAGCCTTCCATAACCGAAACAAACGCTTTCACGCCGTCGGCTTTCGCTTCAGGTAAATTATCGAACTTCTCAATTTCGGGAAATGAAATATCCACCACGGGTTTATGCTGTTGACGCACTTCATTGAGTAATTGCGGGAGACGGTGCAATGTCTGAGGCCCAAAAACCATATCAACAAAAGGCGCACGTTTTTGAATCGCAGCGCCCTCTTGACTTGCTACGCACCCCCCCACACCAATAATCACATCGGGGCGTTTATCTTTAATTTTTCGCCACTTACCCAATGCAGAAAAGACTTTTTCTTGCGCTTTTTCACGAATAGAGCAGGTATTTAGCAATAAAACATCTGCCAATTTAGGATCATCCGTTAATTCAAACCCGTGAGAAGCATGCAGAACATCTCGCATTTTATCCGAGTCGTATTCATTCATTTGGCAACCATTGGTTTGAATGTAGAGTTTTTGGGTCATAGTTTTTTATGTGACAGATTCAAGGTTTAATAAATGGTAAATGCGCTCTGTTGCGCCTTGATTTTGCGCAACAACGTGTTTTGCATTCGTAATTAACTGACTGCGCAGTTGCGGAGAGAAATAAAGCTCAACAATTTTCGTTTCGAGCTGAGTCATACTGTCACACTTAATAACAGCCTGTGCCACCAGCATTTTTTCAACAATCGATGTAATATTTTGAATGTTAGCACCAACTAAAATCGGTACACCTACCCCAGCGGGTTCGAGTATATTATGACCGCCTATTGGCACAAAACTTCCTCCAACAAACGCCACATCAGCACTCGCGTAAAACGATTTTAATTCGCCTAAGGTATCAATTAAAAAAATGTCTATCTTATCATCACAAAGCTGCTGTGATGTGCGCGTCACGACATTTAATTGCGCATTTTTGGCTAACATTTCAACGTGCGCAAAACGCTCTGGATGACGCGGAGCAATGGCCAAAATGACATTTGGAATAATTTGTTTGAGTGTTTTATAACTGCTTAATAATAATGCTTCCTCACCCTCATGCGTACTTGCGGCTAAAAAAACAAAACGCCGATCGAAAAACTGTTTTTTGAATGCGCTGCCTTGCTGTAGAACGGCATCTTCCACCGTGACATCAAATTTGATATTTCCCAAATTTTCAATACGGTTTGCACACGCTCCAATTTGGATAAAATTTGATTTATCACTGTCGGTTTGCGTGGCAATTTTGGTCACGGCTTGTAGGGTTGGAATCACAAGTGATGGAATTTTTTGATAGCCGCGTACCGATTTTTCTGATAAACACGCGTTCACTAAATACAAAGGAATGTGTTTAACGGCGCACGCATGGTAAAGATTGGGCCAAATTTCTGTTTCAAGAATGACGGCTCTTTGAGGTTGAAATGCGTTGAAAAAACGCTCAACCACATCAGGCAAATCGTAAGGTAAATAAACATGTGCAACACTATCACCAAGTACCGCTTTTACACGTGCTGAACCGGTTGGTGTCGTCGTTGTAATCAGTAGAGGAAGTGCGGGGTGCTTCTGTTTTATCAATGCAATCAAAGGGAATAAAGCTTCACTCTCGCCAACGGATACGGCGTGAAACCAAATCACATTTTGTGTATAGGGTTGTTTATAAAAACCAAAACGCTCTGACCAACGCGCTCTGTAGGCAGGATTTTTAAGACTCCTCCACCACAAACGTAGAACGATGAAAGGCGTGATAAAATAAAAAAGTAAAGAGTAAAATCTTCGCATAAAGCAAGCGTTAGGCGCAAAGTCAAACTTTACGCCCTTCGAGCTAAGAAAATTATGCCTCAGCGGTGATTTTAATCGCAATTTTTGCGTTAACATCAGTATGTAAATGAATATCTACATCAAAATCGCCTAAGTGACGAATTGTGCCATGTGGCAAACGAATTTCTTGTTTTTCAACAGCAACACCGGCTTTTACAATCGCATCAGCAATCGCATGTGTCCCTACTGAACCAAACAAACGACCTTCGTCGCCTGCTTTATGTGAAATAGTAATGCTTAATTTGCTTAATGCGTCTGCACGTTTTTGAGCTGCCGCCAATTTTTCTGCTGCTGCTTTTTCTAGTTCAGCGCGACGTACTTCAAATTCTGCAATTTTTTTCGCTGTTGCAACAACAGCTTTACCTTGTGGAATTAAGTAGTTTCTCGCGTAGCCATTTTTAATACTAACTTTATCGCCTAAACTGCCTAAATTCGCAATCTTTTCAAGAAGAATTACTTCCATCTTTACATCCTCATGTGATCTATTCTATAAAATTTCGCGCCAAATATTAGCGCACAAGTTAGGTGATTAACGGTTTTTTAATGTTTATTAGCGGCAAATTTATCACGCAATTTCCACCACGCATCACTCACGCCAAC
>JBDLQG010000227.1:0-3181 GCA_039800705.1 Pseudomonadota bacterium
CGCACCACCTTTATTAATTATCAACATTAAACATAATATGTTGACGAAAAAAGAAGGGCATTTACTCATTGATTTTCTCAAACAATTACAACAAAACAATATAGAAAACGTGAATATTGATTTGAATTTAATCACCGCGTTTTTAAATACGACGAGTTATGAAAAAATAGGCTATCTGCACGACTTTCAATTTTCCCCTGTATGCTGGGAAACACCTGAGCGCATTTTTTCCACTGTTATGCCCGATGCAATCACGCCAGCGAAGCCAATGAGTGCCATTGAACTCAGTCAATGGGAACAAAAATCTGATTTTGCCTTAATTGCGCAATTAACACGCAGTGACAATCTATATACGCAATTAGAAATGCTCATGTTAATTTTACAGCGTTATGATTTAGATTTCGACTTGGGACTGAGCGGATTACATGGCGTACCTTGTCGTGTGCGCGATTTACTCGAGGAAGTGTGCGACGATGCGCCAGTATTTTGGGGAAATACGATATTAACTTAGAGCAATCAGCAACGGATATTTTAGTGCGTCAGCATCATTTAACCGTTGGACGCTCCTATAGTGAACAAGCCACACTCAAACGCCCCATTGATTCCCTTCAGCTGCTTGATTTAATCAAAGAGTTCAACGATGGTGATGGTTGTCAACAAATCTTGATACAGGAGTTAATTATTCATTTAGGGATGTTAATTAAATCGAATCCTATTTTATTTAACGATATGCACACCATTCGAGTTGGTCATATTCTTCAGCTTATTATTGCGCAAGAAAAACGGAGAGGTAGTAGTTCTTGGGATCAAGCTTTTACGGATATTTTAGCTTTAGCGCCCCATGAACTGGCGCAGCGAATTGATGTCGTACTCAGCGATTATGACAATAATGAAAATCACCGCTTTCAATTAGAATCACTGCACTATGACGGTTCTAAACGCGATTTAGCCTCAGCGCGTTTTCAGCCAAACATGAATCCACATTTAGGAAATTTAGCGGATTGGTATGCGTGGCGAGAACAGCAAGGCAGTGTCGGTCGAGAGAGTGATTTATTCCTTGCAGGCGTTTGGCGTTTGTTGCATCATTGCAAAGGGCTAATGGTAGGCGAAAAATACAACAGTAGTCGCCGAATTGATAGTGAAAATCTGCTCGGTCAAATGACGTCGGGAGAGCAAAGTTTCAAACTGCATATCAACCATATATTAAATAAGATTCATGCGCCCGTGTATCGCCAACTTTGCGTTGAAACACTTAATGCTTTAGCGATTATTATGGAAAATAATCCACAGCTCATGATTGAAGATACGTTGGTGGTGGATATTTTGATTGGTCATGCGGTGAGGCTTTGTTGGCTGCAATATTATCCTGATTGTGCGGATGAATATGACGAATATGTCTCTGTTGCATGGCAGTCTTTCTATCAACTCCCCCCTCACAAAGTGGCGAATGGGGTGCTCGATGCACTAATTTATTTGCTCGATAATAATGTTTAATCAATCCTAATCAGAAAAGTGAGAAAACGATGATTTTAGCTGGTGATATTGGTGGCACAAAAACGCTCTTGGCACTCTTTGATGGTGCGCATTTCGTCATGAAAAAACGCTTTGACAGCGCTGATTACGCGACATTTAATGAATTATTAGCGGATTTTTTAGACCTCGTATCCGATATAAAAATTGATGCGGTGTGCATTGGCGTGGCAGGTCCGATTGTCGACGGTAATTGCGAAACGACTAATTTACCTTGGAAATTAACTTGCTTAGACATTAGCCAGCAGGTCAATACAGTAAATATCAGATTACTCAATGATTTAGAGGCGGCTGCATGGGGTGTTTTATCATTACCGGAAAGTGATTTTATTTCGCTAAATCCAAACGCAACACCACAAATTGGAAATTGCGCCGTTATTGCCGCAGGAACAGGCTTAGGTGAAGCAATTATTTTTCATGATGGCACACAGTCACACGTCATTGCTAGTGAAGGTGGTCATTGTGATTTTGCGCCGACAGATGCGCAGCAAATGGAGTTGCTTGCATTTATGCAAACGCGATTTCCAGATCATGTCAGCTATGAGCGTTTAGTGTCAGGCGTGGGGATTGAAGCCATTTACACTTTTTTAAAGCAATCTGGACATTTTGACACGACCATCAACGTAGACGCAGAAGAAGATTTAGCCGCCGCTATTGGCACGGCAGCTGTCGCAAATAGTGATGAGTTATGCGTGGAAACGCTCCGTTTATTTGCCAAAATTTACGGTGCAGAAGCAGGGAATCTTGCGTTGAAATGCCTGCCTTATGGCGGTGTTTACTTAACGGGCGGCATTGCAGCTAAATGTTTACCCGTTTTGCAGCAAGGCGACTTTTTAGAAGGATTTTTGGCAAAAGGACGTTATCGCAATGCACTAGGGAATATGGCTGTTACCGTTTGTATTCAGCCTGAGGTTGTGTTATTCGGGGCGGCTTATTTTATGGCGAAAAAAATTTTTAGCGACGCATGATTCTCACTAACATATAAGCGTTTTTATCATTGTAATTGGTTTGACCTTGATGAAAATTAACGTACCGAGCAATAGTTATTATTCTAAGCATAAGGCGAAGATGACTAATACTAATTTGTGTCATCCCATTCTTCTATTGCCTTCCGAACACTCCCAACTTGAATTTTTGAATTTTGGTTTGAATCAGCGAATACAGCATGAGTAATTTTTATTTTCCCACGAATGTTATTGACGAATTTAAAACGGCAACCTAATACAGTAAACACCAATTTAGCTTGCGACCGCTAAAATAACTGCCCCAGCTTTAAACACAGCAGTTGCAATTTGTCCTTCGTGTAAATTGAGCGTTTGTACACTATCTTTTGTTACTGTCACCGCTATTTGATCGCCACCTTTAATTGTCAGAATAATTTCAGCGTTAATCACACCTGTTTTTACTTGCGAAACGATACCTTGGAGTTGATTTCTTGCTGATAGTTTATAGCCACCAAAATCAGTCACAATAGTAATTTGAGGGGCTTTAATTAACGCAATAACTTGAATACCCTTAGCAAGATGAAGTGCTGCCACTGAATCATTCGTAATGGATGCAATGGGGCCATTATCGCAAACACTCAGTCGCGTGGATTTACCGCTTGCACAAGATCGGCAAGCAAGTTGTGTGTGGGAAGCGCACGTTGTAC
>JBDLQG010000228.1:0-2814 GCA_039800705.1 Pseudomonadota bacterium
AAAAACAACGTGCCGAAGAAATTCAACGTAAACAAAAATAGTCTTTATCCTTAACACAAGTCATTTGTTTTAACTCGTGCATTACGCAACAGAAAACAAACAAATGACTACGTTAACCGCCACTAAATCAAGTATTTGCGCTAACCAAGTAAAAAATAAAACCTCTATTTATACCCTTTGATTATGAAGAATAATTCAATTACCTAAGCGTCAACAATGACCATAATTTTTATATTGATAAAACAATCCCTATCTCATCAAAAATATAACTGCGCTATAATCTAAAATAGTTCCCCTTCCCTTCTATTTTAGGAGTTATACGCATGAATGTTGAAGCTTGTACTTATGTCATTTTTGGTGCAGCGGGAAATTTATCCCGCGTAAAATTGATGCCCGCGTTTTACCATTTAGATGAGGCCAATAAGCTGCCAGAAGGGACAAAAATTCTGGCGCTTGGACGACAAGATTGGACGCAAGAAAAATGGCTCACTGAAGTACGTGATATGATTAAATCAAAAACCAAAGAAACTTTTGATGAGACCGTATTTCAACGTTTATCAGCTCGGCTTCACTATTTTGCGGGTGATTTGCAGCAACCCGAATACTATAAAAAATTAACAAAAATACTCGATGAGCCCGTTTTTCCTAAAAAAATGGCTTTTTACTTATCCATTAGTCCAGCTGATTTTGGATTTGTTGTCGAAGAATTAAGCAAAAATGGGTTATTAAGCCAGCAACATGGCTGGCGACGTGTCGTTATTGAAAAACCCTTTGGTTATGATTTAGAAAGTGCGCAAGCGCTGCAAACACGCATTAGCCACCATATTACCGAAGAGCAAACTTACCGAATTGATCATTATTTAGGTAAAGGCACAGTGCAAAATGTCTTGGTATTCCGATTTGCCAACGTGATGCTCGAACCACTGTGGAATCGTAATTACATTGATCACATTCAAATTACGCATTCTGAAAGCATCGGTATTGATAATCGTGGCGATTATTACAACGGCTCAGGCGCTATGCGTGATATGCTGCAGAGTCACTTGCTGCAATTATTAACCCTCGTCACGATGGAACCACCCGTTTCTATGGAAGCAGAGGCGCTACATGATGAAAAACTTAAAGTTCTCAAATCCATTCGCCCGATTCCAAAACAAGCCGTCCACGCACAAGCGTTTCGCGCCCAATATGCGAGTGGTATTGTTGATGGTGAGAAAGTCAACAGTTATTTAGAAGAAAAACATATTCCCGAAGGCAGTATTACTGAAACGTATGCGTCAATGAAATTATACATTGATAATTGGCGCTGGCGTGATGTGCCAATGTACTTGCGTACCGGCAAACGCCTCAAAAAAGGGCAATCGGTCATATCAGTTTGTTTTAGACAGCCACCATTGCAATTTTTCCGTGACAATGCCCACCACGACGCGGTTGATCAGAATTGGGTTTTACTTGGCATTCAACCTGAAGAGTGCATTCGTATTGAAATGACCGTTAAAGAACCCGGCCTTGAAATGAAAACCCGCACAAGCTCCCTTGATGCCAGTTTTAGAAATTCAGACGAACAAGTCGTTGATGCGTATGAAGATTTACTACTAGATGTATTAAAAGGCGATCGTTCATTATTCCTCAATTTTGATGAAGTGGAACACGCGTGGCATATCGTAGACCCTATTCTACAAACGTGGGCTATTGAGCGTGATTTTGTTGCCACCTACCCTGCTGGCTCATGGGGACCCGAAGATAGCCGCTTATTTGATAAAGACGGTCAAGGCTGGCGAACTTCGCTAACACCAGAAAAGTAACAAATCATCTATTACGCTGCATGGGGATTTATGAATGCCCATGCAGTTTTTTTTACCTTAATTTTTCGCATTCAATTTAGACTTGAATTCACTAACACTTCATCATATCTGATAGTTATGCTAATTAGCCAACCTGCCGATCAAATTGCTCAATCTGTCTGTGAGCGCATCTTAACCTTAGCAACGCAAGCCATTGCGCAGCGGGGGCAATTTAAATTTGTCTTAGCTGGCGGAAAAACGCCCGAAAAAGTCTATTCACTACTTGCTAAAAGTGACGCGCAGTGGTCAAAGTGGTTTATTTATCATGGTGATGAGCGTGTTTTACCTTTGGATCATGCGGATAGAAACAGCCTAATGGCCGCAAATGCGTGGTTGCATCATGTTGCAATTCCCGCGTCGCAAATTTTTGATATACCAACCGAATTGGGTACAAAAGAAAGCGCGATAATGTATCGAGAAATTATCAAAAATGCCATGCCGTTTGATTTGGTATTGCTTGGCATGGGCGAAGATGGTCATATTGCGAGTTTATTTCCAGAGCAGTTGCACGATGAAACAGCGTTAGTTCATGAAATTTATCATTCCCCTAAAGCACCTTCAGAGCGTGTTACACTTAGCACAAAAGCGTTAAGTAATACACAAACGCTATTATTTTTAATCACTGGTAAAAATAAAAAAGAGGCTTATTCACGCTGGCAAGCGGGTGAAAAATTGCCTGTTGCAACGGTCAGTTCGATTGAAACGCTCGATGTTTATTTAGATTGCGTTATTATTGATTAAAGTGATAATCCATTCTTTCATAAATTGTAGCGTCTGCATCAAAAAAATAATCGCTTGATCAATGATGTCTTTCACATCATGCGCAAAATTATGATGTGAAAAGGTGTCGAGCGTATAAAACGAAAGCCCCATGTAAATAGTATTGAGCCCCATAATAATCATAATGAACGCGGCAAATTTGAGCATGAGGCCGCGAAAATGTGCGTTCATTTTACCAAACGCGACACTG
>JBDLQG010000229.1:0-2780 GCA_039800705.1 Pseudomonadota bacterium
TCAAAAATCGTCGTTTAGGCGGCGTGACGGCGCCACCTGACGGTTTGCATTTGGCTGGCGTTTACTACCCACAGCAATACGGATTAATAAAAAATCCTATTTTTAATAAATTACCCGCTGACGCACAGCGTTTTGATTGAGACTTTTATGAATCACTTATCTTTTTATATTCATGGCAATGCTGACGGACACAACGAACTTTTAGAAATGTTAACTAATTTCTTGGCATTATTTGAAGGTGCAACAGCGCATGGGTCAAATAGCGGTTCAAACTTATTCACCGGCCTATCAGAACTTGCTAATATTCATCCATTACTCGTCCATTTCCCTATTGCTTTTTTAAGTCTGTTTGTTGTGATTGATTTGCTGGGGACAGCAATGTACAAATTAATTTGGCGTCAGTTTGCAAGTGGCCTACTTTACTTAGGTACTTTTTTCGCGGGATTAACTGTTTGGGCGGGATTTATTGCCGCCGATACAGTCCCTCACGGTCATAATGTGCATGAGATTATGGAGCGTCATGAACAACTTGGCGTGTCTATTCTTGCACTGTCAGCAGCACTATCTGCATGGAAGTTACGTCGCACGGTTGAAGGCTGGGGACTTTACAACGCTTTAACGGTTATTTTATTGGGTGTCATTTTGTTTGGCGCAGACTTAGGCGGCTTAATGGTTTATAAATACGGTGTTGCTGTCCAAGCCGTTGGCGTTTCATCCGAAGAAGCACATCACCACGAATAGATGGCTAACGAATAAAAAGTTCTTCACCAAATAAATCCAATAGAAAATGCCGATATTTTTCGGCTTTTGCGATTTGTAAATGTTCGAGCGGATTAAAATTATCCGTCAGAATGAGGCCATCTTGTGTATCAATTGGAAACAACCGATTTTGTAACCACGCTTGTTGACCCGCATTTAATCGTTCATTGTGAATATCAACAGATTGAGCGGACGCTAGAAAAATAAAATCGTTAAAATCTCGATTGGGCTCAGAAATAAACGTGGTTTGTTGCTCAAAAACTTGTGCCAATGTTTTTCCAACCGTATTTAATGCACTTTGTTTTCCGCTAGCAAAGGCAACAAAATTGACGGCTAAAATTCCTTCTTGCGATAATAATCCACGCAATTGTTTAAGTGTTTCAACAGTGAGCAAATGTGCTGGCTCTGAGCCACCAGTAAAACAATCGTGAATAATTAAATCGTAATTACCCGTTAAATGTCGAATTTCATATCGCGCATCCCCCACAATCGCTTTGCCTGTGGGTTTAAAATCAAAATAATCAACCGCTGCTTGCGCAACAAGTGGATCGATTTCAAGTGTGTCGACAATGATGCCATAGCGTTCATTTAACACCTTTGCCATGTGTCCAGCGCCTAGACCAATAATTAATGCACGCGTCATCTTTGGACGAAGAGCAGGAATTAAACCCACAATATCTTGATAACTCAACTGGCTATCGCCATGTGCAATACTCGATGCACCAATAGCTGATCCATCCGACGTTAATAAACGTAAATCTTTAGCGGGTTGATCAATAACGCGTACCCAACCATATAAACTCTCTTGTGCAAAATGGACTTGAAATTTATCATTTGGACGAATTTGGCCGGCTTTCACAACACTAGGTAACATTCCCAAACCAATGAACAGCATTACGACACTTGGCCACATCACAATTGTTGCTTGTAAGTATTTGCGTTCAATAATACCTATCGCTATGGCGACTACAAAGAGCAGTAGACTTGCACCAATTAAAATTTCTCTCGAGCCAATTAACGGGAATAAATATAACCCTAACATCAACGTACCTATGACACTTCCAAGCGTGCTGACGGCGTAAATAGTGCCAGAAGAGTTCCCGATTTTCTCTAATGCCGAAGTAGAAAGTTTAATTGCAAAAGGCCCAACCATACCCAACATCATTAGACTGGGTAAAAACAAGATAAAAGCACTCACAAATGCACCGCTTCGCAATCCAAGCGAATCGGTAGCTAATAACACGGGGCGAGTTAACCAGGGAATAAACAGAGTGAATAATGCCGCAACTGCGATAATTAACGAAAGTCCTGTACGTTTAGCGGAGTCAGACCATCTGCCTCCAATAAAATACCCTAATGCTAAAGCAATCATTGTTACTGAAATCAGCGATGACCATACGTACAAACTCGTGCCGTAAAAAGGTGCGATTAATCGCGTACCGAGTAATTCAATTACCATAACAACTGAGCCGCTTATAAATACCGTCATAAATAAAGCGATTTTTATAATGGGAGATATGGGGTACTGTGGGGAAACGGTATTATTTGTCATAGCGTTTTTCATCATGCGTAGTTTTAGGTAATTGGTAAAGTGGAATTAACGCCATTCTGGCATCAATTTGCGCAGATAAGGCCAAATAGGCGTCACTTTTTGTTGATTCAAATGTTTGTTTAAAAACATCTTCACTCATGTGTTCGGGTAAGTCGCGCGGATCGGGCATAAAATCACGATAATCTTTGATTTGCGACACTAATTGCGCAAGACGATACGCATTCTCAGGTGATGACACGGCAATCTCACCAAATCGACTGCCGACCTTATCAGCGGCTAAATCTACAAAACTAAAGCCACTCCCCCCTGTTTTTGAATCACGTAATTCTTTCACTTCACCGAGTGCGTTAGCCACTTGACTATTGGTTGACGCCGTTAATGCGGCTGCACCCATAAAATGCTGCGCTAAATCAGGGCGTTTATACAAAAATGCGGGGTACAGTGGCGGATTTTCAGCATTAACATAATC
>JBDLQG010000230.1:0-2779 GCA_039800705.1 Pseudomonadota bacterium
TATTTAACTTTGCGCTGACGTTGACGACAAATAATAAATTCCAAAAACGTAATCACACTCGCACTTACCCTTCATGCTCAAATCAGAACTCATTCAACTCCTTGCCCGCAAACAACCCCATCTTAGCCATGCTGACGTAGACAACGCAGTAACGCTGCTCATCAACAAGATGATTAGTGAATTAGCCAGTGGTGGACGCGTAGAAATACGAGGCTTTGGTGCATTCTCGCTCAAACATTACAAGGCTAAACTGGGACGCAATCCAAAAACAGGTGAAATTGTTTCAGTTCCGCAAAGATATGGTGTGCATTTCAAGCCAGGAGCAGATATGAAAGTGCGAGTGAACGCGTCAGCGGTTGGGTATAAGATTACACAGTAGGAGGTGGGGGACTCATGTGTGATATCACCTAGATTACTGTGTGATATGCCTTATTTTCTATTATTTTTGTGAAATGTAATTGAATATAATTATCGATTTTAAGCTAATTATAAAAAAATTAATTCATAAATAAAACAATGTCTTATTTAAAAATAATGGATTTTTTATCTAAATGTCTATATGTGGCGTAATATTTGCATTATCTTTGAATTTCAGTTGCTATTTGTACACTACAATAAGGGCAACTTCAATGAGTTATCAATACAATGATTAATGACTTACTGGACAATTTATTCCGTCAACATAACAAAGAATTATTAAATTATGCTTTTCATCGAGCCGGTGATGTTGCAGAAGATATGGTTCAAGAATCATTTGTGCGATTAATGCAGCATCCTGATTTAACGACTATTGAAAATCATAGAGCTTACTTGTACAAAGTAACGTCAAATTCGCTCGTTGACCATAATCGAAAACAGCGAGTTATCGCAAAGTATCATGAGGACTGTGATGATCTCGACACACTTCCTTCCGCGCTATTAGGACCAGAGATCACTCTACATCATCAACAGCGTTTGCTACGCTATCTGCAAGCATTAGATGAATTGCCAGTGATCGATCGCACTGTATTTTTGCTACATCGTTTTGATGGTATGACTTATCCACAAATTGCCAAATTACTTAAACTGTCCAAATCAACAGTTGAGCGTCACTTCGCGTCTGCTTTGGAGCATTGTTTTGTGGCGAGTCTGCAAGATACTGCATTACCATCTAAAAAATCTTAATATATCCCTTATGCACTCACAGAATTCTGCCATTCTTTCCGATGCACAAAAACAAGCGTTGAAATGGCTAGCTCGATTGCGTGACACACAATGCAGTCATCACGATAAACAGGAATTCGCCCACTGGTTAGCGTTAACACCAGAAAATGCACACGCTTATTCACAGGTGAGTCAATTTTGGTCGCAAACCAGTGAATTACAAGGTGCTGTTGATGGTCGATTAAAAAATGCGCGTAATTTTGCTAAAGCAACACAATCAAGTCACCGTCGCCGTAAATCCGTGTTAATTTTAAGTCTTGTTCTCCTAAGTGTGGGTATTAGCCAACCAGAATTTTGTCTAAAATTGACTTCTCAGTATTACCAAACAACAAAAGGTCAAATATTAAACGTTTCACTTAGCGACGGCAGTCAAATTACACTCAATACAAATACTCAAGTACGCGTTGCAGATGTGCTCGGTTATCGTAAAGCGTGGTTGGAAACTGGCGAAGCTTGGTTTAGCATTCATCACAATGAAAAGAACCCTTTTGAGGTGTTTGCTGGACATGGCAGCATTCGTGATATTGGTACGCAATTTAATGTCATGACGGATAATAATCACACGTTTGTTATGGTGCAAGAAGGTGAAGTGGCTATTCATACTGACCAAGTGAATAGAGAACGCCTTGTGGCTAATCAACAAAGTAGTTTTAATGATAAAGGTCAACTTGCTAATATCACTTCTGCTGATGCAAATGCAACAGGTGCATGGCGTAGTGGGATACTTATTTTCAAGCACCAATCCTTACCAGATGTGCTAAAAGAGCTCTCGCGTTATCATAATGTGGCATTCAAAATTTCGGATATGAAATTACAAACGATAACTTTTAGTGGTCGATTATCTACAACGGATCTTAATGAAAATTTAACCACCTTATCGAGTGCGATTGGCGTCAAAGTTGTTCAGCTCACGCCAGAACATTTCTTAATTAAATCATTAAAATAAAAAATTGATAAAAAAGTAACAAAAATGTGATGCGATTACACGGTGTAAATCGATCTTATGTAAGTCAGCCAATCAATTTAGGAGAACTTATGATCGAATTACGCCCCCTGTTATTTGCGACACCGCTGTTAATTTGCGTTAACAGCGTAATGGCGCAAGAAACAACTTATGATATTGATATTCCTGCACAGTCCTTGTCATCAGCGCTTGACAGTCTTGCCAGACAAACCGACATCAAACCGTTTTTCAATGACAGTTTGGTCAGTGGAAAAAGTAGTCCTGCGGTGCAAGGTCGTTACACCTCATACGAAGCTTTACAGAAATTATTAATAGGCAGTGACCTGACCTACAAATTTACTTCTAAAAACGCAGTAACTATCAACGCAACGGAGTCAGGAAATGATGAGGCATTGACTTTGCCGGCGGTAAGGGTGGTGGGGAAGGCGGGTTATGACTCAACTGACCCCTATAACCCAGATTACAGCCTGCCAAATGCAACAACTGCAACTTCTTCTACTTCTTTTTCTGGATCTTTGTCTGGTGATGTTACTGGAACTCAGAGTGCAACAGTCGTTTCGACCGTAGGAACTAAAACAGCAACACAAATATCCACTTCCGTAGACGATACAT
>JBDLQG010000231.1:0-2764 GCA_039800705.1 Pseudomonadota bacterium
AAATCTGAACCATTAGACAGTAATTTTTCCGCCTGTTCGTATTGTCCATTGTTAATAATTTTTGCTACATCGCCCGCTACACGGTGAAAGGTTGTGTGTTGGTGCATACATTCTTGATAACTGGGTAAATGACCTACTGTCGCAGAAGCATCTGCATGATAGAGCCATTTGCCAAAATCACAGCAATCATCTCTTGAAATCATATCTGCATCTAATACGTCTTTACTGGAAATAGCAGAGCGCAGTTTGATTTTCCAATCAGCGTGTTTTTTGAGTGCAACATCTAAATCAGCTGTGAGGGTTTTAATTTGTTGCTCGGATAACGTAATAGCGTTCTGTTGTTTTTTTACAGGTGCTTGGAAATGGGTGCTTGTGTGTTGCTTTTTTACGGCTGAATGGACATTGTCTATTTTAAAGTTCCCCATTGTGACCGACAGTTTACGCGCTTGGTCTTCGAGTGATTCGGCTGCGGCTGCAGCTTGTTCAACCAATGCCGCATTTTGCTGCGTCACATCATCCATTTGTGAAATGGCTTGATTCACCTGTTGAATCCCTGCATTTTGTTCATAAGAGGCAGACGTAATTTGTGTAATAGTGTCTGTGACACCTTGAATGGACGTCACAATTTCCTCCATGGTATTTCCCGCACGAGCAACCAGATTTGTCCCATCTTCAACTTTATCCACTGAATTACTAATTAACGCTTTAATTTCACCTGCTGCGCTGGCTGCACGTTGCGCTAAATTTCTCACTTCACTTGCCACAACCGCAAAACCACGTCCTTGTTCACCAGCACGAGCCGCTTCAACGGCAGCGTTCAACGCTAAAATATTAGTTTGAAATGCAATGCCATCAATAACGGTAATAATATCCACAATTTTTCGTGATGATTCGTTAATCTCTTGCATCGTCAAAACGACTTGATTGACAACCGCAACACCTTTACGCGCAATATCAGAAGATGATATGGCGAGGTCATTGGCTTGTTTTGCATTTCCACTATTGGCGTCAACTGTTGATGTTAGCTCTTGCATACTCGCAGCGGTTTCTTCCAAGCTCGCGGCTTGTTGCTCGGTACGATTGGACAAGTCGTTATTCCCCGCCGCAATTTCTTGTGCTGCAATATTGATGGTGTCGGTTGATTCTTTAACCTCAATTAACAAAGCTTTTAAATTGTCAACGGTTCCATTGACCGCATCTTTGGTTTTTCCAAATGTACCGGGATATTCTTTCGTGATTTTTTGCGTTAAATCCCCTTGTGCCAAAGCGTTAGCAATTCTCAAAACGTCATTAAAGCCGATATCACAGGTTTCCATTAACTCATTTAAGTGCGTCAGCATATTTTTAAACATAAATTCAAAACGACTGATATCACTACGTTTTGAAAAATCACCTCGGGCTCCGGCTTCTGCGATGATTTCGATTTCTTTGTTCACGGCAAGCAATGAGTCTTTAACTGCATCGATCGCCACCGTAATTTTGCCTTTTTCTGCGGGGAGTCGGTCAATATCACGTGAAAAGTCACCATGCGCATATTGCGTCACGATATCCACAACGTGCATTTTGACATTGATATGCGACTGCACGAGTTTGTTAATATCCATCGCCATTTGTGAATAAGTCCCCTTGAACTTATCTGCATCCATTTTATGACTGATAAAGCCTTGAGCGTGTTTGTCTAAAATTAAATTTTGCTCTTTTACAAATTGATTAATGGTGCCTTGTAAATTTTTTAACGCATACAGCAAGCTGCTGTTATCTCTGGGTTGCAGAGAAATGCTCCGCGTAAAATTGCCGTTAGAAACATAATGTACCTGCTCAATCGCATCGGTTAATTCACCGCCTAACTGTCGCATAATGTAGCGTGTTAGCATTAAACCAATACTAATACTAATAATAAACCCAAGGGAAACGAGCGTAATCATCAGCATTAAATTTTGTTTATAGATGTTGTTTGATTCGCTGACTGTATTAAACGCTAACTCTTCTTGGAGTTTATTGAGTTCATCAATTTTTGTATCAATACGGACGCCTAAGGCACTTTGTTTTTTGTGAATATCATTAAATTCAGCGGTGACTTGCGTGAGATTTTGTTGCACAATCATCGTCAGCATTTGCTGAGTTAATGTTTCCCATGTCGCTGTAAGCGTCTTAATTTCTGAAAAAATATTTTTTGCTTGCGTATTATTATCAAAAAGTGCTTCACCTGCTTTTACATTTTCTTTGTACTCAGCAATGTGTTTTTCAACTAATGCCGCATATTTGCGTTTATCTTCTGGCGATTGAGCAATGAAACTATCACGCCAACGACGCCCAGCCTCAAGGCGGTTGCTTTGTGCTTCTTTAATGACAGAAAGACTGACAAAATTTTGGTGATACAGAGTATTGACATAGCTATCAATACTCCCCATTGCGACCATACCAATCGTTGAAATAATTAAACCAATCAGAGAAACGATGCAAAAACCGGTAACTAATTTTGTTTTCAATTTCATATTGTTAAACATGTTCTATTCTCCAAATAGTTTTTTAATTTATTGATATAAAACAATTTAGGTGTGTACTTTAATGTGTATACAAACAAATAATTTCAATAAAATATAAATAAATCCAGTTAATTCAATATATTATTAAAGAATAGAAGTGGAGGTAATATTAAAAAAGTGCTTGTATAGTAGCCCCACTGGTGCTACTATACAGTCATAGGGACAGCATATCGCTGACCCGCAACCTGGAGAGACCAGATGGAAAACAGATACTATAA
>JBDLQG010000232.1:0-2713 GCA_039800705.1 Pseudomonadota bacterium
TATTTTCTTCATTTATACTTTCTTGATTTTTATTTTCTTCTAATTCAAGCAATTCAGCTTTCCTTGCTTTTTCCCATTTCATCGTATCAGCCAATTGTGTTTTTAACTTAGCTGCATCAAACAAATCTGTGTTGATTGGAGCGAGAGAAGGAAAAACACCCATTGCCGCATTTTCAGCCACCACCAGCGTGTCATGCAGTAATCGGCTTGCCATAATAGTTAACATTCTGCGTGCATCAGGATTGGTGTTATCTTTTTTAGCTGCCAGCGGATCTAGGCGACCATGCGAATGACTGATCTTCGCACGTGTAGCAATACGCCATAATTCTTCTTTGGGTTTAGCCGCTCGCATATAGACGAGACGCAGTCCGTGCATTAATCGTCTACGCCGCATTTTGTTTTTTTCTAACTGATAAATAGGTGTAGGAGGTGGACTGGGAGGCGATTGCGTTTCCATTTCCGTTAACATTTTTTTCAATATCCTAATAGTTGCAGTGCGATTTAGTCCAAGGGGAATTGATAGCAAAAGGCTATCGGGTCTGCCTTGTTGTCTGTAGCGATTGTCAAGATATTGCTCAAGCCCTAATTGACTGTTAGATAAAATTAGCGATTTTCTTTCACCATGCTTAATCCGATTAATTATTTCAATGCGGGGTTTGCTAGTGTGCACGCCAAATAGTCCTATGCCAATTTTCAGCCACCATTCCTTGAAGAGCATGTGATTGACATCACCCATGTCACAACGTGTTTGCCAAACGGCACGCGCTCTTTGCTCATCGCCTAATTGTTTAATGAGCTCCATTTCATTTGTATTCAACGCCAGCGCATAGCTAGGACTAATACGCAAATACTCAAATAACATCAAAAAACGCCAATCTTGTCTGGCGTAATAGCGTTTTCGGGTGAAATCTTTCGCTTGTATATCCCAAGGTTCGATAGGTTGAGAAGGTCGTGGTTTTTTCATCACAAAATGTTAACTAGATTGAATTTTTGAATGTAGTTAGTATTTTACATCGTGTTAATGAATAACAATATGCGCCAACGAAGAACAGATACTTTTATCGTAATAAGGGGTTAATTTCTTAATAAATGTTAACTAGATTGAAATTTCAAATGTAGTTTGTATTTTAGTTTTAGCTAATGTTTAAAAATATGACCCAACGAAGAGCAGATGTTTTTCGTGTTAACCAACTACTTTTTTGGAGAATGACTATGGCAACGCATTTCAGAACGATGAGTAAGGGAAATCAGGTGACTACTCAAATGGCAAAGTTAGATGCCCTCGTGACACAACGTGTGAATTGGCAATCTGAATACAATCGCACTAACGAAAGTTTGTATAACACGCTGGGGGATTGTTTGGCGCTTTACTCTGGTATTAAAGGCAAGTCTATTGAAAGACATGTGTTATCGGCAATAAAAACTAAGTTAGAGGAACGTACTAAAAAAGTCTATAAAAATACCAGTGTATTGATGTCTATTGTGCGTTATGTGTTCGATGCAAAACCTCAACGATCATCAATTTACGCTAGAGCCTTAGCAATTGCAGTGGATGCAAGAGTGACGCCGCAGCATTTTCCAAAATGGGTGAGTGATTTTGGCGGCATTGAGGAAGTGGTTTCAATCCGAAGTAAAAACCCTCAAGCAGAGAGAAAGCAAATGATATTAACTGAAAAGGTCAATGTAGTTTGGGATATGCTCAATGTTCAACTTGAAAATCCTTTAACCATTGTGCCTGCTACGGATCTTGTCAGACCAGCAGATACAGGGGAATACACACTGTTTATAGGCAAAATGAAAGCCGATGGTGCAAGCCACATTCTTAGCGCTGTCCCTAGTTCAGATGCCATGGTAGATAACGCGATTAATTGCATTGCTCGAAAACTCATTGAGGATGAGCAGTATGCTCCTATCACTATTACCACGATGCAGCAAGGCAGGGAATCTCAAAGTATTGCAAAACCGTTTCACTATATCAGCGTTGAAGAGTTGGTGTGCCAAGATGAAAGCGAATTCGCATAAGTTTTAGTCACGCACGATTACCAGTATTAAAGTTTACCGCAGTACATTTTTATTTTTTTATTTATGAGGATTTATCTTATGACAATTTTTATCATTGATGTTTTATCTACACCAGCAAAATCTGCAAACGAAGCCCAATTACAGGCATTGGGTAACTTAACACCGATTAGCATCTTATCGAATTCCGTTCCATTAAATAGCACGGATGATGACATTATTCGTGCGATCACATCGGAATATTTCTATAACACGGGGTATTACATTTTTGACATTGATCCTGCTAGTGTAGGTTATCCCACTTGGAACAATAATGCGTATTGTAACATCATAGCCGAAGTTGATCCACACGCTTTTGCTAATGGCATTAAGCAGAAAGCCTTAATATATTGTCAATTCATGAAGGCAAAAGAGCAATTTATGCAGACGTTGAGCCGTCTAAAGCAAACTAATCCAACAGAATCCTTGTATGAGAATCTAGTGGGCTCATTAAATCATGGCTATAGTTTGTCAAGTCTCTATGATTTTTATGAACATGAATGCACGATAAGTAGCAATTTAGCTTTGAAGCATGTGTTTGACGAGCTGTACATAATGTATTAATTATAAATTAGCTTGCTATCAGATGGTAGCAAGCTAATGAGTTGACTCTCATTTTTCAAAAGCCGTTCATTACTTTGTAGTGAGCGGCTTT
>JBDLQG010000233.1:0-2707 GCA_039800705.1 Pseudomonadota bacterium
ATAAGCAAAGTAATTTTTATCTTTTTCTGAAAATTGACGCACGCTTGCCTCATTTTCCAGTTCGGTGTTGCACATTTGGTGATACTGTTGGGTGTGGTATGATGTTGGAAACTTTTAATTGGAGGTGGTTTATGACGACAATTACATTAGACGCTAAATTAGATGGGCAAGTGAAATCTATTGCACAGCAAATGGGGACATCTGTTGATGAAATTGTGAATAATATTCTTGAAAAATATTTGGGTAATAACGGTGAACAATGGAAAGACGTGGTTTCATCAATGCCTAATGTTGTCAATGATAGTGACTTCTCTCGCCCTTTAGATTATGGTCGTGAGCAATCGTGGGATATTTAATTGACACAAATATACTGTCTGAATTACGTAAAGACAAAAAAGCCAATGCTGGTGTACGTGATTGGTATGCACAAATAGACGGAAATTCGCTTTACGTTTCGGTTCTGACGTTGGGTGAAATTAGGCAAGGCATTGAATCACTTAGACGAAGAGATGTCATTGCAGCCGAATCATTACACTCTTGGCTTAAAAAGCTCGAAATAGGTAAAGTGTTAGCAATTACACCTGAAATTGCAGATTGTTGGGGGCGAATCAACGTACCTGACAAACTACCTGTCATTGATGGTTATTTAGCAGCTACTGCTTTAGTTCACAATTTAACCTTAGTCACAAGAAACGTTAAAGATGTTGAACGTAGTGGCGTTAAATTACTCAATCCATTTAATTAAGAACGCGCAAATTTAACCATCTTATATGAAGTAATGTTGCTTCGTATTTTGAGTGCCTCATCCTTCTCAAACAAAATCGTGCCTTGCTGACGCAGAAAGTCCTGACGTGCTTGGTACGCAAAATAATTACGTACACTGACATTTGTTGACGCTGCCGTGCCTGATAAGCGAAATAATTTTTATCTTTCTCTGAAAATTGACGCAGGGTACCCATCGCTTGCCTCATTTCTTGTGTGTTCATCCAATCCGGTAATTCATGATCATAGCCGCATAGAGTTAATTTCCATCTTGGGTGCGTACAGTTTATTCATTATAGTGAATTCTCATTTCAATCAGCTAATATAGCCAAAGTACTCTAAATCACTAATCTTTGAACACTACTGATAACTCTTTCGCGTCAATAGCTCTATCAAACCATCGTTCAATATCTTCAAGAGAGGCATGTGATAGTAATGCTACCGTTTCAACGGGAATCACACCAAAACGTTTAGCTAGAAGCCGTTGCAAAGCAAGCATTTCACCTTGCTGCAAACCTTGCTGTTTGCCTTCTTGCAAACCTTGCTGCTTGCCTTCTTGCAAACCTTGCTGTTTACCTTCTTGAAGTCCTTGCTGCTTACCTTTTAATTCACCCTCAGCCATATAGCCGTGAGCCCATTCTTCTAATCTATCCGCTAACATGACTTTAATCTCCTGTAAATCGTCTATTTGTGGAAGTAAGATGCTGTAATTCGGTTTTCGCATGAGTGTGGCACGTATCCATAACGCGAACATTCTCTTCAAATCAGGTCGATCAGCCAGCCATTCGATGAGTAAATTGATGATGTCTTCGATACTGGTCGGACTTTGTGCTTGTTCAAATCGAAACACCGCTGCGACCAAATTGCGCAGTGACGAAAGCTCTGTCGTACTATACGCATTTTCATCAATGAGCAGATATTTCAAATTGGGTTTAAACTCAGACACTAACCCTGGTACGGCAGGAATCAACTCGGCGATATCAGTGGCAGCGCTCCAGCGTTGACTGCCGTTATAGAGTACGATTGGCAGAATAGGTGGTAATCGACCATCTGCTAATACTTCACCACGTTTGATTAAATCTTGGTACAGCAGACCCACGTACACCATCATGCGCAGTGCCATGTATTTGTCTACACTGCTTTGAAATTCCATCAGCAAATACAAATAGACCCATTCCCCACCGACTTTAACACGCCACACAATATCATCTTCGCGTTGTTTGAAATCATCAGTGATATAGGATCCTGGCACCTTCTCCAGTGTTGCATAGTCAAGGCTATGCAGCCAATCGTCAGGAATAAATCCTATGATTAAATCACGGACAAATTCAGGATTGGAAAAGAGAAATTTGTAACTGCTATCATGTACTTTGTTCATCGTTCGATTATAAGGCAATGTTCATGAAAAGGGTATGGCGGATTTGTGCTGCAGCGGATATTGCTGCTTCTTAAAATATAAACATCGGTTACGGTTCGCAGTTTAACTCGTAGTTAGTAAGAAAAACCGTCCTTGTGGAAACGCAGGGGCGGTTTTTTTATGTGTTATAATGTCGAAAAATTTCAATTTCAGGAGAATATTAATGGCTGCAGTGACATTTGATACATTAAAATTTGTTGAAAAATTAGAGAGTGCCGGCATAACTCGTGAACAGGCAAAAGCGGAAGCAGAAGCGTTAGTAACGGCATTATCTGAAGCAATGGATTCTCAATTAGCGACAAAAAATGATATTAACCGTTTAGAAAAAGAGTTAGTTGTTGTTAAATGGATGGTTGGCGCTATTTTGGGACTTGCCGTAGCCAATTTTGCTAAACAATTTCTGAGTTAATTTATGTTGTGTTTTAGCGTTTATTAAAATCGTCCTTGTGGCAATGCAGGGGCGGTTTTTTTATGGGCGTTTGGTATAAATGAAAAAGCCCCTATTGAGGGGCTTTCTGATATGTAGCA
>JBDLQG010000234.1:0-2639 GCA_039800705.1 Pseudomonadota bacterium
CCATAATATCAAGCGTTTTTCTTAAACGGGTAAACACAGATTCTTGAATATAAGGAATATTGTGTTTTTCACAAATGGCTTTTACAAGTGGCTGCGCTTTTTGATATTGACTTGCCGTCATTTCTGGCCACAAATGGTGTTCAATTTGATAATTGAGCCAACCGTGTAAAAAGTCTAAGGTATTGGTTCCATTTGGATAATTTACTGAACCGACAATTTGACGTAAATAAAATTCGCCTTTACCTTTCGCTTTTTCCTCAAACATCATGACGTCTTCACCTGTGTGATTAGGACCAATCACGAGGAACGAATGCAAATTCGTAATGACTTCCGCCATTAAAACATTAATCAATACGTTTGTTGCGGCGACTACGCCAAAGGGAATAAATAGCAAAGGAATGACAACGAAATTCACAATACTGTAAGGCAGCATGCAATTTACCCACAAATCTTTTCCAGCGGGTTTGAGTGGATTCCACATATCAAGACGCGACACTTGACCACGTGTACCGCCTGTTTGTTTTGCTTGAATGGCGCGGTATTCTGTCAGCGTAGAAGACGCGTAATAAATAATTTTCCATGTTGATGCCATAATCGCTAACAGCGCATAACGTCCCCATGTTGGGATCGGTGAATTACGTAAACCTTCCATATTGAATTCAACTTGATCAGGATCGATTTCTTCACCTAAATGATAATGATGCACGTCATTATGTTCTGCATCCCATGCCTCTGGATACATCCAGTCTAGCCAATCAAGATAACGACGCCAGCCTTTCGCAAAGCCTTTGCTTGTGTAATGCGCTGGAATGCCTTCAATTTTGTCATAACCACGGTGCATAACGTGATGAGCAACGGTTGTCCAACGGGTGAAATTGCCTTGGCTAATTAAATAAGCCGAAACAGGGTTAGGGATAATCCAAGCTGTTGCATAGCCTAGACCAGTACAAATTCTGCCCCAACGTTCAATTTTAAGTAAATGCTTAAAATCGGATATATCGGTATTATTTAAAAGCTCTTTTTGCAAGTCATCAATGTCTTTTGCGAGTTGTTTTCTGTCAACTGCGTGGTATCTTTCTACGTTCAAAGTACTCTCACTTTATTATTTTTATGGTAAAAAAAATTGCAGTCGAAATCGACTGCAACGCTGTAAAACACTACTAGAAACGCTTAATTAAAACGTCTTTTAAATAGCGGGTTCGTATTCATGAATATGCGTATTCATTAATATTTGCAATTGCTCTTGATCGAGCTTTTGATTATCTACTTTCAAATATAAAACAGCATCTTCATGACGTAAAACAACTTCTTCAACGCCAGCTACACCTAAAATTTTATCTGAAAAGTCTTGTGCATCACCTAAGCTCATGGTTTCAATAGAAATTAACAAGTTGGCGACATAACGCGGTTCCTGCATTTTCAGCGACAATAATAACCAACTTAACGCCAAAATGCCGCAAATTATAAATACAGCGGTGACGCCAAATTGCCCATTAAACCAACCACCAACGACTCCGCCCATGAAGAGTCCCATAAACTGTGAACTTGAGTACGCGCCCATTGCCGTTCCTTTTAAATCACCAGGTGCGGTTTTAGACACGAGAGAGGGCAGGGTGGCTTCAAGTAAATTAAATCCGCAGAAGAACACACCGAGCATTAAAATCAAACCGATTAAGTTTTCATGGAACGCGGCAAAACCCGCTGTCGCAACAATTAATGTTGCAATTGCACCAATGAACACTTTTTTCATTTTGCGTTTTTTTTCTGCCAAAATAATAAAGGGGACAATCAATCCCATCGAAATGACAAACACGGGCAGATAAACTTGCCATTCACTTCCTGCTTCGAGTCCAGCGTCACGCATTAATTTGGGAACAACAACAAAAATCGCCATTAAAATTAAATGCAGTGTAAAAATACCATAATCCAAACGGAGTAATTCGGGATTTTTGAGCGCACTCGACATTTGCGAGGGAACAAATTCCGCATCACGATGCAGTTTTGTTTTTTGAGGATTAGGCACAACGAACATAATTACCAAAATAGCGAGCAGTGTTAAAACGGCTGTTGTCCAAAAAACACCATGTATACCACCAAAATTTGCCGCAATAATCGGTCCAGCAACAATTCCCGCACCAAACGAAACGCCAATACTTACGCCAATGGTTGCCATTGCTTTTGTACGGTGTACTTCTTGCGTTAAATCAGCCACTAATGCCATGACCACCGCTGAAATAGCACCAGCGCCTTGCAATGCACGACCAATCAGCACACCGTAAATATCATGTGACATAGCGGCCACTACGCTTCCTGCAAAAAATAATAGCAGACCGAAAATAATCAACTTTTTTCGACCAAATTTGTCAGAAAGCAAACCGAAAGGGATTTGCAAAAGCACTTGCGGCAGACCGTAAATACTCATTGCAAGACCAATTAATGCGGGTGTTGCGCCTTCTAGCTGTGAAGTAAATAACGACAAGACAGGCAAAATCATAAATAGCCCAAGCATTCGCAACGCATAAATGCTCGCAAGTGAGGCAATTGCACGTTTTTCTGGCAAAGTCATCGAACTGGTAATATCTTGAACGTTTGTCACCGTTATTTGCTCCGTTGTGATGAAAATAAAAAATGTTAGAAGT
>JBDLQG010000235.1:0-2597 GCA_039800705.1 Pseudomonadota bacterium
TATTCTAATTTCTTCAATGTCAGCCAGATAATGTTTTAAAATTTCAATGTACCTAGGAAAAAAATCGTTCAAAATATTTTTGAATTGATCTTTGAGCTCTGCCTCGCCCATATTGAATAGAACATCGGGTTGTTGGAATCGTACCGATAAAGACTGCTTATCTATTTCTGCATTCCAATTTTTTAGATCATCTTGAAATTCGGTTTGTAAGCGATCATAAATTTCATCTTTAGTTTTTGTATAGGTGCCAGCGATTTCAACTAGCTGATTTTTGTCGTCTTGAACTTGTTTCATGAGTTCAACTAATTTATTTTGATCTTCACTCATTTGTTTCATGAGCTTTACAAGATGTTCATGTTCTTGACCGACTTGCATCATGTAGGTGATTGCGATAAATAAAAAAATCACCATCAACCCCGACATCATATCGCTCACCGAAAGCCAATGCTCTCCATCTTCTTTAATTTTTCTGTTTCGTTGTATCACGTCGTTTCCTTAACTTATTTAAATAGCCATGAAAAAATTAAATAACCTATATACATGACGCCAAGCACTGTTATGATAATTGTTATAGCTGATGCGTCATCCACTACAACACCTGAACCTTCTTGCGTTGATTTTTCAGCATCTGACATATTTTCAGGCTTTCGATCTTTAAACATATTATCAGCCGTTGCTGACTTAAAAGATTCTTTGAGCGGCTCAAAAAATCCATTTTGATGCTCTTTTTTTTCTTTTAATGTTTTTAAATATTCGTTTAGCTCCTCTAATCGCAACTCTATTTTTTCTAGCACATCATTGAGTTCAACAGGGGTACTCACAATTTTTTTCGCTCGATCTTGAATGTCGCTAAATGCAGATTGAATGGTGTCAACGCTATGGCAAGCCGCTTCAAAATTGTCTGATAAGGTTTCTACATGGGACTTGTAATTTTTTTGCCATTCCAGCATTGCGCCTACGGCTCGATTAAGTTCTTTGAAGTTTTCACCAAATTGCTCAGTGGTGTTGTTATTAAAACTTTTCATTGCTTCTTCTAGGGCTTGAATAAAGCTTTCTGTATTTGTTTTCGCCATTTGATCAGAAAAATTTTTAAATGCTTGCGATAAATGTTCAAACTGAGATGTCAATGCTTGATTAAGTTGATTGCTGCGTCGTTCATTATTTTCGTCGATTTCAATGAGTGCGTTTTTTAATTCTACAAATAAGGTATCTGTATTAGCAGCATCTTTTACGGCTAACGATTGACGAATATCTGTCAGTAAGTGAATAATTTTCTCGTCACTGCCTGACTCTTCTATTTCTTCTGTGGAAAAATTTTGTGCGATCCGAACGACAATAGAGGCGCCAATTCCCATCAAACTGGCGATAAATTTTACTTTTAAACCATCAAGTAATTTGGGAATACTGCCTTGTATATCGGTTAAATCCAATGCAATCAAGCCAATAGAAATTCCCCAAAAACTAAAAAATATCCCCACCGTAGCTAAAATAGCCGGTGAGTGATAAGTAAAATTTTTAATTTTGGCGTTGGATTGGGTAAACGTGCCAATCAATGCTAAACAGGTTAAACAGAGAATCACCGTAGCGGCGATTTGATTGGTTGTACTGGCGAAGATTTGTTGAATAAGTTGCTCGATTTCCATATAGCGTCCTTTTGTCATGATGGCACATCACCGTTTGCGTCAATAGCGCATGATGTCAGCTTAAAAAATTATTTCTTATTGTTATCGTTCTCGACATAGTCGCGTAAAACTTGAAACAAGTTTTGGCGTAAATCATCTGGACTAATGACATATATATTGGGAAGCCAATAACGAATGAGTGGTAAAATTTGATGGTCGTGTGCAATACGCGAAGAAACAATCAAACTGCCGTCTTCAAGGGTTTTATCAATGTGTTGGTTGGGGAGTAATGCACGGCGTTGAAAATAATAAGCCACTGAACTGTCCACTTTTAAAACGACTTCGCGTTTATTTTCAGCAAACCAAATACTGTCTTCTTCCTCAATCATTTTGTTCGCTTGCGCGTCGGGAATGAACGTTTCTTTTTCAGTTTTTATTTTATCGAGTTGAGTAAAGCAAAACGCTTTGAGAATTCCATCGTATTTTGCAGCTAAATACCAAATACCTTTGTGATTAACCAGTTTATAGGGTTCAGCTTGCTCAATGAGTTGATTTTTATAATGAAAGCTAAGTAGATGGTGTTGTAGAATGGCTTGTTGAAGTTGCGTAAATTCTTGACTGCGTTTGGATAAATCTTCGTAATGATGACCTTTTACCAAGTAGGCTTGAGAAATGCGTGAATCAAATAATTCACGAAGAAAATCATCTTTTAATTTTGGAAATAATGCTTTAATTCCTGATAAACAAGCAAAACGCTCGACATCAGTTGTGTTGAGTTTTCCTAAATAAAACGTTTCAAGATAAAACAAGTTATTATCTTTTTTAAGAGGTAAATAAGCAAATCGCTCAAGTAAATCACGCTGAATGGTTCGTAGCGTCACTTTAAATTCAAGAGCGAGTTCGCGTGGATCGAGTTTTTCACCTTGATTGAGTTTTAAAAGAATTTGCGTTAAGCGTTTATTTTTAGACCAGGTT
>JBDLQG010000236.1:0-2589 GCA_039800705.1 Pseudomonadota bacterium
TGGCGTTGGCATGGGTCCAAGTAATCGGGTTCCAACACCTGCCGCTGTTAAACCGGCTTCAAGTGCTGATTCAAACATATATCCCGAAATTCGTGTATCTTTACCCACTAACACAAAATTATGCCCACCATCAGCAAAAACCTGCCCTGCCGCCCAACCAAGTTTGAGTAAAAAATCGGGCGTAATGGGTGGAACGCCTACTTTGCCGCGAATGCCATCTGTACCAAAATATTTTCTCGTCATGTATGTCTTTTCTCTTAACTTCCACAAAAAAAGGAGAAGCGCTAAACACTTCTCCCTTAAATATCCGATTAAATGTGAAACCGTTTTAGTGTTGTTGCGCTGTTTTATCTAAAGCAACGGTGGAAACCTCTTCTTTAGCGTCGCCGACAACCACGTGCAATCCACCACGAGGCGGCACATCATCATTCCAACCTTCAGGATCGCGTACAGGCGTGCGTGACATTAAATCATCAATTTGATGTCTATCGATAGTTTCGTATTTCATCAACGCCGCTGCCATAGAATGCAAAATATCGATATTGTCTTTTAAAATAGTTTCTGCGCGTTGGTAATTACGATCAATAAACGTACGAATTTCTTCATCAATACTGTGCGACGTTTCTTCTGCTACTGTTTTATGGCGTGTGACAGAGCGACCTAAAAAGACTTCTCCTTCTTCTTCTGAGTACGAAAGCGGGCCTAAACGCTGAGAAAAACCCCATTTAGTGACCATGTTACGCGCCAGTTCTGTTGCACGCTCAATATCGTTTGATGCCCCTGTACTCACATGCTCAATGCCAAAAATCATTTCTTCGGCAATGCGACCACCATATAAACTGGAAATCATACTGTCCAATTTTTGTTTGCTTGCGCTGTACTGATCGCGCTCTGGCAAAAACATGGTGACACCAAGCGCACGGCCACGCGGCATAATGCTTACTTTATAGACTGGATCATGTTCAGGCACTAAACGACCGACAATGGCATGACCCGCTTCATGATAAGCCGTCATTTCCTTTTCTTTTTCATTCATGACCATTGAGTGCCTCTCAACACCCATGATGATTTTGTCTTTGGCTTTTTCTAAATCAATCATGCTCACCACACGCTTATTCATGCGTGCAGCAAATAAAGCAGCTTCATTGATAAGATTCGCCAAATCTGCACCCGAAAATCCGGGCGTGCCTTGAGCAATATATTTCACTTCCACATCGTCTGCGCTGGGCACTTTTTTGATATGCACATTCAAAATTTGCTCACGACCACGAACATCTGGCAAACCAACAGTGACCTGACGATCAAAACGCCCAGGGCGTAATAAGGCCTTATCAAGCACATCAGGGCGGTTAGTGGCGGCAATAACAATAATACCTTCATTACCTTCAAAACCATCCATCTCAACCAAAAGTTGATTCAGTGTTTGTTCACGCTCATCGTTACCACCACCAAGACCTGCACCACGCTGACGACCAACCGCATCAATCTCATCGATAAAAATAATGCAAGGCGCGTGTTTTTTGGCGGTTTCAAACATATCACGCACACGTGACGCCCCAACTCCCACAAACATTTCAACGAAATCAGAACCTGAAATTGTGAAGAAAGGCACTTTTGCTTCACCAGCAATGGCTCGCGCTAAAAGCGTTTTACCCGTCCCTGGTGGACCAATCATCAACGCGCCGCAAGGAATTTTCCCGCCTAATTTTTGGTATTTACCAGGATCACGCAAAAAATCAACCATTTCAGCGACTTCTTCTTTAGCTTCATCGCAACCCGCAACGTCGGCAAAAGTGACTTTGATTTGATCTTCTTCGAGCATTCGCGCTTTGCTTTTACCAAATCCCATAGGATTTCGTCCACCGGGTCCACCGCCGTTCATTTGGCGCATGAAAAATACCCAGACAGCAATTAACAATACCATCGGACCAAAAGAGACTAACAACTGCATTAGCATTGAAGGCTGATCGGGTGGAACTGCTTTAATTTCAACGTTGTTGGCAAGTAAATCATCAACCAAATGCCCATCTGTGGGTGCATAGGTTTTAAATATCTGACCACTTTGTAATTTACCTTTGACAATATGCTCATCGATAATCACTTGCTGCACTTGCCCAGCTTTGACTGCCTCAATAAATTGCGAATAAGACAACGATGAATCACCGCGATCACTTTGCGCACCGCCAAAATTATTAAACAGTGACATCAACAACATGGCGATGACACTCCAAATGAGTATATTTTTTATCATATCGTTCAATTTAAACGCCCTAGACCTGAACGGCTCTCAATATTTAAAAACTGAGCAATTATATCGGGATTTCATTTCTACCCGACGGTTTTTTTTACAACTTAGGCTCTATAGCCTTTTGCTAAAATATAAACTTCATTACTTCGCGGCCGCGAAGCTTTTGGTTTTCGAATAGTGACTTGTGCAAAAGCAGTCTGAACATCTTTATGAAAAGCTTCAAATCCCTCACCTTGAAATAATTTCACCAAAAATGTTCCCTGTTTTGCCAAGACGGTTTTTGCCATATCAAGTGCTAATTCACCTAAGTAAATTGAACGGGCTTGATCAGTGGCTTTGTT
>JBDLQG010000237.1:0-2578 GCA_039800705.1 Pseudomonadota bacterium
TGCGAACGCTACCTGGCTCAACTACAAAACCAGGGAATGGTCGATTAGTTGGAACCATTAATTTGTTGGAAAAATGTTAGATACGTTTTGCAGGGGCGCCATATTTATTATGCTGCGGGTCTGTATCTAATAATGTGAATATAAAAGGGATAATGGGAATCCAAAGCCACCAACCACTGTGATTGGTATCATGAAGTCTTCTCACACCAACTGAAATAGTAGGAACTAAGATAGCAATTGAATAAATACCAGAGAATAACCCAACGCTAGTTTCATCGTTAAAAAAACCTAACGCGCTGTCAATCATAATCAGTCCAACGTTGATAATGAAACTAAAAAGCAAAAAATACCAATATTCTTTACGTCGTGCACGACCTTGGAACGTCGCGTATTTTGCTAATGCGTCTACATACCACTCAACCATTGAGTTGTTATCGTCTTGCATTTGAAAGTGAAAATTACCCTGTGGTGCGCCGCAATGTGTGCAAATAGGCGCACTTTCGTGAATATCTTTACTGCATCCGTGACAAATAACCATAACTTTACCTGCTCTATTTTATTGAAAATACCCTATCTGGGCGAGAATTGAAATGGCAGTATAGAGCAGGTGGGTGACAGGTTATGTCATTTGACTTTTACATAATACAAATGACATAAATGCTTATTAAGGTGTGTCATTATTCTGTTTATGGTTTTTCCATTTTGAATAGAAATAAGCACTACTTGATATAACCCCCGTAACAGTGGCAACACCAGCAATAATAGGTGCTGCTGTCACAATAATGGGTGCTGATGTAATGCCTAACGCAACACCAATAGCTGAAAGTCCTGTTGGTGCGGCAATAGTTGCCCCGATGCCTACGGCAGCTGAAACAACCGTTGCCGCCATAGAAACATCTTCAGCGCGTTTAGCAATTTTTTCATGTTTTTTTTCAGTTTGATCTGTCATAAGCGTTTTATAAGGTGGTTAATAAAAGTCGTTTTTATTTGATTGCTTTAGGAGTCTAAATTATTTTTTTCATCAAGTAAATTTTCTAAAAGTGAATAAGCGTTTGAAAGAGAAATAATTCCTTTCTCAACGTTTTTAATCAAACTCGCAGCATCGTCTGGTGAAATCACATCTTTATCAATTAAGTCGCGAATAGATATGATAAAAATTGTTTTATCCGAATCTGCAATGTTGTTCGCATTTTCTTTTATTTCCATTTTTTTCGCGTTTTCTTTATATTGTTGTAATAACTCTTTTTTCCTTCCTTCAGCTAATCCTCCACTATGAATTAAACGTGAAATCCCATAAGCTGCTGCACCAGCCGCTGTTGCGCAACCAACTATCCAACCAACGGGCGTTGCGGCAACGGCAGTGACACCAAGCCAACCAGCGATCGTTGTTACACCAAAAATTGATGTCGCTCCTGCGGCAGAAGCTATCACGCCAGATGCAGCCATTCCCAATCCAGCACCCATTAATGTAATGCCAGTATCACCCAAAATACTGACTTTATCTTCTGGATTACTTTCTAGCTTATCAATCATTTTTAACAATTTTTCTTTTGTTGGCTTAGGGGGAGTAACCATTATCCTACTCTCTCAAAGTTAAAACTTGTTCATTAAAAACAGCGTTAAAAATTTCAGCAATTAATGTAAAAAATGCTTTAGCGACTTCGATTAGGTCTTGTCCTACAACAACTAATCCAGTACTGGTATTAACCGTTTGACCTTGCTCAATTTTATCAAGTCGATGACCTGCAATCGCGCCAATGGTTGCTGAAATAGCCGCTACAACAGGTGCTAAATAGACACCTAAAAATGGAATCAATCCCACCAATGCGCCAATTGCAGCACCAACAGCGATACCAATAGCTAAATTTGGATGCGCTTTAACAAATTCAATAATTTTTAATAGAATGATTTTTCCGATACTAATTGTGCGGTCTGCTACTTTTCCTGTGAGATCAGCAACATCTTTTAACCGAATAGCGACTTCACTGGATAACCCACTTTCAATCAACCACAAATATAAATCACTGCTCGATGTGGATTGCGCTTCAGCGTCCATTAACGTTAATTTTAAATCGGCTTGTGCTTGACTTAATGCTTTTTCGTTCATAAAAAATTCTCTTATAAAATATAGAAATACATACAATTGCTTGGCATTTTTTTAATATTATGACTGTTTTCAGTTTTTGATACGGCTTTTGTCATGCAAGATAACACAAAAATAAAAATTAAAAAAATAGAGGTTTTCTCTTCAAGAGCGAGCAATGATTCCTTTTTGTTTCACTTCGTTGAGCCAATGTGGAAATTCACTAAGCAAACGATCGTAAAGTTCTTCATCTTTAATTTTTTTCAAATCATCAACAGCAAAAAAACCGGCGTTATCGACGATTCTGCCTTCCATTTCGTCTAACGCTTCGAGTACACCATAATTTGACCCCGCCACTCCCACAAATTGCCAGAAAATAGGATAATTTGATGCCTCAATTAATATTTTTTTGATATGACTTGTTTCATAAATTCCCCCATCAGTAATAAAAATAACCAGCACGGGTAATGTAGAGTGCTTATAAGTGTCTAGCAC
>JBDLQG010000238.1:0-2572 GCA_039800705.1 Pseudomonadota bacterium
AATTGAAATTTGATTATAAAAAATTTGAGGTTCGCTAGTGCTATTATTATTTACAGGCTCACTTGATGGTACTAGCGACCGTCTTATTCAAGAATTGGGTCATAGAGCCTTTCGGTTCAATTACAATCTTTGCAAAGAATATCATTTAGAATTTACACCAGATTATTGGGAAATTACAAATCCTGCGGGACACAGCATCAATTCAAATGCAGTTACTAGTGCATTTTGGTGGAAGGCATTTAATTTTTATTTAGTCGATGAAGAACCCTTTATTGTTGAAGAAGCGAAATATATTTTTCGTGAACTTTATCATTGGTGTCGAATTCGTGGATTAGTCAAAGGCAATCCGCCCGATTTTCATAATCACATGGGCAAAATGAATATTTTGAATTTAGCTGCAAATTATTTTCAAATACCTCAAACGCTTATTAGCTTTCAACTTGCTGGCGTTGATAAATTGGCTGGTAAAGAAGTTGTTGCTAAGTCATTAACGTCTGGACTCACTACAACCAACAAAGCATTGTTTACCACTGAAGTGAAAATTGAAACGCTTCATCCTAATTATCCTTGGTTTTTACAAGAAAAAATCAACAGTGACGCTGATATTACCGTATTTTTATGTGGTGATAAACAATTTGCATTTTCTCGAAGTCGAGCTAATTTAAAAGGTTTAGATTGGCGAAAAGAACAAGATTTTGAAATGACCTCGCAAGAATGGTTTACGTTTGATTTGACACTTGAGCAAACACTCTCGATTGCAAACTTTGCAAAAAATTTAAACGTTGATTGGGGGCGTTTAGATTTCATGATTCATCAAGATAATTTTGTGTTTCTTGAATTTAATGCAAATGGTCAATGGGTTTTTCTTGATTACACAAATGAAATCGGGTTGGTCAAAACGGTGGCTGATTATCTACTGCCTAAACCATAACGTATATCTGAAAAAAACGCGCCCCACAAAAGGCGCGTGTTTATTGAAAACGTTCATTGTCAAAAAAATGATTTTTTATCTGACATAGCCAAAACAATAGTCTTATTTACTGCGTTATATTCGACCGACATCAAATAAATTTAAAATCAAGACAGCTTTACTTTCAAAATTTTGTTAATTTCCGCAGGATTTCCTTTGCCTTGCATCGCTTTCATGACTTGCCCCACAAAGAAACCAAACATTTTTTCATTGCCATCACGGTATTGCTGTGCTTGCTTTTCGTTTGCAGCGAGAATGGTATCAATAATCGCCTCGATAGCTCCCGTATCCGTAATTTGTTTTAAGCCTTGTTTTTCAATAATGTCATCTGCGCTGTCTGCACTATTCCATAAGAATTCAAAAACCTGCTTGCCAATCTTACCTGAAATTGTATCATCTGCAATTCGCGCGACTAGTCCTGCAAAACGCGTAGCATCAATAGGCGAATTACTAATGTCTAAATCCGCGCGATTCAGTGCCGCCGATAATTCACCCGTAATCCAATTTGCGCAAATTGTACTTTCACAATGTGATAATTTGACCACTTCTTCAAAATAATTCGCCAAATCGCGTGATGACGTTAATATCGTGGCACTTTCATCATTTAAGTGATAATCCGTTTTAAAACGTAATTTTTTCTCTTCGGGCAATTCAGGAAGTTGTGCTTTGATTTGCGCTTTCAATTCATCGCTAATAAAAACAGGAAGCAAATCAGGATCAGGGAAATAACGGTAATCGTTTGCTTCTTCTTTGCTACGCATAGAGCGCGTTTCATCTTTCACAGAATCATACAAACGTGTTTCTTGAACGACCTTACCACCGCTTTCAATCAATTCAATTTGACGCTCAATTTCATGATTAATGGCCTTTTCAACAAATTTAAATGAATTAATATTTTTAATTTCCGCACGCGTTCCAAATTCAGCTTGTCCTTTTGGGCGCACCGATACGTTTGCATCACAGCGAAACGAGCCTTCTTGCATATTTCCATCGCAAATTTCAAGATAACGCACGAGCTCATGTAATTTTCGCATATAAGCCACGGCTTCTTTGGCTGAGCGCATATCCGGCTCAGAGACAATTTCCAGTAGCGGCGTGCCTGCACGATTTAAATCGATACCACTCAAACCATGAAAATTCTCATGCAATGATTTACCGGCATCTTCTTCCAAATGCGCACGCGTGACGCCAACGCGTTTTGTTTCACCGTCAACATCAATGTCTAAAAAACCTTTACCAACGATAGGTAGCTCAAATTGGCTGATTTGATAGCCTTTTGGCAAATCTGGATAGAAGTAATTTTTGCGTGCAAACACGGAATAAGGAGCAATTTCCGCGTTAATGGCCATACCAAAAATAACTGCCTTGCGCACCGCATCTTCGTTCAAGACAGGCAATACACCGGGCATACCTAGTGAAATGACGCAAGCTTGCGTATTAGGCGCAGCCCCATACGTTGTTGATGCACCGGAAAAAATTTTTGATTTTGTGGCTAATTGCGTGTGAATTTCAAGACCAATCACCGCTTCCCATTGTGTATTCATGTGTTATTCCTAAATTGTTTGATATTGAACGTCAAAAAATAATTCACTTCTCATCACG
>JBDLQG010000239.1:0-4262 GCA_039800705.1 Pseudomonadota bacterium
CATTGTCATGGCGCCATAATCTGCCAATGCGCTGAAAAAGAAAATCGGTTGGCGCAAATCGACTGACTAAAAAATCGGCATCAATATCTAATGATTGCTCTAATACTTGCGTTCCCACTAAAATGCGCCCTGTTGCTTGACGGGCACGGGGATTATCTTTGCCATAAAGCCCGACCCATTGCTGTTCATTGTTTGCTCTATCGACTTTCAAAAAACGTGAATGTAATAAACCACATTCAATAGACACATCGATTGCCGATAATTGACGAAAAATGGCTTGTGCCTGCGCCACGGTATTTTCAATCCATAACACTTGTTGCCCACTTTCGGCACGCGCTAATGCTTCATCAATGGCTATTTCATCGCGTTGACAACATGACAGCGTAACTGTTTGGGCATCTAATGTGCCAACATCTAATTCTTGAAAATTTCCTATATTGGGTTTTGCTGAAATGAGAGGATAATGTTGATTTTGCGTCGGATGGTCGAGGAGCGTTTCACGGCGTTCTTGCGTGAGCGTCGCGCTTAAAATAATGACAGTGCAATGCAGTTTTTTGAGTGTAGACACGAGTTCATCGAGCAACTCACCTGTATAGGTATCATAACTATGTACTTCGTCGAGAATAACGACTTTGCCCGCCAAACCAAATGTGCGAACAAACCCATGTTTGACATTCATCACAGCCATTAAGGCTTGATCAATCGTTCCCACGGCAAACGGGGCAAGAATGCCGCGCTTACTTTGATCAAACCATGAACCGTTAGGATTGCCTTCAACGGCTAATTCTCTTTTTAACCACGCATGACTATGTAGTAATAACGCGTTTTGATGCCCGCTTGTGGGTTCTAAAATCTTTTCTAAAAACGTATTTACTCGCTCGTGAATTTTGTTGGACGTCAGTTGCGTAGGCAACGCAAAATAAATGCCCGTTGCGTTACGCTTAGAAAGTAATTGATACGCGGCGTAAAGGGCAGCTTCGGTTTTGCCAATTCCCATTGGCGCTTCTAAAATGTAAACGCCCGATTGTGTTACATGATGAAAAAACGTGGATTGGCTATTTTTAGGAGCGAAATTGAAAATATCGCTAAAACGTAAATTCGGGATAACTTGCGGAGCAATAAAGCCTGCATTATCCAAAGCAAGATGAATAAGCGGTTTCCAATCATTGTCTGGGTTATCAAAAAGTGAAGATGAACCAATCCAATCGGAAACTGTGGTTAATCCAGCAATAATTAACGCCTGTTCTGGCGTGTTGATTGATGGAAAATCGCAATTCAACAATTTTTTTAATTCTAAAACTAACTGTTCACGCTGTTGTTGCCACGCTCTTCCACCATATACGGCATCATTTACCAACCCCGCTACATTTGGCAAATAACCGTGATGCTGTCCTAAAATTTCTGGAATAAATTTTCCAATCGCTAAATCACTTGCAGCAATCAAACTTACCCCCGCATGACCCCCCCATTTTTTTTCTAACGTAGCATTGACCTGCGCTAGTTCAGGAATAGAACGATGTAGTGCATCATGGATTTTTTTTTGAAAAGTAGGACTAATTTTGCCCAAATCATGGCACGCAGCGATAAGTTCCGATCCATTGGGCAATAATTCTTTTTTTAGCTCATCTGACATACGCAACATTAACGCACGCGCCACTTCGCCCACAATATGACAATGATTAACGACGTTTCGACCAGCGTAATGCTGTTGTTTATCAGAATAGGTTTTAGCTAAACACTGGGTAATAGAAAGCGCTTTTATGTCAAGCGATTTAGGAAGCGGTGGTGAAGAAGGTCTGAGCATTTTTAGTCACACAATAATGAAAAAAACATTTTCCATTTTAATGATAACCCTTCACGCCTTATTATTTTTTAATCAAAAGTGTGACATACATCACACTTTTGAAAAAAAGTGCTATAATCACTTTACAAACAAAAACAATGCCGTTATTTTTAATGCCGAAAAAATAACGGCAATTCTCTTGTTTATTAACGAAAAATACGTTTAAAACCGCATTAACTACATGGGTTGTGTTATATTAGCGTTATCTATTTTTAATAAATCATTTGAGAGTTTACATGAGTTTTCAAGCCCTCGGCTTAAGTCCGGCATTACTTAACGCCATCAGCGATCAAGGCTACACCACGCCAACCCCCGTTCAAAAACAAGCTATCCCCCACATTCTTGCCGGTAAAGACGTACTGGCTGGCGCACAAACAGGTACAGGAAAAACCGCCGGCTTTACATTACCGCTTCTGCATCGTTTGATGGAAAATCACGATCCACACCAAAAACCACGTCGTATTCGCGCCTTAGTGTTAGTGCCAACGCGTGAACTGGCTGCGCAAGTGCTTGAAAGTATTAAAACCTATGGCGCACATCTGCCGCTTATTGCGGAAATGATTGTGGGTGGTGCAAGTATCAATATGCAAATTCGTCAACTGCGTCATGGCTGCGATATTATTGTGGCTACTACAGGACGTCTTTGTGATCACATGAACGAGCGAAACATCAATTTAAGCAGCGTGGAAATGCTGGTACTTGATGAAGCGGATCGTATGCTGGATATGGGTTTTTTGCCTGATATTCGTCGTGTTATTGGAAATTTGCCTAAGCAACGCCAAAATTTATTATTTTCCGCAACGTATTCTGCGCCTATCAAAGCCTTAGCAAATCAGATATTACAAAATCCAATTTTAGTTGAAGTCGCCAAGCCTAATGTGACGTCAGATAATATTTCAGAATTGGTTTACGGTATTGCCCGCGAAAATAAACGTGCGCTGCTATCTTATTTAATCGGCAGTAATAATTGGCAACAGGTGTTGGTCTTTGTTCGCACCAAACATGGCGCTGATCGCTTAGAAAAACAATTAGTCACTGACGGCATTCGCTCTGCAGCGCTGCATGGTGATAAAACGCAAGGTGCTCGCACAAAAGCGCTAGATTTATTCAAAAACGGAAAGGTATCTGTCCTTGTCGCCACGGATATTGCCGCGCGTGGACTGGATATTGATGATTTGCCGCATGTGGTGAATTACGACTTGCCGCAAGTGCCTGAAGATTATATTCATCGCATTGGGCGTACAGGTCGTGCTGGCGCGTTAGGTGCTGCGATTTCGTTAGTATCGCCTGAAGAATCAAGCCAATTAGCTGAAATTGAAAAATTACTCAAACGCAAATTGCCACGTATTGCCGATACAGGTTATGAACCTGTTTCATTAAATGTGATTGACGCACCTAAAAAGAAAGCACCCAACAAAGAAACCGGTAAAAAAGATTTCCGCCATACTAAAAAGCCAACTGAAAAGAAAGGCTATGTTGCACGAAATCAAGCACCCGGCGCAAAACCCAAAACACAAGGTTCACGCAGCCGAAGTCGTTAAAAAATAGGAATTTATCGGTGACAGGCAAAAAATGATTGCCTGTCACCGATGTGATTTATTCTTGCACCAAAATCCACGGTTTGACCACCACCGCCCAAAGCTCTGCATGACTTTCAAACCAGCGCAGCGCCTGTTCATCAGACACTAACGCTACTTGATTATTTTCCATCCAAGCTTGCACATGAGATTTACTGTCCATAGAAAATTGATATCCCACCTCAACTAAATCAAGCTCACTTGACACCCAAACCGCTTCGCCTTTTGCAAAAAAACGTTGCAAATCTTTCCAATGAATTTTGGCTGTTTCTAAATTGACTTTTTCTTTTGTTAATTCGTCCATAAAACTTTTTTATACTAATTCTATATTGAAATCATTATCTTAAATAACAAGTCGCCAATGTCGCTTGTAATGTTTCCAAGCCGATTTGACGCATGAGCGTAATATTATTAACAGGAATCGTATCGGGGTTTGGATAATGCGCAAGCGCCTCCGTTAAACTACTTTCACGCAACAAGTGAAGCATAGGGAACGGTGAACGATTGGTAAAATTTGCCGCGTCATCTTCGGTTGCACCTTCAAAACAATAATGAGGGTGAAACGTCGCTAATTGATATACGCCTTCGTAATGCTCCGCTTCAAGCAAATCCTGCGCGATAGCCACAAAATCTAAATAATCATCAAATTCGCTGAACGCGTTCGCATAAACGAGTAACGTGGTTTCAATATTATCGTCTTGATCTAAACATTCACATTGCAAAATGAGATTTTCTAAACACGTAGCCACATCCGTAGATGTTTCAAGTTCAAATTTAACACTTCCCCGCTCCACTTCACGACGCGCAAACGGACAAACATTCAAACCAATAACTACCGTTTT
>JBDLQG010000240.1:0-2524 GCA_039800705.1 Pseudomonadota bacterium
TTTTTGCAACAACAGCGGATACACGCGGTTATGCTGCAGGCGTACCTTTTGATCCAGCTTACCCCGTTATTCCGTTCTCTCATATTGGTAGCGATGCGTTAGTGCATGATGAGATTGTTCCTGTCATTAACAACGTCAATGCAAGCAAAGCTGCACTCGATATTCAATTAAAATAATGAAAAACTATTTGCACATCAGCACAGTGCAAAGCGATAAGGTACACAGCGTTTTCGCTGCTGTACCTTTTGCGCTTTTATTGTGTTCATCTGCGCTTTATGCACAAGATTCTAAAAATATAACCGCGTCGCCTGCTCAAGCAGAAACTCGCTCAGATTTTGATTTATTTGAGTTGCAAGTAGATGGTAACACGGTGCTCGACAGCGCTTTAATTGAAAAAACACTTTATCCCTATTTAGGAAAAGCCAAGTCGGTTGATGATGTCGAAAAAGCACGTCAAACGCTTGAAAGTCTTTATCGTGAAAAAGGGTATCCAACGGTTCTTGTTGAAATTCCTGAGCAAGATGTTTTAGAAAATATCGTGCGTTTGAAAGTGGTTGAAGGCTCGGTTGAAGGACTTAAAATCACGGGGTCACGGTATTTTTATCTCGGTAAAATTCGAGAAGGCATTCCTGCGCTCGCAGCAGGGCAAGTTCCTTATATGCCAGCGGTACAAGCACAGATGAATGCGTTAGGGCAAGAATCACCCGATCGTCAAGTGACGCCCATTTTTCGTGCAGGATCAACTCCGGGGAAAACAGAAGTGGAACTTCGCGTCAAAGACAATCTGCCACTGCATGGCAGCGTTGAAATCAACGGTAAAAATTCTGAGCATACGACACGTAGTCGCGTAGTAGGCTCTATTCGTTATGACAATCTTTGGCAGCGTTTCCACAGCGCATCATTGCAATATCAGGTATCACCCGAAAATAATAACGAAGTGGATGTCTGGTCGGGAACGTATGTCTTGCCAACGGGTTGGCAAGAATCACGCCTTGCACTTTACGGCATTGGTATTAGTTCCAATACACAACTAGGTACCACCGTTGGTGGTTTATCGGTGGTTGGGGCGGGCAATATTTTTGGTGGACGTTTGATGTTGCCGCTGACATCACTTGACGTTTATAGCCACAGTTTATCAGCAGGCGTGGATTATAAAGATTTTAGTCAAAGTCTTAAAAATGTCGGTCAGGATACTCAAAATACCCCTATTAGTTATTTAGCGTTTCAAGTTGGCTATGATGGAAACTGGCGCACTGAATCGTCCGTCACATCATTAAGTTCAGCAGTCCATTTTTCTGTTCGTGGGTTAGGCAATGATGCGAAGGAATTTACGAACAAGCGCTCAGATGCGAAATCTGACTTTATTTATTTGAGTAGCGAACTGAAACATTTACAAAATTTGCCTTGGGATATGCGTATTTCAACGCGTGCGTCTGGGCAACTTGCCAATTCACCGCTGATTAGCAATGAACAGTTTGCGGTAGGTGGTGTGCAAAATGTACGCGGGTATTATCAAACGCAGCAACTCGGAGATGACGGTCTGAATGCGTCTTTTGAATTGCAAAGTCCAGCGCTCACGCAATGGGAATTTGCGCAAAATTTACGAGCGCACGCCTTTTTTGATTACGGTTATCTTTGGATTCAAAAGCCTCTTTCACCAAGTCCCGCGAATTATCAACTTGCCGGTACGGGCATCGGTTTTCGGGCGCAATTATTTAAACATTTTGTCAGTGAACTCGACTGGGCATATCCACTTTATACTCAAAGTACCGTCAATGCAGGTAATCAACGTATTGATTTCCGTTTTGCGTATGAATTTTGATGTCGGTGTTATTTTATGATTAAACCAAAACCTCTCGTCCTTGCAATTCGTACACTTATTAGCGGAAGTGTGCTGTTCAATGCCGCCTATGCCGGTGAGTTACCCGTACCAAGCGCAAACGTGACGCTATCGAATACGCCTATTGATATTGCCACGCAAGGTCACGCCGCTGCTGCTATTGCTGGCAATGCCATGACCATTCGCCAAACCACTGATAAAGCAGCTATCGATTGGCAGAAGTTTAATATTGGTGCTGAAAATAGCGTTCACTTTCAACAGCCTGCAACCAGCTCTATTGCGCTTAATACTATTCATCAAGCCGATGCCAGTAAAATTATGGGAACACTCACCGCTAATGGTCAGGTGTATCTCGTTAATCAAAATGGTTTTTTGTTTGGAAAAGAGTCTACTGTCAACGTGAATTCACTCGTGGCAACGACACTGGGCATTAGTAATGATGTATTTCAAAAAGGGATTACTAACGCATTTAATGCCAATGGCGGCGCCGCACTTGAGGGAAACGGTGAGATTTATTTAAAAGATACGAATGGCGAGCCGCTTAAAAATGCCCAAGGTGAGCCAATCAAAATTCAAATTTTTGTCGAAAAAGGTGCCAACATTAAAACCAATGCGGCGGGCGGGCGTGTCATTCTAGCCGCGCCAAGTATTGATAATGAAGGCACCATTCAAACGCCAGATGGT
>JBDLQG010000241.1:0-2674 GCA_039800705.1 Pseudomonadota bacterium
TTGTTTATCGGCAAAAAATATTTATTTTTTAGAGTTTGTATTTTCGTTAATTTTATTTAACATTAGGACTTACTGCCAGCCAAGCATCAAAATCAGTGGGTTCGCCTCGTGCTTGGCGTTCCTTAAAGTATAATTCAGTTTTCAATGCAGATACCTTTTCAGCAATAGCACTAACAAAGAATTGATTCATTGAGACTTGTTCTTCTTCTGCTACTTGGCGAGCATAGGAAAACAACGATTCAGGCACACGTAAAGCATAATTAGCCATTAGTTAAACTCCTCTTGTAATTGACGTAAAAACATACTCGGGGGTAATACAGGCAACCCAAAATGGCTTGCAGGTTTAAAATCATTTATATTCAACGTCACTAGTGCATCGGCTCTCCCATTTAGCGCTGTTTCCAATACCATTTCATCAGCTGGGTCACGTAGTTGAGGGCGCCAAAGATAATGTAAATGCACAGGCTCCATGAATAAACTTATAGCATCAAGAAAGGTGTCAGTGTTGCCTGTTTGTAAATGTTCAGGACGTTTTAGTACGGCTTCGTATTCAAGCATCAGAGGTACTGAAGCTAATGCAATAAATTGCTTATTTCTCAATGCTTGCAGTAAAGCAAAAGAGGCTCCATTTCGACTACGAGCGGCGGCAATTAAAATATTTGTGTCAAGGACGATTCTGGATATTTTCATATTACATATAATATGACTTTATTTGAGCGTAAGCAAGATTGCTTTGATATCAGCGAGCAAGTGATTCCAATCACCGTGTCGCAAATCGAGCGAGGGATTGAAAATCACCATGTGTGCTGCATTGACGGGCTTTAATGTTCTATGTTCGTTAATATTGAAACTGTTACAAACAGGGCTTTATGTAGGCTTTGTGCCCGGATTTTCAGGCGCACATACTCAAGCTGAAACCTTAGATGAATTGAATCAAAATTTGAAAGAAGTCATTGAAATGTTGCTTGAGGATGGAGTTCCTGCCATTGAAAATCGATTTGTTGGACTTCAAAACATTGAGGTAGCTTAACTCGTGGGAACGATTCCAGTTTTAAAACCCCGTGAAGTAATTTTACTACTTGAGTTACTAGGATTCACAGAAGTACGGCAACGCGGCTCTCATAAGCAATTTCGGCACATTGATGGCAGATGTACGACCGTGCCGTTCCATGCGGGACGCGACATATCACCTGTTTTGTTAAAGCAAATTGCGAAGGATATAAATTTATCCGTCGAACAATTTTTAAATACTGGCATCAAAAATATACACTAACTTCAGAGCAAGTGATTCCAATCACCGTGTCGCAAATCGAGCGAGGGATTGAAAATCCTTGTGTCGGTGATTCGATTTTACCCTCTCACCACAGTTATTTCATATCTATCAAGATTCTGATCCCTCCTTCAAATACACATTTTTCAAACTCGCATAATGTGAAGCAGAATAACGCAAAAATTCTTTTTCATTCTCACTGAGCGGGCGACTTTGTTTCGCGGGCGATCCAACGTATAAATACCCACTTTCAAGTCGTTTATTTGGTGGCACAAGTGCCCCCGCGCCCAGCATGACATAATCTTCCAAGACCGCATTATCCATAATAATAGCACCTATGCCAATTAAACAATAATTACCAACCGTGCAGCCATGAATTACCGCACGATGCCCAATGGTGACATCTTCTCCAATAGACAGTGGATGCCCCCTTTCAGAAAATTTTCCTTGATGTGACACATGCAGCACCGCGCCATCTTGGACGTTTGTATTGTTGCCAATCGTGATTTTTTCCACATCACCGCGCACCACCGCTGTGGGCCAAATCGATACGTCATCGCCCAAAATCACTGCACCAATGACAATAGCGCTGTCATCAATATACACATTATTGCCCAATATGGGCGTTTGATTTTGGAAACTTTTTAGTGTCATTGCGCACTCCCTTTTGAATGAAACTGACTATTGAATAGAAGGTTGTTAAAATAGAGCGAATTTTTCCTTTCTTTGCTTTCCCTTTTCAAAATAGACACCAAAATGACGACTACCGGTAATTTGTATATTATTTCTGCGCCATCGGGCGCAGGGAAAACCAGCTTAGTAAAAAAACTCATTGCAACCGTTGAAAACCTTATTGTATCGGTATCACACACCACACGCCAGAGTAGAGAAGGCGAAATTCACGGCAAAGATTATTTCTTTGTCAGTGTTGACGATTTTCGTGCCATGCAAAATGAAAAAGCGTTTTTAGAGTCTGCGCAAGTATTTGATAATTTTTATGGTACAGCGCAAAAAACGGTTGAAGATAATTTAGCGCAAGGTGATGACGTCATTTTGGAAATTGACTGGCAAGGCGCTCAGCAAGTGCGTAAGTTGATGCCTCAAAGTTATTCGATTTTTATTCTTCCCCCTTCAACACAAATACTTCGTGAGCGCCTTGAAGGACGCGGCAAAGATTCCGTGGAAATTATCGATCGACGTATGCAAGATGCCGTGGCTGAAATGTCGCATTACAGAGAATTTGATTATTTGGTGGTCAATGATGATTTTAACACCGCCTTAAATGAACTCGAAAGCATCATTATTGCCAATCGCTTAAAGCAGCAAAGCCAAGCAATAAAATTAAAATCTCTGCTTCATGATTTGTTAGCGTAATTGCCTTGTGATAAAAATACCGAAATTTGT
>JBDLQG010000242.1:0-2659 GCA_039800705.1 Pseudomonadota bacterium
CCGCAATATTCCGACCGGCGGCAACAGGGATCACCACTTTTTGCACACTCAATCCGAGTACATTCTCATGCTGAGATTTAATTTCTAATCGGTCTAAATTCTGTGGCGCTGTCGTGCCCGCCATTTCAAGCTGGATGATTAAATCAAGTGGCTTTGTTGGCTTCACCGCGCTATCACCGAATAGTGCACGGATGTTCAGGATGCCTAAACCACGCACCTCCAAGAAATCCTGCAGAAGCGGCGGGCAGCGACCCTCAATACGCTCAGGCGAGACGCGATAAAAATCGACGATATCGTCGGCGACTAGACGATGGCCACGCGAGATAAGCTCTAGCGCTAGTTCGCTTTTACCGATGGCTGGGCTACCTTTAATGAGCACACCAAAGCCTTGCACCTCAATAAATACACCATGTGCGCTGGTGGATTCAGCAAATGCCTGGGTCAAATAATGCCCCAAGCTATCCATTAACTCTGGGCTGCGGATAGGCGATGCTAACAAAGGTGTTCTGGCCTTATCCGCTGCATTAACCAGTGCTTCAGGCACTTTCTCACCATTAGAAACGATGATGGCAGCAAGATCGGTTGAGAACAAATTCTGAATGGATAAGCCGAGGTCTTCATCATCCAGACCTCGAAGATAATCCATCTCGGCACAACCCAATACTTGAACCCGATTGGGGTGCACAAAATTAAGATGGCCAATCAGCGCCAAGGAGGGTTTAGAAACGGTCTCGCTGGTGAGCAAATTGTCTGCCCCCGCCTTGCCGGCCACCCAAGTAAGTTTGAGTTTGCGGCGCGTTTCCTGATAAAGCTGATGTACGCTGATTTGAGCCATCTTCTTGGTCTACTATCTTATTCTGACTCAATCGCTTGATGTTTTACCGCACCATTAGTTTTGTGGTGGTCGGCATGTTTTTCTTTATGTTTGACGACTTGTCGATCAAGTTTGTCAGCCAATAAATCAATCGCGCTATACATATTTTCACCACTAGATTCGGCGTGTAAATCATAAATCATTGCCAGGGACATGAATAGTTGCTTCGACTTTTTGTGTCAATTTTTCCACCGTAAGCGTGACCTTGATATCAATGACGTGATCAAAGTGATTACTGATTTTTGTTAATTTACTCTGAACATATTCACGCAATGCAGGAGTGATTTCTAAGTGGTGACCTGTTAAATGCAAATTCATGATTGACTCCTTTTGGTGGTTATTATGCAAGTCTTATAAAGACTTGCGCTGGCTAGCCGCGGGAATATTAAGAGACTCGCGGTACTTAGCAATCGTCCGTCTAGCAACGACGATGCCTTGTTTACATATAATTTCAGTCATTTGATTATCGGATAGCGGTTTTTTAGCATTCTCTTCCGCCACCATTTGCTTAATTAAAGCGCGAATTGCGGTTGCAGAGCAAGCCCCGCCGTTCTCGGTTGCGACATGACTCCCAAAAAAGTACTTGAGTTCGTAAACGCCCCGTGGGGTGAGCATGTATTTTCGGGTAGTTACGCGTGACACAGTCGATTCATGCATTCCAAGTTCGTCTGCAATGTCACGTAGCACTAAAGGCCTCATTGCAACTTCGCCATGCTCGAGAAAGGCCGCTTGATTATTCACAATCGCTTGGGCCACTCGCAAGATTGTAGAAAAGCGCTGCTGGATATTTTTGATCATCCATTTGGCTTCTTGCATTTGGCTATTTAAATATTGGTTAGAGCTATCGCGGTTGCGTTTCAAGATATCCGCGTACATTTGGTTAATGCGTAGTTTTGGAACAGCTTCATCATTGAGACTGGCGACCCAGTGACCCTTAATTTTTTTTACGATCACCTCATGCTGAATAAAGTGCCCCTCAGCTAACTTGCTAAATCCAGCCCCGGGTCGTGGGTTTAATTGGGTCAGCATATGTTGCGCTGCTTTGAGCTCGGCATCATCACAATGTAGCACCTTCTTTAATGATTTTGTTTTTAGCATCTAAATAGTTTGTACCATCAAAAATTTTATAAGTCATGTTTTTTACATTTAACTTATACTCATTAATACCCACTTTTTCATACTCATTGTATTGATTGATTAATTGCCAATACTCAGTTATAAGTGTGGCTACCTTTCTGTCTCTTATAAGCCTCATCCCTCCAGACCTTAATTGCGCAGATGTTCTGTCTATAAAAGTAGCTGGCCTACTCCCACCAACTTTTAAACTTGCTCGATACATTATTTTAATATTTTCTGGAGCCCAATTCCCTTTAGATAATAATGAAATTGCTGTATCTATATATTTTGTTTGGGTAATTATATATTTTTTTGACTCACTTAAATCAAACTTGTCTTTTGCTAAGTCTTCGGTTAAGCTTTCCATGTATTGAACCTCTCTTAACCCTTCTACATAATGTTCACGTTGATTTTCTGCAAAAAAACCTAATGTTACAGCTGCAAAAAGCATCACAAACTCCGTAATGTATTCTTTCCACTCTTTTGGTTTGTGCGAATGGTGATGTACTTCCATAAACTAAAAAATTAATGATTTCGTTCTGACTCGAGAAGAGCAATTAATACGTTATTAGTTTCTTTTATTGTATTAAGAATTCTTTGATAAGCGTAATATCTAGTAATGTATACATTTGTTTGATGCATAAAATCATCTGAGATCACCAAATTTTT